>JAZBOT010000116.1:0-34833 GCA_036351295.1 Gammaproteobacteria bacterium | reverse complement strand
GCTGGCCAGCCGGTTGGCCCCGTGCAAGCCCGTGTGCGCGCACTCCCCGACCGCATACAGACCGGCAATATCCGTGCGGCCGTCAAGATCCGTGACCACGCCTCCGCAGGTGTAATGGGCCGCCGGCACCACGGGCAGCGGCTCGCGGGTCATGTCGAAACCAAACTGCAGGCAGCGCGCCGAGATATTGGGGAAGTGTTCACGGACAAAGTCCGGCGGCTGGTGGCTGATATCCAGAAACACGGAGTCGTGTCCGCCGCGCTTCATCTCGTAGTCGATAGCGCGGGCGACGATATCACGGGGCGCGAGTTCACCGCGCTCGTCATGCGCGTCCATAAACCGTTGCCCGTCTGGCAAGCGCAGCTTGCCGCCTTCGCCGCGAACCGCCTCCGAGATCAGAAACGACTTCGCGCGAGGATGATACAGGCAGGTCGGATGGAACTGGACGAACTCCATATTGGCCACGCGGCAACCGGCGCGCCAGGCCGTCGCCATGCCGTCGCCGGTGGAGGTATCCGGGTTACTTGTATACAGATACACCTTGGATGCACCGCCTGTTGCGAGGACAACGGCATCCGCGCGCAGGACCTCGACGCGACCGGTAGACCGATTGAGCGCATAGGCGCCGAGCACGGTGTTCGGGCCTTTGATACCCAGCTTGTCGGTGGTGATCAGGTCTATCGCGATGCAGTCATGCCGCATCTCGATCAGGGGGCTGGCCTGGACGCGCGCTTCGAGCGCCAGCATGACCTCCGCACCCGTAGCATCGCTGGCATGCACGATGCGGCGCTCCGAATGCCCGCCCTCCCGCGTCAGGTGCAAGCCCTCCCCGTTCTCTGCGGCGGTAAAGCCTGCGCCCTGCTCCAGCAACCATTCGATGGCACCACGCGCATGAGTCGCAATAAACTCGACGGTTGTCCGGTGACACAGCCCGCCGCCGGCTCGCAGCGTGTCTTCCACATGAGATTCGATACTGTCGGTGGCCGACATGACGGCCGCAATCCCGCCCTGCGCGTAGTTGCTGGAACTTTCCGCAAGCGGCCGCTTGGCCAGAACCACGGTGCGCTGACCACGCGCGGCCAGCCTTAGCGCGGTGCTTAAGCCGGCGGCGCCACCGCCAAGAACCAGAACCCGGCTATCCTGGCCCGCCGGACTATCAACCGCGGCATTCATCAGCGGTCCTGACGGCCCACCTCCAGCATCCGCTCTACAGAACGGCGCGCACGCGCGGCAATAGCCGGGTCAATCTCGACTTTGTATTGCATATTGCGCAACGCATGCAGGATCTTGGGCAACGTAATGCGCTTCATATGCGGACACAGATTGCAGGGGCGGATAAATTCGACGTCAGGGTGCTCAACGGCCACGTTGTCGCTCATCGAGCACTCGGTGATCATAATGATTTGTTTTGGCTTTACCTCGCCCACATGATTAATCATGCCTGATGTAGAGCCCACAAAGTCGGCCTCTTCAAGCACGTCCGGCGGACATTCGGGGTGGGCGATCACGTGGATGCCCGGGTAACTCTTGCGGTAGGCGCGGAGCTCGTCGCCGGTAAAGCGCTCGTGCACTTCGCACGCGCCCTCCCAAAAGACCAGCTCGACGTCCGTCTGGCTTTGGACGTAGCGCGCGAGATAACCATCCGGCGTAAAAATCACTTTGTCGACACCCAGCGACTCGACGATTTCCACCGCATTTGCCGAGGTGCAGCAGATATCTGTTTCGGCTTTCACCTCGGCTGTAGTGTTGACGTAGGAAACGACCGGCGCACCCGGGTTTTCGGCGCGCAGGCGACGCACATCGGCGCCCGTGATCGACGCCGCCAAAGAGCAGCCGGCACGCAGGTCAGGAATTAACACCGTTTTCTCGGGATTCAGCAGCTTTGTGGTTTCCGCCATGAAGTGGACGCCGCACTGGACGATGATGTCGGCATCGACTTCAGTGGCCCGCCGGGCCAGCGCCAGCGAGTCGCCGGCAAAATCGGCAACACCATGAAAAATTTCCGGTGTCTGATAGTTGTGCACCAGCAGCACCGCGTTCATTTCACGCTTGAGCTTGTTGATTGCATCGATGTAAGGCGCGTGCACAGCCCATTCGACGTCCGGAATAACGTCAGCAAGCCGCTCCCGCAGCGGCTCGGTCGCAAGCGCGACCTCCGGCGTGAATTCCGGTTCGTACATCTGCGGACTCGTGGTTGGGTTAGTCAATTCGTCATCCCGGTAGGCTGAAAGGTTTGGACACAACGCCGCGGGGGCGCAGTCTGCGGGGTTGTTGTAATAAGTCTGACAGTATATCCCCTGCAATTTATCCCGCCTAGCGGCTTATGTTGCCGAATTACTTGAGGAAACCGGCCATCACCGGTACACCGGGCCGCAGATTGGATAGAATATCCGCCTGGTTCACCCGCAGCACAGCGCACAGAAATATATGTCTACCAAACCCGTCTTTACGCCCCCCGATGATGTCGAGCTGTCCGAGTGGCTCGAATCCATGGAATCGCTGTTGCGGGCGGAAGGCCCCGACCGCGCCAAAGCCGTGTTTCGGGCACTGCGGGACTACCTGTCAGACGTGAACGTGGTGGTTGACGATGCGACGCTGAATACGCCCTACCGCAATACCATACCGCTGGATCAGCAAACGGCCTATCCGGGCGATATCGCGCTGGAGTCGCGGATCGAGGACATTATCCGCTGGAACGCGATGGCGCTGGTATTGCAGGGCTACGACAGCGGCACCGGGGTCGGCGGGCATATCGGCACTTATGCGTCGGCGGCGACCATGATTGAAGTCGGCCTCAATCATTTCTTCAGGCTGCGCACGGCCGACTATGGCGGTGACCTGGTCAGCGTTCAGGCGCATGCATCGCCCGGGATTTACGCACGATCGCTGCTCGACGGTAACTTGCCGCTCGAGCGGGTCCGCAACTTCCGGCGTGAACTGCAGCCGAACGGCGGCCTGTCTTCATACCCGCACCCGCGCAATATGCCGGATTACTGGCAAATGCCGTGTGCGTCAATGGGCCTGTCCACGCCCAGCGCCATCTACCAGGCGCGCTTCGCGAAGTACCTCGAGAACCGCGGCCTGAAGCCCCGCAACGGCGGCAAAGTCTGGGCCTTTCTTGGTGATGGCGAGGCTGATGAGCCGGAAGTGCTGGGCACCATCAACATTGCGGCGCGCGAGCGGCTCGACAACCTCGTGCTAACAGTCAACTGTAACCTGCAGCGCCTCGACGGGCCGGTGCGCGGTAACGGCAAGATTATTCAGGAACTGGAGCGCAGCTTCCGGGGCGCCGGCTGGAACGTCATCAAGGTCATCTGGAGCGGCGAATGGGACGTGCTGTTTGCCCGCGACCACGACGGCATCATGCAGGCCCGGATGGATGAAGTCGTGGACGGCGACTACCAGATGTACTCGGTTTCCAGCGGGCCGGAGGTGCGGGAACACTGGAATAACGGCAACCCCAGGCTGGCCAAAATCATGGAGTTGCTGACCGACGAAGAAATTCGCGCTATCAAACGCGGCGGCCACGATCACCGCAAAATATTTGCCGCCTTTAAACGCGCCAGCGAGACGCAGGACAGGCCCACGGCTATCCTGATCAAGACCATCAAAGGTTATGGCATGGAGGGCCATGAAGGCTCCAACATCGTCCATCAGAAGAAAGATCTGGCGGCCGCTGAACGCGTCGCCGCGGCCAAGCGGCTGCGCATTCCGCTTACGGAGGCTCAGGCCGAGGCGGCCGAGTTCTATATCCCGCCGGAGGACAGCCCGGAGGTGCGCTATGTGCGCGAACGCCGGCAGGCCCTCGGTGGCAACTGGCCCCAGCGCAAGGTCGACTGCCCTGCGCTTGATGCGCCCGAACTCGACTTCTTCGCAGAGCAGCTGAAAGGCTCCGGCGACCGGGAAATATCCACGACCATGGCTTTCGTGCGGATGCTTGCCAAACTGCTGCAGCACAAGGGCGTCGGGAAATATATTGTGCCCATCGTGCCGGATGAAGCCCGCACTTTCGGTATGGAGGGACTGTTTCGCAAGGCCGGCATCTATTCCTTCGAGGGGCAGAAATACAAGCCGGTCGACAGTTCCACACTGATGCCCTACCGCGAAGCACAGGACGGTCAGATTCTGCAGGAAGGCATCTGCGAGACCGGCGCGATGGCCTCGTTTATGGCCGCCGGCACCGCTTATGCCGTACATGGGATACCCACCATACCGTTTTACATTTTTTATTCGGTATTCGGCTTTCAACGCGTCGGCGACATGATCTGGTCATGCGGCGACATGCTCTGCCGGGGTTTTCTGCTCGGCGGCACGGCCGGTCGCACCACACTGAACGGCGAGGGTCTGCAGCACGAAGACGGTCACTCGCACGTGCTGGCGACGACGGTGCCGAATCTGAAGAGCTATGACCCTGCCTTTGCCTACGAGCTCGCCGTCATCATACGCGACGGCATCGACCGCATGTATGCGCAACAACATGAGGTGTTTTACTACCTCACCGTGTACAACGAGAATTACGTGATGCCGGCGATGCCAGACGCCGGCGATGAAGCGGCGTCTGTGGCCGAAGGCATCGTCCGCGGCATGTACCTGTTACGCAGCAGCGGCACGAAAGTACAGAAGCACCGTAAGGTCAGCCTGTTCGGCAGCGGCTCGATCATGCAGCAGGTTCTGGCGGCGGCGGACCTGCTCGAGGAAGCAGGCATCGCCACCGATATCTACAGCGTAACCAGCTACAGCGAACTGACACGCGACGCCCTGGCCGTGCAGCGTCGCAACCGGCTGCAGCGCCAGCAGGACAAGAGCTACGTGGAGACGTTGCTGGATGGCAAAGACGGCGTCTTCGTGGCCGCCAGTGATTACATGAAGTCCTTACCACTCGGCATCGCGCCGTGGGTGCCGGGGCGCTTCGCTGTACTCGGCACCGATGGCTACGGCATCTCTGAATCCCGGCCGGACCTGCGCGAGCACTTCGAGGTCAGCGCCCAGCACATCGCTTACACGGCGCTGGCAACGCTGGCGGACGACGGCAAACTCGACGAACAGGCGGTTGGCAAGGCGGCAAAACAGCTGGGCATCGATCAGGACAAGCCGGACCCGGCCACCAGCGGCCCTGAAGAAGTTGTGCGCTCGCGCGCTTAAGGCCCGCGGCGCCCTTAAGACCCACGCCGCAGCGACAGGATAGGCCGGTTACCGCATTTGTAACGCCGCACCTGCCGCCGCCAAACCCGCAGGCTTAAGCGACGGTCATCACTGACTCCGGTTGATTTCGTTCAGGCGTTCACGAGCCTTGTCCTTTGCGATGCCATAGCGCTCCTGAATCTTTCCGGCCAGTTCCTCGATACGTCCTTCAGTGGCATCCAGGTCATCGTCGGTCAGCTCGTTCCACTCTGCCTTGACCTTGCCTTTAACCTGGTGCCATTTACCTTCCATACGATCGTTATTCATTGCTCATCTCCTGAAATTAGTAACAAATTGAACATGGATTCACGGTGTTCACAGACGCGGCCTGCGACCGACGATCATGAACACAAGTGCCAGGACTACGCCAAGCACAAATAAAATCCACGCAATGTTGGTCGCTGTCCCGGCGATACCTGTAAAGCCAAAGACCGCTGCGATCAGTGCGACTATTAAAAACGTTAGTGCCCAACTAAACATGGTGAAGCCTCCGATTAGAGTCTGTGCACGTGAAAGACGTGATCAGGTCGACTGTGCACGGGAGTCGCCTGACGCCTGCTTGCTGAGAAAAAACCACAGCCGCTGCGACGTTAATGTCGCCGCCAGCGTCTGCCGCAGACGCCGTGTAAAACCCGGTTTGCGCGCTGCATGCCCCGCTCCCGGCGCACCGAACAGCCAGCCCAGAGCAAACACCACCCCCAGGCCAGCGGGCGATGTCAGGGTGGCCACCGCCGCATGCCGGCAGCGACCGCCGGCTGCCTCGACCCGAACCCTGCTGGCCCTGACCTGCTGACGGGCTGTATCGCGCGCGTGCTCTGCGTCTGCCAGATTTATCATGGCACTAGCCAGCTCGCCGCCGGCGAATTGGCCAGCAGCGCCAGATTCCGGCGCACCGCGCCGTACAGCAGAGCGGCGAACAGCAGGTTCAACATGGCGACCGCGATAAAACCGAACCCCGCCAGCGCGGTCATGCTCGCCAGCCATTGCGCGAGCGCTACGTTCAGCAGCGCCCACGCCGTGCCCAGCAATATAACCACCGTCGCCGCGGCCAGCAGCGCTGCCACGAGCCGCAATAAACCCAGTCGCGCTTCGGTTTTAACCAGCGTGACTTTCGATTGCAGCAGATCGCTTTGCGCGCGGCCGTAGGCGGCTGCCGCAGCCAGCAGATCGTCGTCCGTAGGGACACCGTTAGCTGTTTCGCTCACGGGTCTAGCGACGCAGCAGCGAGCTCAGGACAAAGCCGATCGCAAACGCGGTGCCGGCTGCCAGGAGAGGATTCGACTCGATCGTAGACTTCGCTTTCGCGACGGCTTCATCGGCCGCATCTTCGGCCCGGGCGGATGCAGCTTGCGCCTTTTCCGTGGCTTTTTCGGTGGCATCGTGAATGCTGTTCTCGGCCACCGTGCCCAGCTCAGCCGCTTTATCGATTTTGTCGTGCGCCACGCCCGCCAGTCTCTGGCTTGCCGACCGGCGCCGCTGTTCCAGCTCTGCATCCGATAGTGCTTTTTCAGTGCTTGCGCTACTCATATTCCATCCTCCTGATAGTTACCGTAAAAGTAAGCGGCGGCTATCGCACAGCATGTGCTGATGGTTGCCGCGTCCGTTTGCGTCTGACCTGCAACCCCGCGGGTTGCTGAAAGTCAGTAATAACAATGCAGGAAGCGTGCCAACGGGTGTGTACCCGGCCGGGGCCGGGCTAAGCCCGAAAACTGTAGCGCGAGAATCTTAAACCACTGAACTTTTATGCAGCGGGCTGCAATATTTGCAAAGCCGCGTCAGGCAAGCGCGGCGAAGATAGCTGACAGCGTGACTGGCTTACGGAGGAAAACCTTGACCGGCAGGTCGGCGGCACGGTTGCGGAGGTCAGCGAGGTCACGAGCCGTGACCATAATAATGTCGGGTGCCGCGGCGGAACCGCGTTCCTCGGCTAAACGCCGCGCCACGTCCACGCCGTCCAGTTCATCGTCGTCGAGCTGCCAGTCGCAAATCAGCACATCCGGCTCTTCTGCGGCCGCCATGCTCAGGGCTTGCTGGCCGTCAGCCGCCGCATCGACGACAAAGCCTTTAGCCTCCAGCGCGAGCTTCAGACCGACCCTTACAGCAGCATCGTCTTCCACGACAAGAATACGTTTTGCCACAACCTCTTCTACCTGAATATCGACGTGACTATCTCCACCTAAACATCGTCGCCGTATTCTTTCAACCGGTTGTATAGCGTTTTCAGACTCACGCCCAATGTTGCGGCCGCTGCATTCTTGTCGCCATCGTAGTGTTCGAGGGTCGACAAAATGAGTTCTTTTTCCACGTCGCGAATAGACTGACCCACCTCCAGGCCGGAGGGCGCATGCAGCGGATCCTCCAGGCTGTCGGGGGGCTCCAGCTCATCGGAATTGCTCATAATAAAAGCGCGCTGCACGAGGTGCTTCAATTCACGGACGTTGCCCGGCCACAAGTGGCCGTTGAGTGCCGCAAAAAACCCGGGGCCAAAGGCTTTCGCGGTACCCTGCCGGCGGTTCATCTCCGCCAGGAAATAGTGCCCCAGCTCTTCGATATCTTCGCTACGCTGGCGGAGGGGCGGCAGCTCAATAGGAAATACCTGCAGCCGGAAATACAGGTCTTCGCGCAGCTTGCCGTCCTTAACAGCCTCCGCCGGATCCCGATTGGTGGCCGCGATAAGCCGGGCCGTTGACTCGATCTCGCGTTCGCCACCGACCCGGACGAAGCGGCCGGATTCCAGCACCCGCAACAACTGCGTCTGCATATCGGCCGGCATCTCGGTAATCTCGTCAAGAAACAGCGTTCCTTCGGCAGCGCGCTCAAAGCAGCCCGCATGCTGGCGCGCCGCGCCGGTAAAGCTTCCCTTTTCGTGGCCGAACAGTTCGGTCGACACCAGTTCAGCGGTCAGCCCGCCGCAGTTAATGGCGATAAACTCGCCACGCCGCCCGCTCTCCCGGTGAATGGCCGCCGCGACCAGCTCCTTGCCGGTACCGCTCTCGCCGTGCAAAAACACGGTGGTGTCGCTCTTGGCAACCTTGCTGATTTGGTCACACATTTTGAGCATGGGCGGCGATGAGCCCACCAGCAGGCCGAAGTGCTTTTCACCTGCGGTCTCGTGGCCCTCGTCAAGCGCGTCCAGCAGAGCCAGCACGGCTTTTGACTCGATCGGTTTGGTCAGGTACGAAACACCATCTCCAGCCATCGAACTGACATAGGACTTGATCGCGTCGTGACCGGTCATCAGCGCCACGTGCCCTCCGGTGTCAGCCTGCAATGCACCCAGCAGCTCAAGGCCGCTGCCATCCGGCAACATCAAATCCAGCAACACCAGGTCGAAAGACCGCTCAGCCACGACGGATTTCGCGTCTGACAAAGAATGTGCCACGACTGTATCGTGCCCCTGCAGCTGGAGCAGCTCGGCCAGGCCGGCGCAAAACTCCGCATCATCGTCAACTAGCAGCACAGTTTTCATAGTTTATTGTAAGAGGTTATCGTAGGCCTTAATTAGCGAGCAAGTTAACGGTACGACAATGTCGCCCGAAAATCCGGTCATTCGCGCAGCTATCGGCTTCGCGGGACTCTACAGCCTGGGCCTCATCATCATGGGGCTGAGCGGCTTTACGTTGGCGAGCTCCGCTATACCCCTCGACTACACGCTAACCGGCGGGCTTGGCCTGGCATCTGCGTGGGCGCTCTGGCTGGCAACCCGCGCCATCGATGAGCGGACATCAAGCCACAGCATAATGACTGTACTGGCCATCGCGCTCGTCGTGAGTTCAGTCGGCGCGTTACTGTGGCACAAATCGACCACCGGAAATACCGCCATGGTTGGCGGCCTGCCGGTTATCACATCAACGTGCTACGCGATGCTCGGGGCAGCGCTACTGCTGGTCCCCAGTGAAAACACCTTCGCACGCTTGTTTAGCACCGGAATAGCGTACACGGCACTCGCCATCTGCGTGGCTACGCTGTTCGCGCTGCTGTTCGCGATTCCGCCGCAAGCCTTGTCGGTGCTGACGATAGAAGAACTGCCGTGGGCGCACCTCCCGGTAATCGCGGCCGTTGCAACAGGCTTGCTGAGCCTTAACCCGGACAATGATTTCCCCCAGTGTCTCTACAGTGAATCCGCACCGGCCACACAACTTCGCCTGGTTCTCCCCACAACCATCGCCATGCCGCTGCTGCTTGGCCTGCTGGTCATTCAGGTCGGGGATTCGTTGACTCCGGCCACCGCGGTGGGAATAACCGCGATAGGGATGGCTCTGGTCGGCGTGGTCGTGGTGGTAGCCTCCGCCAAGTACATGGCTGCAACAGAACAAGAATTGTTCGACAAGAATGTGGGCTTGGAAAAAGCTTTGCAACGCGAAGAAGCCGCCCGTCGCAAGGCCGATTCCGCAGCCAATGCACGCGAGGTTTTCGTCAGCTTTGTGGCGCATGAGCTCCGGGCACCGCTGAACGCGGCCCTGACCTGGCTGGATTTAATGGCCCTCAAGCCCGACACAGAAACGCTGGAGAAGGGCTCCAGAATCGTGCGCAACAGCATTGATACCCAGATCCGGCTTATTCAGGATCTGGGCGACATCGGCCAGGTGACGTCAGGTCAACTCAGCCTGGAGACCGAACGCTTCGATATCCGGGAGGCACTCGTGGCTGTTATCGAAGAGCTGGAGCCCGTGTTTGCCGATAAGGACATTGAGCTCAGCTGCGACTTGGGCTTGGGTGAGAGACTATCAGTGGCGGACGGCGACCCTATTCGGCTGCAGCAGGTTGTTCGAAATCTGCTGGTCAATGCCTGTCGCTACACACCCGCGGGTGGTTCAGCGGCCATCACGGCGGATGTCCGTCCGAACGACGGCCAGCTGGTCATCACCGTCAGTGATACCGGAAAAGGTATCAAGCCGGAAAACCTCGAGAAGGTATTCGAACCTTATTGGCGAGCCAACAACACCGCGCCCGGCCTCGGGATCGGGCTCGCTCTGGCGCGGGCAATTGTTGAAGCCCATGACGGCAGGCTGTCTGCCAGCAGCGACGGCCCCGATAAAGGCGCTACGTTTACCGTGGCGCTACCGGTTGTGGAGCCGCAGGCACGAACAACCGCCAGCGCCGGTTAACTAACCCCAAGTCGCTCACTGCGACTAGGCAGCCAGGACTGACTTGAGATCTCGCAAATGGTGCTGAGTTTCTTCCAGCACCGGGGACAACGCCTCAGCGACATCCGGCAGACCCAGATCATCGGCCTGCTGCACCCGCTCCCGGTAACGGTCTAACTGCCTGGACTCAAGCTCCAGATCAGCTTCAAACGCTTCCTTGGCGTTGTCTTCGAGCGGAAAGTCTGGCAGCGTTGTTGACGGCTTGCCGCCCAGAAAATCGATTTGCTGCGCAACGGTGATCGCATGTTGCACTTCCTGGTCCAGGTGAGCGCGCAACTCCTCAATGGTCTGCTGGTACTTAGCACCTTTTAGCGACGCGATTTGCGTCACGTACAGCACGATGGATTTGTACTCCAGCTGCAGGTCCTTGTTCAGTTCTGTTATCAGATCTTTTTTCGTAAAACTCATTAAACGCTCCTCGTGATTGTCTGCGGCCCCAGACTGCGGACTGCGCAGGCTGGCTGTTCTGGCTCAATTCGACATCAAGCCGCTATTTTTATGTTTTCGCAGTCGCGCAGCCGCGCTTCCACGCCTGTCCAGTCAACCAGGTCCCAGAACGACTTCAGCCACCTGGCCTTTTCGTTCTTGTACTGCAGGTAGTACGCGTGCTCCCAGCAGTCGATGACCAGCACGGGCATGGTTGCGCTGCCGGTGTTGCCCTGATGGTCGTAGACCTGCTCGATGATCAAGCCCTGCGCCATCGGTTCCCAGGACAGCGCTACCCAACCTGAACCCTGCAAACTGGTAGCCGCGGAGGTCATTTGCTCGCGCACAGCGGTCACCGACCCGAAGTCCTGGTCGAGCCGTTTGGCCACGCCGGCAGCCGGGTCGCCACCGCCTTCCGGCGACATGCAGCGCCAGAACAACGAGTGCATCACATGGCCCGAAACGTTGAAGGCCAGGCTTTTCTGCAGCTGATTGAGCGCGTCATAGTCGCTGCTGGCGCGGGCCTCGCGGAGTTTATCGAGCACCGCATTGGCCCCATCAACGTAAGCCGAGTGATGTTTGCTGTGATGAATCTCCAGCATCTCAGCGCTGTAGAGCGGCTCGAGATCCTTGTAACCATAGTCAAGTTTAGGTAACGAATAATTTTTCATGATTTGTAGCTCACCTCGAATACTTTTCGACAGTGACTTACATGCAACCATCGTGCCATGGCTTCTCGTGGGGCCCAAAGTCAGGCTCGTTACGGCGCAGCTCTGCCTCAGCGCCTTAACTCACCTTGCTCATACTCAGCCCATACTCAGCGCCACGATGTGCAACAAGCACGAAACTTTGCATTTTTTTCAAAACTTCTCAGGGGACCGCAGCGGTCACGGCAGACCAGGCGCCTTCAGGCACCAACACTGCGATGGCATGTTTATTGCTTCTCTTGGTTAGGCTCAACAAGGAGGATCAAGAATGAACACCAAGACTGACAGGAAAGGCGAGGGCAATCCCGATGCAGACAAGCGCTATCGCGAGGCCGCACGCCAAAGCGCGGAGCGCATCCCGGAAGAGGAGCGGGCCGCCAAAGCGCGTAGTCTCACACGTGAGGAGAAAAATGCTGCACGCGAAGCCGAGCGGCAGACTGCGGATCGCGCACGCGACTAGATCGATCTACAACCTGATGTGAGAGCCCGCGCGGGGCGCCGGCCGACCGGACGGTCTGGTCCTCAGCGGGCGAAACTGATCTTGTTCTAGTATTTGCAGCCGGGAGCGCACATGGGCATCACCGAACCGAAGTTTCCGCCCCGACAAACCCGCGCAGACGGCTCTGCGCGACGCGTCGGTGTGGAAATAGAATTCAGCGGACTCTCGCTCGAGGATGCCGCCTGGCTGCTCGCGCAGCAGGCTCAGTTGCAGCAACGCGCGATCAGCGACTATGAAATTGTGCTCGAAGGCGACAGCGCGGGTGACTGGCGCGTGGAGCGGGATCAGGAACTGCTGAAGCAACTGGGCCGGGAGCGCGCTGATAGCGCTGAAGCTGCAGGCTTCTTTAAGCAGGCCGCTGAAAAGGCGCTGGATTTGGGGTCACAGGCAATCGTCCCGCTGGAACTCGTAAGTCCACCCTTGCCGTTCGAACGGCTGAGTGATTTTCAGCAGCTGGTCGACGCGCTGGCCGCGGACGGCGCCGTGGGTACCGACGACAACGTGCTGTTTGCCTTCGCACTGCAGCTGAACCCTGAACTGCCGGACCTGGAAGCAGCGACTATCCGCCGCTACCTGCAGGCCTTCGCAGGCATGCAGGAATGGCTGGCCGCGCGGACCGAAGTGGATGCCGCACGAAAAGTGACCAACTACTCGGCCTTGTACCCGAGCGACTACATCCGGCTATTGTTATCAGAGGACTACAACCCCGGTCAGGATGACCTGATTAACGACTACCTGCAGCACAACCCCACCCGCAATCGGGCTCTAGACATGCTCCCGCTGTTCAGCTATCTCGACGAAGATCGGGTTCAGGCAATAACGGCTGATCCTAAAATTAAGTCGCGCCCGACGTTTCACTACAGGCTGCCCAATAGCGACATTGGCAAACCGGACTGGACGATTTACGAGGCATGGAATGATTGGGTAACGGTTGAGGAAATCGCGGAGTCAGAGGCTGACTTGAGCGATCTGATTGTGATGCGCCAGCAAGAGCTGGCGAATTTGTTTGGCGAATTGCTGTCTGATCCGGCCGTTAGCGTTGACCAATGGCTGCAAGACGGCCGCTAGTCGGTATTACCGGCCCCCGCAGGGGTTCAGTCGGCCCGCGCACCTGCATTGCGCTGGGCCTGTGGTGTGCGGGCGCACGCCCCGTGCAACTGCGCCCGGGCGACGCGCAGCCGCCCCGCACGCTGGATGGCATAGTAATCAGCGGCGGGCATGATATTGAGCCCGTCTTGTATGCGCGCGCCTCAGAGGTTGAAGGCAATTACGACCCCCAGCGGGACCAGTTCGAGGGTGCCATCATCGACCAGGCACTGAGCGACAATGTACCGCTACTCGGCATTTGCCGCGGGGCGCAGTTGATTAATGTGCGGCTCGGCGGCAGTCTGTTCCAGAATTTGCGTAAGCGCCATGCCGGGAAACGCAGACGCCGTTCGGTCCTGCCGGTAACGCAGGTATCGGTTATCGATGAGACCAAGCTGGTTGCCATCGTCAAACAGGAGCAGCTGACCGTGAACAGCCTGCACAATCAAAGTATCGATGACACCGGCGTCGGGCTGACAGTTTCAGCAAATGATGATAACGGTATCGTGCAGGCAATCGAAACCGAGGCTGAGGGCTTCGTGATCGGGGTGCAATGGCACCCCGAGTTCATGCTCTATCAGCGTACCAGTCGCAGCCTGTTCAGGGCGCTGACCGCGGCGGCCGCGGCCCGTCGCCAGCAAGACCATTGACGGAATACCTCGCGCTTTTCGGCGTCGCGTTTGCCGCGGCGACAGTGCTGCCTTTTTACTCCGAAGTTGCCGTTACGGGCATGGTGCTCAACGGCAGCGATCCCTGGCTGGTATGGGCTTGGGCCACCGCCGGCAATACACTCGGCGCATTGCTAAACTATCTGCTGGCCCGTTACCTGCTGCATTACCAGGACCGCAAGTGGTTCCCTGTCAGTCAGGACCAACTGGCGGGTTCTCAGCGGTGGTTCAACCGCTATGGAGTATGGTCTCTGCTGCTCGCATGGGCACCTGTCGGGGGCGATGCATTAACGTTTGTTGCCGGGATCATGAAAGTCCGGCTGGCAACCTTCCTGCTGCTGGTCGCTCTGGGCAAAGGCGCCCGATATGCCGCAATTATCTGGCTGGTGAGCTAAGGTCGACACGGTGTTCAGTCGTGCGAGACAGACAGCAGCGGAACCAGCGCTTAGCGCTGCTCAATGAATTGCCATGCGGATCGGGCATTCCCGGCGGCAAACACCTCCGCATCGACCGGGATGATTTTGTCAGCCAGGCGGATCATCGTTCCCGCCGCATCCGGTGGATCAATCACCGCATAACGGGACACATTTGCCAGCGACCTGAACTGCGCCTTGGTTGCACTCAATGACGCCATTGCGTCAGGCTCGATGCGCAGCAATGCCCGAAAATCCAGCAAGACTTTGACCTCTTCCAGACGGTCGAAAGCCGAGTTAAGCGTATCGGCCATGGCGTCAACGTCCGCTCGCGAGAGGCTGCCGCTAAACGCAAACGCGACGACAGCCGGGTCTGTATGCCGAAGTCGCGAAACGGTCAATGGGCACCCCCGGATGCTGCATCTTTGAATAGTCCGCTTGTATACGGTGGGGCTGGCACATCCAGCATGATGAACTCCTTGCAAAAAGCCATTTTGGCCTGCATTGGTACGGTGCGTTGTTTCAAGGTGCTTTACCTCGTGTAAACAGCATGCAAATCCGGTGCCACGCGCACAGTCGCTTGCTCCACCGCAACTGCGCCGAGACCGCGGTAAAAACTACATTGGTGAAAGAATTTTTTTCAACAGCTGGCCAAGCCATTTCACCGCCACCAGACACGTGCGATGGTAACGCTTACGTGGCATAGCTCTTGCATGCTTAAGCGAAGAGGCGTTCGCTGTCTTCGCGGTGCCTTTGCAGGTACGCCCGGTAGATACCGAACAGGAGAAACTCGTGCCTGAGGCGACAACGGAGCGACTCCAGCACGCGCCGGGGTTTGACAAAGATGTTTAGCCAGCCCGATACGATACACAGTGAAACCAGAGCATTTATTCTTGCAACTACATGTGATGGACATGACGCAGTTCAGCTGCGACCCGGCTCAGCCACTGCGAGTCCGTGGACCCGGGTGGTTGTTCAACGTGGCCTGGACCAGACGCCCAGCGCGAACGCTAATCTGCCGTGTCATCCGGCGGTGCGACACGGGTCTTTTCCAGATACAGGTAGCCGGGTATGGCGAGCAAGAAGGGCACAAGATAATAGACAGCCCGAAAGACCAGTACGGCCGCGACGAGTTCATTGTCGGGAACTCTATCGGACAGCAGCCTAAGAAACACGACTTCGATAACGCCTATACCTCCGGGAACATGACTCCAAATGCCGGCTATAGCACTGATCATGAGTACGGGAAGGACGACCATTGGGCCTGCATCGCCTGGGATAAGCCATACCAAAAGCGCGGTAATGCTACCCCAGCTTGTCAACGACAAAGCGTACTGCACAAACACCATGCGCGGCGGCGGGAGACGCAGCACCAAGCCGCTGAATTTAACTTCAGTTCCGCTTGCAATGAAGCATACCAAAACATATGCAGCAGACGTCGCAAGACACGACACGCCAATGCCGATAAGCGCAACCCGGCCCGGCCCCCAGCCATCGGGCAACTCCGGCGGAGCGAAGGTGAGTACGGCCCCCGCCAGCAATATGTAGCCCAGCCAGTTCGTTACGATGGTCTGGCCAACAATACTGCTGATTCGACCAAACTTAAGACCGTTGGCGGAGTAAAGTCGGTATCGGAAAGCGAGCCCGCCCGCCAGCGCCCCCAAGTTAAGCGAGAAAAAGTAACCGGTAAAAGAGATCAGCATTGTTCGGGGCACAGACAAGTGGTGGCCGACCAACCGGCGCCCGATCAAATCGAAACACGCGCAGGCCGCAAGCCCCGGCAGGGCAATTATGGCAGCAACTGCTATTCCCTGAACTCCGTAAGTGCGCACCGCCACTGTGACTTGATGCCAGTCCAGCTGTTGGAATTGGCCTGCAGCGAGGTAGCCGATATAGCCGAGGAAGCCGAGGATCAACAGTCTCTGCAGCCACGGCAAGAAGCGCTTTTTTCTTTCGGAGGCCACGCACTATGATTACCACATTGACCCTCAACGTGCACAAAGGGGTAACTGCACTCACTAAACGGTCAATGCTGGAATCCTTACGCTCTGCCGTGCAAGCGCTGGGCAGCGACCTGGTCTTCTTGCAGGAAGTTGTGGGTGAAGACTCGTCGCCAGCGGGATCCAATGTCCTCCTTCACGGCCAGTCTCAATACGAATACTTCGCCGACACGATCTGGTCTGACTTTGCATATGGTAAGAATGCCGTGTATGACTCGGGACACCACGGGAACGCAATTCTATCTCGCTACCCCATTTCAGTCGCGGCGAACTATGACGTATCACAGGCAGGTGACGAGAATCGTGGTCTGCTCTATGCGACAGTCGACGGCCCCAGCCAGTTTCATGCCATTTGCATCCATTTTGGGCTGAAAGAGAAGCATCGAGCTTTGCAGTCACAGTTCCTGTGCAGCTTCGTCAATGAGAACATTCCGCCGGATGAGCCACTCATAGTGGCCGGCGATTTCAATGACTGGCGCCTCAAAGGGCACCAAATGCTGACCGCAGACTGCGGCTTAAACGAGGCCTTCAGCGAGACACTCGGTAAACCCGCCCGAACCTTTCCGGCGATTCTACCGGCGCTGCGTCTCGATCGACTCTATACTCGCTGTGCGCGAGTTCTCGATGCGAAGGTGCTCTCCAGCGCCCCTTGGTCGCGCCTCTCGGACCATGCCGGACTCGTCGCCAATATTGATCTGTCGCCATGAATCAGTGGACCAGTAATAATTCCCTCCGGTTGCTGGAGAATGGCGAGGAATTTTTCCCTGCCGTGCTTGCAGCTATTGATAACGCAAAAGAAGAAGTCTTCATAGAGACATTTATCTGGAGCGAGGATACAACCGGACGAAAGGTACGTGACGCCCTTGTTGCAGCCAGACAGCGCGGTGTACAAGTGGGCATACTAGTCGATGACTACGGCACTCCCGGCTTGTCCAAGGATTTTCTGCGGCCAATGGAGAATGCTGGTATCGCAGTAAGATCGTTCGACCCACAGCCAAGCATCTTAAACATTCGAACCAACATGCTATGTCGTATGCACCGAAAAATTGCGGTGGTGGACTCAGCGGTCGGCTTTGTGGGCGGCATTAACATCTGCGATACACACCTGCGATCATACGGCAGCGATTCGAAGCAAGACTATGCGGTGCAGGTGAGCGGCCCCGCGGTACCTCGGTTACGGGAGTTCTGTCGCTCGGCACACCTTCAGGACGAGCCGCGGACGCGCGCCAACTGGCGGTATTGGCTGCGCCGTATTCCAAAGGAGATTACAGAGCCGGGCAACGATGCACAGGTACTGCTGGTGCAAAGGGATAACCGCGAACACCCCACCGATATTGAAACGCTGTACAGACTCGCAATACGCAACTGCACCCGGAGCATGATTATTGCTAACGCCTATTTCTTCCCCGGTTATCGCTTCATTCGCCAGCTGTGTCGCGCAGCACGCGGTGGCGCAGAAATTATCGTAGTGGTGCAAGGCAAACCCGATCGCCCGATGACGGTCGCGGCGTCCTCGGTTGTGTATGACGACCTGCTGGCAGCCGGGGTGCGCATTTTTGAATACACCGAGCGGCCGCTGCATGCGAAGGTTGCGGTAATGGACGACAACTGGGCTACGGTCGGGTCCAGCAACCTGGATCCGGTCAGCCTGGGCCTGAATCTCGAAGCCAACTTGTTCATTTTTGACCAGGCTTTTTCCGCAGCGCTGCGCGCAAATCTAACCCGCCTGATCGAGACCCATTGCACTGAATTGATAGCGTCTGACCGACCCAAGCCGGGTCCGGTGAAACGTCTGCTAACCACAGTTGCTTATCACCTGACGCGACACATGTGGTCGTGGGGCCGCAGTGCCGGCATCCGCAAACAACGCATTGAGCCCATTGCCGATGGTCCGGTGAACGGCCTTGACACCGAACACATGCAACCCAACACCGACGGTAACAACCAGAGATGAAAGCTGCCTGCTTGATCTTCGCGGCTATCACGGTTGTGCTCGGCATTAGCGGCTGCAGCGGACTCAGTGCCGTCAATTGGTTGACTCCCAATGCCCCGACCGTCGCAGAAAAACTGGAGTTCGTGCCGGATTCGGACTTGCGGCTCGATATTTACGGCCCGGTGGATCCGCAGCCAAGTGATGACGGCCCGCCGCCAGTCGTCGTATTTTTGCATGGCGGGGGCTGGCAAGACGGCACGCGAGCGAGCTATAAGTTTGTAGCGTCCGGACTCACCGATCGCGGTTTTATGGTGGTGATTCCGGATATGCGAATGTTTCCGGCAGTCACCTTCCCCACGTTTGTTGAAGACGCTGCAGCCGCAATTAGCTGGACATTTGCAAACATTTCGCGATTTGGGGGCGACCCCCGACGGGTCTTTGTGCTGGGACACTCGTCCGGCGCACATGTGGCGGCGCTGCTCAACTATGATGAACGCTACCTGGCGCTGCATGAGCCACAGCAGCGCCTGTGCGGGATGATCGGGCTGGCAGGGCCGTATGACTTTCTGCCGTTGGTCAGCCCAACATTGAAGAAGGTGTTCCCGGATGACTTACGTTACCAGAGTCAACCCATCAATTTTGTCGACGGGACTGAGGCGCCTGCTCTCCTGCTGCACGGGATGCAGGACCGAACCGTAAAGCCGCGAAATTCCGCCGCGCTGAACGAGCAGGTTGCGAGTGCCGGCGGCAATTCACGGTTTATTCTTTATGATGACTCCAAGCACGCGGCTCTGGTTCTGGCCCTCTCCTCTTCTCTGGATTTTCTGGCGCCGGTACTGGCTGATCTAAGCCAGTTCATCGAGTCAAGCACATGTCCGCCAGAGGAATGACGTCGCATAATTCAGGCGGTGATTAGCGACGATTCGGCGCTATCGCGAGCCGAAGTAACCCTTACAGCAGGCACCGAGCACGACCATCCGCAAAACACCGATCAATAGCCTCAAGTCCGGCGTCTCCCAGAACATCTGCATCCAGGCTCAGCGGGCTGTCCATAAAGACGTTCGCCAAACGACCGTTAACCAGACGGTCAGCCACGAGGTCTTTCGCGGCATCAAGGGTGTCGCAGGTTTCAGAGTAAATGACACGATGAATCGCAGCGCCTTCAGATTTAGTTTGCTCTGTTAACAGACGCTTGAAAAAGTTTTTGCTCAGATGCTTGTAGCGCGGCTGATTGCCGCCGTAGATTACGAAATGAGTTCGCTGCCACATCGAGCCTTCGATGAGCTTCGTCTTAACTTGCAACAACGCATCTACAAGATTCGCCACCTCGTTCTCGGCAGCGAGACTTATCAGGCATTTTTGAATCGCCGCCAGATCCATGTGTTCATCGTTCGTCAGCGACCGCTGAGCCAGTTTGTCGGTCAAGTAACGAAACTGCGAAACGCTGATTGACCTGTCGCGAAGAAATTGGTCGTAGTGTTCCAAATCTACCGTAAGGCCCGCGCTGGCCGGATTCTGGCGGCTAACCGATTCCAGATGGGCAAGCACCGGCAAATGCGCCAGCGCTTTCAGAATATGGTATTCAGCCCCGTTGATAGCGGCGATTGTCACGCTCGAACCAACAGCAACGAGGAGGCGATCATCAATTCGTAACACCACAGGCACCTCTCCGTCATGAATGCGCGCCAGCTCGTCGGAGCGCGCCTCTGCCAAACGCTCATGGAAGCGCCGATTCAGCATGCCGAGCGTTGATGATGAGGGTCGTGCGGCGGTTTCGCGGGCGGCAAGGGACAGCTGCGTCATGGGCATAGCTC
Source organism: Gammaproteobacteria bacterium (assembly GCA_036351295.1). Lineage (GTDB taxonomy): Bacteria > Pseudomonadota > Gammaproteobacteria > Steroidobacterales. The sequence goes on along the minus strand of JAZBOT010000116.1, from coordinate 14,959 downwards.
CACGCAAAATGGGCGATCAGCCAAGTTCATCCAGGTCGTTGTCCCAAGGGTCCACATCCGGCATCTCCTGCATCTCCGCCTTCGTATACGGCACCAAAACCCGCGATTGATCGCTGGGCAGCGCCTGGCGAAGCGGCACTGCGACCTCCCTCAGGTTGGCGATTGAAATGCCCTCAAGCGCAACCACCAGAAACAGCTCGCTCGAATCTCGCGACACCGCAACACTGTTGACTGCACCGATTGCCTCTCCTTGCTCGGAGCGGACTTCGCGACCTTCAAGGTCATCAACGGACGTTGCATCGAAACGCGCCAAAGCGGCAATTATTTTTCCTTGTATCAGTGGGTCGTCAGCGAGGTGACCAGCTGTAACCAGCGCCTCACTGGCACGGCGTGGCGCCGGATCGGTTAGTACCAGCGCACCATGGCCTGTTGCAATGGCCGAGCCAGCCATGCACATGGCGGCGATCAAAAGCAGACAGCTTTCTGTGCGCATTTTTCGACTCCTCTTCAGTAGTTTTGGCAAATAACTTGCACCCAAGTCACCGTTAAGACCATTTTGGCGGTCGCTGCGGGCGCGGGTCGTCGATCGGCCGCGGTTTGTCGCGCGGCGGCAACCGCTCGGGTTCAGGCTCAAAGGGTTTCTCGGGCGGCTCTTCCGGCCCATCCGGCGGAAACCCCGGGGTTTCGCTCGTGATACGTTCTGTGCCTGTATTTCTGTTCACTGGGCCACTCCATAATTATGCGCCTGACCCAAGTGCTGCAAGAATCGTTCCGGCCAATCAGCACGGTACCGGGCGCAAGCTGCCCGCGAGCCTTGCAAGTTTTGCAGGCCTTGCAATGTTTGCAAGGCTGTCAGTACTCAGGTGGTGGGTGACAAAAACATGCGGTAGGCCGGATTGTCGGTCTCTTCGGAATACTGATAACCAAGCTGGCTCAGGTGCCGGGCAAATTCATCGCGGTCCGGCCCGGGCACCTGCACACCTGCCAGCACGCGGCCGTAGTCAGCCCCGTGGTTGCGGTAGTGAAACAGACTGATGTTCCAGCGCTCGCCAACGGCCTGCAGGAACTTGAGCAGAGCGCCGCGGCGCTCTGGAAACTCAAAGCGATAGACCCGCTCATCGGCCAGCGCCGGCGCGGGCCCTCCGACCATATAACGCACATGCAGCTTGGCGAGCTCGTTCGCACTGATGTCGATAACCGTATAGCCCGCCTCTTCGAGCTGACTCAGAATCAGTGCGCGCTCCGCGTCGCCGTCCTGGAGTTCGACACCGACGAACAACACCGCACGCTCGGGGTTCTGATACCGGTAGTTGAATTCGGTGATATTGCGCTCGCCAAGGGCCGCGCAAAAACGCCGGAAACTGCCGCGTTGCTCAGGGATTTCGACCGCGAACAGCGCCTCACGCTGTTCGCCGAGCGCGGCCCGCTCGGCAATATGGCGTAAGCGGTCGAAGTTCAGATTGGCACCGCAATTAATAGCCACCAGCGCGCCGGCCGGCTTAACCCTGTGCGTCGCCAGCACTTTCTTCAGACCGGCCACGGCCAGTGCCCCCGCTGGCTCAACCACCACTCGCGAGTCCTCGTAGATATCCTTGATTGCCGCACAAATCTCGTCGGTATTGACCAGGACGATGTCGTCCACCAGTGCGCGGCATACGCGGTAAGTCTCATCGCCGACCCTGCGGACCGCTACGCCGTCCGCAAAGACGCCCACGTCTTCCAGTTCAACGGGTCCGCCGGCCGCGAATGCAGCCGTCATACTGGCGCAGTCAGCCGGCTCGACACCCACTATGCGAACTTCGGGCGCCACCGCTTTCATGTACGAGGCGATACCAGCAATCAGCCCGCCGCCCCCGATGGGTACAAAGATCGAGTCGATAGGGCCGGCTGACTGGCGGTGGATCTCCATACCGATCGTACCCTGCCCCGCAATGACCTCCGGGTCGTCAAAGGGATGAATAAACGCGAGACCTCGTGTTTGCGCAAACCTGACCGCGGTCGCATAAGCCGCGTCGTAGTTAGCGCCCTCCAGCATCACCTGGCCACCGAGGGCCCTGACGGCTTCCACTTTGATGCGCGGCGTGGCAACTGGCATGACGATATGCGCGGTAATATTCAGCTCACGGGCGGCCAGCGCAACGCCCTGGGCATGATTGCCGGCCGAAGCGCAAACCACACCGTCACGCACGTCAGCAAACGGCATGCCGGCGAGCTTGTTGTAGGCACCCCGCAACTTAAACGAATACAGCGGCTGCAGATCTTCCCGTTTGAAGTACACCGGTGTGCCGAGCCGCTCGGACAGGCGCGGGGCGCGCTCCAGGGGTGTCTCAATAGCCAAGTCATAGACTCGCGCCTTGAGTATACGCTGCAGATAGTCGGTCATTGGGTGAAGCCGGGGCTGTATGGCAAAGAGTGTCTCCTGAGTTTGGAGGTCATGATGCATAAGTCAGGATACAGCTACAATATCGACTCTATCGGGAGTAATCACTATTACTAAACAGACTGCGAAATCAGCGGCCAACAATCTCTTCACCCGGTTCGCGGCAAACTTTCCGGAAGATTTGTCGCAACCGTTGCTGACGACACCGGATGGCACGACCTACACCTACGCTGACGCCCTGGACGAGTCGGGCCGGGTTGCGCGCTGCCTGTCGGACCTGGGCCTTAAAGCGGGCGACCGGGTGACTGTGCAGGTGGAAAAGTCGCCGATGGTCGTCTGGCTCTATCTGGGCTGCCTGCGCGGCGGCTTCGTGTTTCATCCGCTCAATATGGACTATCAGGCCGAAGAGCTGGAGTATTTCATCGGCAATGCCAAGCCCGCCGCCATTGTCTGCGATCCCGCCAAGCTCGACATTCATACGCGACTGGCGGCAGAGACGGACTGCCGTGTATTGACGCTCGCAGCCAACGATGCCGGCACGCTGGTTACGGCGATGCGGGAGATGCCGCCGGATTTTCAGACGCGTGAGCGCAAGCTGTCTGACATCGCAGTGCTCTTGTATTCCTCCGGCACGACCGGCCCACCGAAGGGCGCCAAAATCACCCATGCGAACCTGGCCGCAAACGCGACCACGCTGGTCCGTGCCTGGGGTTTCACTGCGGCCGATACGCTGCTGCACACGCTGCCTGTCTATCATGCCCATGGCTTGTTCGTCGGACTGGGCTGCGTCCTGATGAGCGGCGCCTCAATGCAGTTCCTCCCGCGCTTTTCGGCTGCCGCGGTCTGCACGGCATTGCCGGTCAGTACGGTGATGATGGGCGTGCCCACGTATTATTCGCGGCTGCTCAGCGAGGCTGGCTTCGATGCGGCGCTATGCGCTCATATGCGCCTGTTCATTTGCGGCTCCGCACCGCTGCCGGAAACACTGCTGCAGGCGTTCCATGAACGCAGCGGGCACCTGATTCTCGAACGCTATGGCATGACGGAAACGGGCATGAACGCCTCAAACCCGCTGACAGGCGAGCGCCGTCCCGGCACCGTCGGTCCGGCCCTGCCGGGTGTCGAATTGCGCGTGACGGATGAAGCCGACCAGCCTCTGCCAGCAGGCACTGTCGGGCACCTGCAAGTGCGCGGGCCGAACGTGTTTGCCGGCTATTGGCGCACCGGCAATGCCGCGCGGAATGATTTCACCGCGGACGGTTTCTTCCGCACCGGCGATCTGGCTGCGATAGCGGCCGACGGCTATGTGACCATTGCCGGCCGCAGCCGTGACCTCATCATCACCGGGGGCCTCAACGTCTACCCGCGCGAGCTCGAAAACGTGCTGGACAGCCTGCCGGAGGTGGTCGAGTCGGCGGTTATCGGTGTGCCACACGACGACTTCGGCGAAGCTGTCGTGGCGGTCGTGGTTGCCAGCGGCGGTAGGGCCGCTCTGCGCACCGAAGAACTGCTCGACACGCTCCGTCCGCGGCTGGCCGGCTATAAATTACCTAAGCAGGTGGTTGTGGTCGACGCGCTACCGCGCAACAGCATGGGCAAGGTGCAGAAAAACAGGCTGCGCGAGCAATACGCGGGTTTGTTCAGCACACCACCTGCGTGAGCCCGGCTCGCCGACCGGCAAAATGCCGCCAAAATCGGCTACCATGCCGCATTTAGCCTGATCGTTACGCAAATACTCCATGCAATCAGAGTCTGTTCAGCTGCGCCGCTCCATCCTGTTCATGCCCGCGAGTAACGAGCGTGCGCTGGCCAAAGGCCGCACGCTGGCGGCGGATGCTCTGGTATTCGACCTTGAAGATGCGGTCGCCCCCGAGCAGAAGTCAGCAGCTCGCGACAACGCGGTGACGGCGGCGGCCACCGGTGAATACGGCCATCGCGAAATCATTCTGCGGGTCAACGATCCGGCCTCGGAATGGGGGCTCGCCGACCTGCAGGCCGCTGCCAGCGGCTCGTTTGCGGGCGTGATGCTACCAAAGGTTGAGTCCGGGAAAACCATTCGCGAAGCGCGCGCGGCGCTCATTCGGGCGAACTCGCAGGCGGCCCTGCCGCTCTGGATTATGGTTGAAACCCCGCGCGGCGTGCTGGCTCTGGACGATATACTCGGGGCGGCCACGGCGGAGCCGGGGTCCGGTCCGCTGGTGGTCGGCACGACGGACCTCGCGAGTGCGCTCGGCGTCAGCCCGCTGGGGGACCGCAGGGGGCTCCAGCATGCATTGGGACAGTGCGTTCTGGCAGCGCGGGCGCACGGGCTTGATATAATCGATGGGGTTTACTTGACGCTGCGGGATGAGTCGGGTTTCGCGGCAACCTGTGCTCAAGGGCGTGAACTGGGGTTTACCGGCAAGTCGCTGATCCACCCGAGCCAAATAGCCGCCGCGAACGCGGCCTTCGGCGTGAGTGAGAGCGAAGCCGAACAGGCTCGCGAGATTATCGCGGCGTGGGAGGCAGCCCGAGCGGAAGGCAGCGGCCTGGCCGTCGTGAGCGGGCAACTCGTCGAGGTCATGCACGTGGACAATGCGCGGCGTACCTTGTTGCGGTATGCGGCAGCCAATAACTAGAACAGCCCGTCTGCGCGCGGCGCGCACCTAAAGTTAGGAGTTTGAACAAACAATGAGCGGCGAAACCACGAAACCCGGTTTGTCAGAATGGCATGAATTGGCCACCCGCGAGTGCAAGGGGAAGTCCCCGGAAGCACTGAACTGGAAAACTCCGGAAGGCATTGAGGTCAAGCCACTGTACACGGCGGCTGATATTGCTGAACTCACCCATGTGGACAGCCTGCCGGGATTTGCGCCGTTTGTCCGCGGACCGAAAGCCACCATGTATGCCGGACGACCGTGGACGGTCCGCCAGTACGCGGGGTTCTCGACAGCCGAGGAGTCGAACGCGTTCTACCGCAAAAACCTGGCAGGGGGTCAGACCGGACTGTCAGTGGCTTTCGACCTGGCCACACACCGCGGCTACGACTCTGATCATCCGCGCGTTGTAGGCGATGTGGGTAAGGCCGGCGTGGCGATCGACAGCGTCGAAGACATGAAAATTCTGTTCGACGGCATTCCGCTGGACAAAATGTCGGTGTCGATGACGATGAACGGTGCCGTGCTGCCGATCATGGCCATGTATATCGTTGCCGCCGAGGAGCAAGGCGTCGCGCCCGCCCAGTTAGGCGGTACGCTGCAAAATGACATTCTCAAAGAGTTCATGGTGAGGAACACTTATATATATCCGCCCGAACCGTCAATGCGTATCGTCGCGGACATCATCAGCTATACCGCAGCGCATATGCCCCGCTTCAACTCAATTTCTATCTCCGGGTACCACATGCAGGAAGCCGGTGCGACCTGTGTACAGGAGCTCGGCTACACACTGGCCGATGGTATCGAGTACGTCCGTGCAGCCCTGGCGACAGGAATGGACGTCGACAAGTTCGCTCCCCGCCTGTCCTTCTTTTTCGCGATCGGCATGAATTTCTTCATGGAAGCCGCGAAACTGCGGGCGGCCCGGTTGCTGTGGGCCGAACTGATGCAGGAACTGTTTGCGCCGCAGGACAGCCGCTCACTGATGCTGCGCACTCACTGCCAGACGTCGGGTGTCAGCCTGACGAGCAAAGACCCCTACAACAACATCATTCGCACCACCGTGGAAGCACTGGCTGCGGCACTGGGGGGCACGCAATCCCTGCACACCAACTCGTTTGATGAGGCGCTGGCGCTGCCGACCGAGTTTTCGGCACGCATCGCACGCAACACCCAGCTGGTGCTGCAGGAAGAAACCGGCATCACCAAAGTCGTCGACCCCCTCGCGGGTTCCTACTATGTCGAAAGCCTGACCGCCGAACTGGTGGCCGGCGCGCGTGAACTGATCGCCGAAGTGGAAGAACTGGGCGGCATGACCAAAGCGGTCGAGTCCGGCTTGCCCAAGCTGCGCATTGAACAATCGGCCGCATTAAGGCAAGCCCGGATTGACCGTGGCGAAGAAGTCATTGTCGGCGTCAATCGCTACCGACTCGACAAGGAACCTGACGTCGACGTTCTCGATATCGACAACACCGCGGTACGCGATGGACAGATTGCGCGGCTCGAGAAGGTCCGCGGCTCACGTGACCCGGCTGCCTGCGCGGAAGTACTCGGGGCCCTCACCGCAGCCGCCGAGTCCGGCAGCGGTAATCTGCTCGAACTGGCGGTGACCGCGGCCCGGGCGCGGGCCACCGTGGGCGAGATTTCGGACGCTCTGGAAAAGGTCTGGGGCCGTCACAGCGCGGTCATACACTCCATCAGCGGGGTGTATGGTTCGGCGTATGAAGGGGATGAAGACTTTATGGGCATTCAGCAGAACGTGGCCCGGTTTGCCGAGGAACGCGGACGCAGGCCGCGGATGCTGGTGGTCAAACTGGGGCAGGACGGCCACGACCGCGGCGCGAAGGTGATCGCCACCGCATTCGCGGACATTGGCTTCGACGTTGATGTAGGTCCGCTGTTCCAGACTCCTGAGGAGGCAGCGCGGCACGCCATCGAAAACGATGTACATGTGGTCGGGATTTCGTCGCAGGCAGCCGGACACAAGACCCTGGTGCCGCAGCTGATCGCCGCACTGCGCGCGGCCGACGCCGGCGAGATAGTCGTGGTCTGCGGGGGCGTTATACCGCCGAAAGACTACGCGGAGCTTGAAGCAGCTGGGGTTGCAGCTGTATTCGGTCCCGGCACACACATCCCGGATGCGGCCGAGAAAGTGCTGGAAATCATCCGCGAACGCACCTCAGCCTAGCGGGGCCAACCGCAATAACGGATACTGACGTTACGGGCGCGGCCGGACTGCGCCACACGTTTTTACAGCGGTTGCTGCCCATGCGGGCTGACAACCTGCTCTGACACAGGGAGTCTTTAGCGACCATGCAGGACATTATCGAGCAACTCGCCGAAAAGCGCGCTGCGGCCAAATTGGGTGGCGGCCAGAAGCGTATCGACACCCAGCATTCCAAGGGCAAGCTCACCGCGCGTGAACGCCTTGAACTGCTGCTGGACGAAGGCAGCTTCGAAGAATGGGACATGTTTAAGGAACATCGCTGCACGGATTTCGGCATGGCCGAGCAGAAGATCCCTGGCGATGGCGTCATTATTGGCTACGGCACCATCAGCGGCCGGCTCGTGTTTGTCTACAGCCAGGATTTCACCGTATTTGGCGGATCACTGTCCGAGTCACACGCCGAGAAGATCTGCAAGATCATGCAGCAGGCGCTAAAAGTCGGCGCCCCGGTCATCGGGCTCAATGACTCCGGCAGGGCGCGCATTCAGGAAGGCGTTGCCTCACTGGGCGGTTATGCCGATGTGTTTCAGCAGAACGTGCTGGCTTCCGGCGTGGTGCCGCAGATTTCGCTGATCATGGGCCCGTGCGCAGGCGGGGCCGTCTACTCTCCGGCCATCACCGACTTTATCTTCATGGTGAAGGACAGCTCCTACATGTTCGTGACGGGCCCTGATGTCGTCAAGACTGTCACCCATGAAACCGTCACGGCAGAAGAGCTGGGCGGCGCCATGACTCACAACACCCGCTCCGGAGTCGCGGACAGGGCCTTCGAGAATGACGTTGAGGCGCTTATGCTGACGCGGCGCTTTGTCAATTTTATTCCATCCAGTAACCGCGAGCGCTCGCCTGTCTGGCCGACCGATGACGAGCCGACCCGCGTGGAGCCGTCGCTTGATTCGCTGGTGCCGGACGATCCGGCAAAGCCTTATGACATCAAGGAGCTCATCATCAAGATTGCCGATGAGTACGATTTCTTCGAAATTCAGCCCGACTACGCGAAAAATATTGTGGTGGGCTTCATCCGCATTCAGGGCCAGAGCGTCGGCGTCATAGCCAACCAGCCGATCGTGCTCGCCGGCTGTCTCGATGTGGATGCATCGCGCAAGGCGGCGCGCTTTATTCGCTTCTGCGACGCCTTCAACATCCCGCTGCTTACGCTGGTGGATGTGCCGGGCTTTATGCCGGGAACCGCGCAGGAGTATGGTGGCATCATCAAGCACGGTGCCAAGTTACTGTATGCCTACGCCGAAGCCACAGTGCCCAAAGTCACGCTGATCACCCGCAAGGCGTATGGCGGTGCTTACGATGTGATGGCGTCTAAACACCTGCGCGGCGATGTTAATTACGCATGGCCAAGCGCGGAGATTGCGGTAATGGGTTCGAAAGGCGCGGTCGAGATCATCTTCCGGGGTGATATCGGCGACGCCGAAAAAATCGCGGCCCGCACAGCCGAGTATCAGAATAAATTCGCCAACCCGTTTGTCGCCAGCAGCCGCGGATACATCGACGATGTCATCATGCCGCGTAACACCCGGGCGCGCGTCGCGCGTTCGCTGCGCATGCTGGCGAACAAAGAACTGGAAAACCCGTGGCGCAAGCACGGCAACATCCCACTCTGACAGGCTGCTACCCAATGTTTGACAAAATTCTGATTGCAAATCGCGGCGAAATTGCCTGCCGTGTCATCAAGACCGCGCGCAAAATGGGCATCAAAACCGTTGCCGTATTTTCCGACGCCGATCGCGATGCGCTGCACGTGCGGATGGCTGATGAAGCGGTACACATTGGCCCCTCGCCTTCAGCGGAGAGCTACCTGGTCGCAGACCGCATCATAGCCGCCTGCAAAGAATCCGGCGCTCAGGCTGTGCATCCGGGCTACGGCTTTTTGTCGGAAAACGCCGATTTCATGAATCGCCTGGAAGCGGCGGGCATCACCTTTATCGGCCCGGGCGAAAAGGCGATTACATCAATGGGTGACAAGATCACCTCTAAGAAGCTGGCTGCTGAAGCGGGCGTGAGCACGGTGCCAGGCTACACCGGCATCATTGACGGCCCTGATCATGCCGTCGAGATTGCCCGTGATATCGGCTATCCCGTGATGCTTAAGGCCAGCGCCGGCGGGGGCGGCAAAGGCATGCGCGTAGTCTGGAACGACGATGACTGTCGCGACGGCTTTGAGCGCGCCCAGAACGAGGCGCGATCGAGTTTTGGCGACGACCGTGTGTTCGCCGAAAAATTTATCGAAGAGCCGCGGCATATTGAGATCCAGGTGCTTGCCGACAGTCACGGTCACACGATCTTCCTTGGGGAGCGCGAATGCTCAATTCAGCGGCGCCACCAGAAGGTCATTGAAGAGGCCCCCTCCCCGTTTCTGGACGAAGCGACACGCGCGGCCATGGGTGAGCAGGCAGTGCGGCTGTCAAAAGCCGTCGACTACAAATCCGCGGGTACGGTTGAGTTTATCGTTGATGCCCAGCGCAATTTTTACTTCCTCGAGATGAACACCCGGCTGCAGGTGGAACACCCAGTGACGGAACTCGTCACGGGGCTCGACCTCGTCGAGTGGATGATACGCATCGCGGCCGGTGAGCCGCTGACGGTGCAGCAGGATGATGTCCAGCTCAACGGCTGGGCCGTCGAAACGCGAGTCTACGCTGAGGACCCGTTCCGCAATTTCATGCCGTCTATCGGCCGACTGGTACGTTATATTCCGCCGGAAGAGACGGCCAACGTCCGGGTCGATACGGGCATCGAGGAAGGCAGCGAAGTATCGATGTACTACGACCCGATGATTGCCAAACTGGTCACCTGGGGAGAGGATCGCGACACCGCCCTCCGGCATATGGGTGACGCTCTCGATGCCTACTATATCCGCGGCGTATCGCACAACATCAGCTTCCTGAATGCCCTGATTGCGCATCCGCGTTTCGTTGAGGGCCGCCTGACCACGAACTTTATCGCCGAAGAATACCCGGATGGCTTTTCGGCTGAGAATGTTCCGCAGGATGACCCTGCTATCGCGATTGCGGTGGCCGGCGCCCTCAACATGCGACTGATGGAGCGCGCAGCCCAGCTATCAGGCCAGGTCCCGAGCCATGAGCGCAAAGTGCCCAACGACTGGGTCGCTGTGATCAACCGGGCCGAAACACCACTGACGGTAAATCCCATTGCCGGTGGCTATGCGGTGACTGTCGACGGCGAAAAATACACCGTCTTAACGGACTGGCGCGCCGGACAGCCGCTGGTGCGCGCCCGGGTGAACGATCAGAATGTGTGCTTTCAGCAGGACCGCCATGGCGCAGCCTACAAGCTGTATCGAGGCGGCGCTGAAATTGATGTGCTGGTTTGCACGCCACGGGCCGCGGAACTGAACCGCCACATGCTTGAGAAGGTGGCGCCGGATATGTCGAAGTTCCTGCTTTCTCCGATGCCGGGTCTGCTCGTCAAGCTGGTCGCCAAAGCCGGGGACGAAATAAAAGCCGGCGAAGAACTTGCCGTGGTCGAGGCGATGAAAATGGAGAACAGCCTGCGCGCTGTCGACGACGTCGTTATTGCCAAAGTGCTTGCCGAGGAAGGAGCCAGCCTGGTGGTTGATCAGCCCATACTGGAATTCGAATAGACGATGGCGGCGGTGGACGCGGAGCAGCTGGCTGCGCAGATTCGCGACGGTGAGCGTCGCGCTCTGGCACGCGCCATCACGCTGATAGAATCCAGTCGAGCCGCTGACCGGCCTGCTGCAAATCGCCTGCTGGAGCAGCTGGTACCGCACTCGGGTCGATCAATGCGCATTGGTGTGTCGGGTGTGCCGGGGGTAGGCAAATCCACGTTCATCGAAAGTCTGGGCAATTTCCTGGTCGATCAGGGCCACAAAGTGGCGGTACTGGCTGTGGACCCGTCTTCGGCGGTCAGCGGCGGCTCGATACTGGGCGACAAGACCCGCATGGAGCTGCTGTCACGCCGACCCGAGGCGTTTATCCGGCCCTCTCCGGCCGGTGAAACGCTGGGTGGCGTCGCGCGTCGAACCCGCGAAACCATGCTGCTGGCCGAAGCCGCGGGCTACGACATTGTGCTTATCGAAACAGTTGGGGTCGGACAATCCGAGACCACCGTCTCGCGGATGACCGATATGTTTCTGCTGATGCTTTTGCCAGCCGGAGGCGACGAACTGCAGGGCATCAAACGCGGCATTGTCGAACTGGCCGACCTGATTCTGGTCAACAAAGCGGACGGTGATCTGAAGCTGGCGGCAGAACGATCCGTCGCAGACTATCGCAAGGCTACGGCATTTTTGGCACCGCGTCAGGACGGCTGGCGAGTACCGGTCGAACCTTATTCTGCGCTGCAGGGCAGCGGACTGGCCACCGTGTGGGAAATTGTCGAGTCTTTCAAGGCGCAACGTAAGGCCAGCGGACAGTTTGACCGCAGCCGCGCCGCGCAGTCCGTGAACTGGATGTGGGCCGAAATAAACGGGCGGCTGATCGACCGCCTCAAAGCGGACGCGCAGGTAAGCGCCCGCATCGCGGAACTGGAAGCGGAGGTGCGCGACAATATGATCTCGCCCACCACGGCAGCCGACGAACTTATTAATATATTTGTCAGACGCACCGAGCAGCAGGATTAAACCCTATGATTGGAAAATTAAACCATGTGGCAATCGTCGTGCCTGACCTCGTGGCTGCCGCATCCACCTATCGGGATACGCTGGGCGCCCAGGTTTCCGAGCCCGTCGATTTACCTGAGCACGGCGTCACCACCGTATTCGTAGAATTGCCCAACACCAAAATCGAGCTGCTGCTGCCGCTCGGCGCCGAGTCACCGATCGCCCGTTTTCTCGATCGCAACCCCAGCGGCGGTATGCATCATGTCTGCTATGAAGTGGACGACATCGTCGCCGCGCGCGATCAGTTGGCCGCCGCAGGCGCCCGCGTACTGGGTGACGGCGAGCCGCGCACCGGCGCGCACGGCAAACCGGTGCTGTTTCTGCATCCCAAAGACTTTTGCGGCACCCTCGTTGAGCTGGAGCAGGTCTAGCCGCGCAAGCTGATGACCCGCGCGGCACCACCGGGTTTAGCTTTGCCGCTGCACTCCGGGCAGACGGCCAGCGGGCGGCATCTCCCGGAAATTACCGTCCGCGTGGGGCGCCGCACGTTGCGGCGGAAACAGCGGCTGCAGATCAACAGGTCCGTTATCTGGTCAAGCAGCCGGTAACTCACCACAGACGGCTGCGGCTCCGCAATATCGCTGATTTGGCTCATATTGACCTCTCCCAGGTTCGCATCGCACCCTGTCAGGCTAGGGCAGGCAGCCGTCGCCGGCCGTGCTGCAAATCACATTATGAAAAATCGCTGAACCCGGCGGAGCCCGCCGCGTCTGCAGCAGGCACAAAAAAACCCGGCTGCGGTGCAACGACCGCAGCCGGGTTGGCATTGCTGGCCTGAGCGAGGGTCAGGCAGCGTTCTGCCGCGACAGCTCTGCTTTCTTGTGGGCCGGCGTACGAATCGCGAGGATAGCCGCGATGATCACCGCCACAATAAACAGTGTCATTTCCAGCCAGAACTCCTGAGGCTTCTCCCAGAACGATGTAAACAGATTCCAGCGTCCCATCAGCTCCACAGTGTTCCACGCAATAATCGCCGTCGGTATCGCATAGCGGATTGCGGTGGTTACCTTCCAGAACTTCATCAGGCGCTGGAACAGATACACCGCCCAGATGGTGTTGCCGAAGAAGAAAACGTAAGCGGCCGGCGATGTCTCTCCCGCGATATCCTCGTTGTACATGAACAGCAACAACAAATAGAAAAACCAAATGACGTAGATGGTCTCAAGCGCTGTGATTGCCGCAAAGTTGCGTTTGTGACCAGGCGTCGGTTTCGCTACCCGCATTTTCAGATTGCGCTGGAACCACAAAAAGAAATTGCACTTGGTCTCAGGGTTAATGAGAAAGTAGACCAGCGTCGAGCCCAGCACACCGATCGATGACATCATCACGAGGTACTCAGCCTTGGTCGCAATCTCGCCCGGCATGGACGCATCCATCAGGTCAGGCACCTGCAGAAAATCGGCATTCCAGACGAAGGAGAACTCGACCCAGCCCGTCCACAGGAACGTGCCGGCCCAGAAACCCAGCCAGGTTGCAGAGACCTCGTTGCTGCTGCGCATACCATAAAACAGCATCACCGCACCGACCAGACCCATCGCAAAGGCTGACTGGTAGACGTAACCCTCTCCGGGCCAGACATCTTCCATGACGATCATCACGGTGTGGCCAATAGCCTGCACAACAAAGACGATAACGAAAGCCATCAGGCCAACCCAGGGCGGCCGGTACAGCAGCCCCATAATCCCGCCGCGTGGTGTGGCGTCTTCTGCACTTGCACTCATGTTGTCTCTCCCGGTGGGTGTGTCGCTGGTCAGCTGCCCGAAGTCAGCACACGCCAGCGGCACGAGTGTGTAAACTATTAAAAATACTACGCCTATTGCGTGTCATTGTCTGTCAACAGACCGTTAACATAGCGATTAATAACGATTAACAACCTGCCCGAGTCCACCGGATTATGACCATCACCTCGGCCCGTCTGCTGATCGTCGACGACGACCTTGACCTCGCGCAGATGCTCGTGGAATTCCTTGAATTACAAGGTTTTTCAGTAGCGACGGCGGGCTCCGGTGAAACGGCGCTGGAGGCGCTTGGCAAGAGTCTTCCCGACCTCGTTATTCTCGACGTGATGTTGCCCGGGATGGATGGCTTCGCTGTCTTGCAGCATATCCGCGGCCGGTATGACTTGCCGGTCATCATGCTGACGGCTCGCGGTGAGGAGGCCGAACGCATCCGCGGACTGCAGGTGGGTGCTGACGATTATCTGGCCAAACCGTTCAATCCGCTTGAACTGGCGGCGCGGGTGCAGAATGTGCTCCGGCGCAGCCTGCCCAATCAGGGACAGCCGGAAGTTGTGCAGGTCGGTGCATTGCAGATGAACCTGGCGCGTCGCGAGTTCCGGGTTGGCGAGCAGGACGTGCAGCTAACCGCCGCGGAGATGCGCGTGCTCGAGCAACTGATGCGTCATCCCGGCGACGTCATCTCGCGCGACAAGCTGACGGAGAAGGCGTTAAAGCGACCGATGGAAGCGTACGACCGGAGTATCGACACGTTGATCAGCAAACTGCGCCGCAAGCTCGAAGATGCAGGCGTCGCGGGAGAGTGCATTCGCAGCCTGCGGGGCCACGGCTATGTGCTCGACCCGGAAACGCTGGGCAGCGCTTAAACGCTGGCGGATCGATGATGAATTTTCGCTACCCCAAGCTGTACCTGCGCATGGCGCTGTCCATCGGCGTTGCGCTGGTGGCCTTCGTCCTGATCGGTGCTGCCGCTTTTGCAGCCATCGCCGCGTCAGAACTCTCAGGCTACGTTGAGACCCGTGGCGGCGAACTGGGTCCACACGCCGCTGAAGTACTCGCAGCGGGGGGCCTGCCGGCACTCAAGAGCTGGCTGGCAAAGGATGCCGGCATTCCCGATAACGTCAGCGTATTGGTCATTGGCCCGGATGGCAGAGATATTCTCGACCGGGAGATTCCGCCGGAGTATAGGCGGCTCATTGCCACGTCGGTGGTCGCAGGCCCCGATCCCAGCCAACCCGGGTTTCGGCCCGTGCGGCTGGCGCCGCAAATCATTGCCGCCGACGGCACGGCCTATGCGTTTCTCGTGCTGCCCGCCAACAT
>JAZBOT010000115.1:0-3035 GCA_036351295.1 Gammaproteobacteria bacterium | reverse complement strand
GTTCGTGAAGATGGCTTCGCCGTTGATCGTCAGGTTGTAGGTCACATCGTTGGTGCCGTCGGTGCCGACCGTCGAGAAGGCCGCCGTCTGCACGTTGGTTGCGGTAGCCGTCAGGCCCGAGACACCGGCTGCCTCGATGGCGTTCAGCTTGGCGAAAGCGCTGTCAGCCGTCTGGCCAGCCTGCGTGCCGGCAACCGAAGCGCCTACGCTGACCGCCGGGCTGGAGCCCACCGCAATCGTCAGCGAGCCGTCGGTGAATGCACCGGCCTGAACAGTAGCCGTGTCGCGCGCAATCTGACCGAGCTGGTCAGCACGTACGCCGGTTGTCAGGTTGACGGTGATCGTCTCACCCACATTGGCGCCTACCTGGAACTGTGCCGAGCCGAAGCTGCCATCCAGCACTTTCTGGCCATTGAAGGAAGTCTGCGAAGCGATCCGGTCGACCTCAGCCAGACGCTGCTGCACTTCCTGGTCGAGTGCGGCACGGTCAGAAGCAGAGTTGGTGGCGTTGGCGGACTGCACGGCCAGCTCACGAATACGCTGCAGGTTATTGGTCAGCTCGTCCAGCGCAGACTCGGCGGTCTGGGCCAGCGAGATGCCGTCATTGGCGTTCCGCACCGCCTGGTTCAGGCCGCGAATCTGGGTCGTGAAACGGTTGGCGATGGCCAGACCAGCGGCGTCATCCTTGGCGCTGTTAATACGTAGACCGGATGAAAGGCGCTGCAGGGAAGTTGCCAACTGACTGTCCGAACGCGTGAGATTGCGCTGGGCATTCAGAGACAACACATTGGTGTTAATTACAGCAGGCATGATAAGTCTCCTAAGACAAAAACTACTTTGCTATGACCGATCCCTGCAGCCGGGGTAGCCGTCCTGGCCTGCCCGCAAAGGAACCCGTTTCTAGCGTTGCAGTAGAAGTATCGGCAGCCGCCGCAGAAAACTTGAGGGGAACCGCGCGAGAAATTGAGACCCGCGTCTCACAATGGCGAGAAAATTACTATTCTTATTATTTTCAGTAACTTGGAACGCCAGCGGGCGCCTGCCGCGATTTCAAAGGAAGTTAAACAGCGAGTTCCGGCGGGTTTCGGCAAATGACCGCTGGGCGGCTTCCAGGCTGGTGAGCCGCAGCTCCAGCTCCGAGATGGCGCTGGCAAAGTCAAGGTCGCGCACTTTCGACAGACTGGTCTCGATCTGGAAACTGACTTCTTCGTTCACACTGCGCTGCCGGTCAATCACATTGAGCCGGGCACCGATATCGCCGCGCACGCCGTTGATCTTCTCGAGGCTCTGATCGATGTCCTGCAGGGCGCTGTTGAGCCGCGACTGAAACTGCGCGCGCACCGCCGGGTCATTGACATCGAGACGAAGGGTATCCGCCAGCGACTTCACGGTCAGAAAGACCGACTGATTGCGGCTGGCGTTGACCTGAAACTCGTCGCCTGCAGCCGGCTCCCCTTCAAAGCTGATCACGGCGCCATTAAAGGATATGAGTGCGCCCGGCACATAGGGTTCGTCCACCCGTATCGGCGTACCGCCGCTGGTGACAATGTCGTACCGGTCGGGCGCGGTAAACTGAATGGTGTAGTCACCGGGCACCCACGCGGCCGAGTCTAATACGGTGGCGTTAGTCTGGTTCATCGTCCCGGTGTTGGCGGCACTGGCGCTGACGGAATAGAGCCCGTTGCCGTTACGAATGAACTGGAAGACCTCGGCACCCGAGTTGCTTTCCTGGATAAGGCGGTCGTCACCAATGCGCTGGAAACGGGCCCCCTGATCGCCTGCATATACGGGCAATTGGCCGAGCGCCGGGAAGGGCTCCACCTCGACGCGATTGCCGGCAAACAAATAGCGGCCTTCGCCGTCCTGACTGTTGGCGGTATCGACCAGACCCACCAGCAGCTCGCTTACTTCGTCGGCAATGGCCTGCCGCGAGCCCGGCGCGACCGCTGCCGCGCCACCCGCCTGCAGGGTCAGGTCGCGCACCCGGTTCAGTATATCGGCAACTTCGCTCAGCGCGATCTCCTGCAGGTTGAGGCGGCGCTCAGCCGCATCAGCATTGCGGGCATAGGTCTCCAGGCGCGCCAGGCCCTGCTCGAAACGGCTAATCTGGGCCGCGCCGACCGGATCATCGATGGCGCTGTTCACCCGGCGCCCGGTACCCACCTGCTGCTGCAGTCGTGCCACCTGACTCTGCTGTTGGGTAATCGTGGCCAGCCACTGCATTTGTATGGATTTACTGGATATACGCATGCTACCAACCTAACGAATAGCGTTGATGATGGACTGGAACAAATCGTTCGCCACACTGATCGCCCGACTGGCCGCCAGATACGCTTCCTGGTAACGCAGAATGTTGGCTGCTTCTTCGTCGAGGTTGACGCCCCGCACCGCTTCCACATCCAGCTCCAGCTGACCGCGGATCGCCGTCTGCACCTCGAAATCCGCATTGCTGCGGGCTGCAAAGGAACCGACCGTCGTGGTCAGCTGCGCACTGAGATCCTCAGTCGAGGAACGACCACCATCAAAGAACCCCCGGGTAAAGAGTGCCGCCAATTCCAGGGCATTCGCGTTGCCGCCACTGTTCGCGCCGGCTGACTCGACGGTAAACTGATCTCCGGCCAGCGGCGTGCCGTTCACCTGCACGGTCCAGCCGTTGAAGCTGATATCTGCGCCGCTGGTATATGGCAGCGATCCCGTCAGTGGCGTGCCGTCCGGCGCAGTTATCTGGTAGCTGGTCGGTGGATCATCGAAGCGAATACGCACCGCGGTCAACAGGTCGGTGTTGGTCAGATCGTCGACGGTCGCCGGGGTCACGGTGGCACTGCCGAGGTTGCCAATGAAGTTGGTGGTTTCGAGTGGTGCGGCTGCCGCGATCAGGCTGGGATCCGTAAGCGCGACATCTAGTCCCGCCGCCGCATTGTTGGTCGGCCGCACCCGAAACACGTCTCCCGCGGCCGGGGTGCCCGCCACAGTCAGCTCGATCCCGGCTGCCACAAACGGATCGGCCGGCGTGCCGCTGCCGCTCAGCGCCAGCG
>JAZBOT010000114.1:0-9694 GCA_036351295.1 Gammaproteobacteria bacterium | reverse complement strand
TGGCGGGCCAGCAGCTGGCCAACACGCGGGTCTTTGTTTGGCGGGCGCCACAGCTCCCAGGTGCCGCGATACTGTTCCTGCACCGGGCGGTCATCGCTGGGCGCGCCCCGCTCGGCGCTGTAGCCCAGCAAACCGTAGGCCGAAATATCAAAGGCCAGCGACGGGTCGGTGTCTTGCCGCGCCTGGTTGAGCGGCGTCTGGCGCAGCGGCGGATACGGCTGAGCGGTGCCGCAGCCGCCCATCTCAAAGCAGCAGGGTTCGGTCGCGTCTGCGGGGCCATCAATGACTTTGCATGACTTGTTGACCCAGACGCCCCAGTAGTCAGCAAACGGGTGGCCCACTTCGGGGTAGGTGTCGAAGTCGAGGTCTGCCGACCGCAGCCAGGTTTTCCAACCGATTTCCTTGGCAATCTGGTTGGGCAGCTCGACCAGGTTCAGCACGCTGTCGGTGACAATCTGGGTAAAGGCCACCACGATGTGGTCTACGCCGCGCGCCCGGAAGATGTCGAGGGCTTCCCAGTAGCGATACTGATGATCGCCGTCCGGCAGCTGCCGGTCGCTCAGGTACAGCCAGGCATTGCCGAGGCTTTCGCCGCGCATCTCGCGGCTGCGCTCCAGTTTCGAGCCGCCCTTACGCCGCGGCACGATTTGCGGGTTTGCCACGCGCAGGCCCATCCAGCTGCCCAGCACGTTGTCGGCGCTCATGGTGGGGAAGCGGCGCAACAGCTCGGCTTTGATCAGCTGGTCCATTTCGACGGTATCGTTGACCTTGGGGTCGTAGGCCTGGTTGCCGTCGCGAATCGAGTGGTTGACGATCAGCACGGCCGTGTTCTCCGGCGCGACGTCCGGGTTCATGCCGGCAATGATGCCGTCGACCATCGAATCAATCAGCAGCGGGTCGCGAATGAGCGGATTGGGCCGACCCGCCAGCGGTACCTGCGGGTTGACCTTGGGCGGACCCGCCGAGCGCGTCCAGTTGGGCGGATCGGTGGGATAGCTTTCGAGCATCAGGTCGGTGGGGTCGTTGACCCAGCGCACCTTGATATCGGTGCCGTTGCGCGCATTCCAGTCGGCCACCATCTTGCGCGTCATGCTGACCACGTCATAGGTTTTCCAGAACCGCACGCCGGAGGTGGTCAGGTCTACCATGATGAGCTCCTCCGCGCCGCGTTTCAGCAGGCGCTCACCCGGGCCGTCCACGTTGTAGCGTTCGGGGTTGCAATGCTCCCAGGGGCCGCCGTCCTTCTCGCTGCCGCAGTACGTCAGGGGGACGCCGCCCGCTACCTGCGGCCCGTACATGTGGCGCGGCCACGGCAGGCGATGGATGTAGGTTTGCGAGCCGAGCCAGTGCGCGATGTCGGTGACAAACGTGATGCCGCGCTCCTTGCCCAGCGCATCGAGCTGGCGGGTCATCTCCTCGAACTGGCGGTCGGAAATGTCGGGCGCCGGATCGGCGCCGCCGATGCGGCCGTTCTGAAACTCGTACTTTTTAAACTGCGTGGAGGCGTTGGCGTAGTCCTGGCTGTCGTCGGAGCGGACCACGGCCGGCCAGGCCTTGGGGTTCCAGATGATGCGCTGGTAAATGACGTTGTTGGGATCGTACTGGAAAAACTGCAGCGAGTTGTCGAAGGTGTTGCCGGTGTCGTTTTCCTCGGAACCGCCGTGGACGACAAACAGCACCCCTACGGTGCGCTGCGCTGCCGCCGCCTGCACGCCCGCTGCCAGCAGTGCCCCCAGTAGCAGGGCGGGTACCGCGCTCATCAAGTGTTTAACGGGTGTGCTCATCGTTATCCTCAACCGGGTGGTGAATGGTCAGACTGCCATCGGGTGCCTGCAAAGTGAAGTCTTGCGCACGACAGCACCGTGGCTGTCCGGCTGCTGGTCCGCTATATTAAAACGATTCAGTCGCCGCGCGTTGTGCCCGTGTTGTGAAAGTTGACGTCATCCTCTCGCCCGACTCCTCGCCGGCTGAAATACGGGAGCTGGGGCTGCTGGCCGAACAATACGGCATCCAGTCTGTCTGGAGTTCCAACTACCCATCGTCGCGTGACCCGTTTCTCACGTTGGCGCCGCTGGCCCTGGCGTCCACGACGCTGCGGCTCGGGCCGCTGGTCGTCACGGCGTATGAGCAGCACCCCTACAAAACCGCGAAAGCGCTGGCTACCCTTAACGAGCTCTGCGACGGGCGTGCCAACATCCTTATCGGCGGGCCGACCGGCGTCAACGCGGCCATGGGCATGGACGCGGGGCGCATGGTCGGGCGGGTCCGCGAGAGTGTCGAGGTTGTCAGGCAGGCCAGTGCGGCGCAGCCGCTCAACTACAACGGCAAAATTTTCCAGGTGTGGAACTACCACCCCAGCTGGGCAACACACACTCCGCCCCGCATTTATGTGGGCGCCAACAAGCCGCAGATGCTGCGGATGAGCGCGCAGGTGGCCGATCACATCATGGTGGGCGACCCGCTGCCCGGCCGGTTCAGCGCCACCGTGGCCATGCTGGACGGGTTCCTGGCTGACGCGCACCGGCAGCGCGACGAGGTGTGCCTCAGCGGCCTCGTCGCCTGGCACGTCAAGGACGACAAGGCCGCTGCCATTGCAGAAGCACGCCAGCAGCTGGCGCTGCGCGGTATGCTAGACCCCTGGTACCTCGAGGAGTTTCTGGATGCCGACGAGTGTGCGCTGGTCGAGCAGAAGCGCAACGACTTCTTCAGGGCCTACAAAAACCGCTCGGCGGAGATACCCGGGGTGCCGGAGCCGGTGCTCGATAAACTCGTGGCTAACCTGGGCATCGCCGGCACCCCGGCCGAGCTTGAACCGCACATCGAGCGCCTGCGCGAGCTGGGGCGGCGCGGCCTGAATGAAGTGGCGCTCAAGCTGCACGCGGATCAGGCGCACGCTATACGGGTGATCGGCGAGCAGGTAGTGCCGGCGCTGGCGGCTTGCGAGCCCGAGCAAGCCCGCAGCGCGTTGGCTGACGACGAGCATTGGGGATAGTCGGTATGACACTCAGCGAAGCCCTCACCTTGTTTGCCACGCTGGCCGCGCTGGCTGCCGTGCCCAGCGCCAGCGTGGCGCTGGTGATCGCGCGGGCGATCACGCTGGGCGTGGGGCACGGCATCGCGGTCGGGGCCGGCATTGTGCTGGGTGACCTCGTGTTCATCGCGCTGGTCATGCTCGGCCTCAGCGTCATCGCAGAAGCCATGGGCGGTGCGTTCCTGCTGGTGAAGTATGCCGGCGCCGGTTACCTGGTGTGGCTGGGCGTCACCCTGCTGAGAGCGGCGGGCAGCGACGCTGCACCGGCTCGGCAAACACCGCGGCGGGGTAGCGTGTTCGCCAGTTTGGCGGCGGGCTTCTTGCTGACGCTGGGCGACATCAAGGCCATTTTTTTCTACCTGAGCCTGCTGCCGCTGTTTATTGACCTGACGGCGCTGCGGGCCGCCGACGTGGCGCTTATCGTGGTGATCACCGTGGCGGCGGTGGGCGGTGTGAAGGTGTTGTACGCTGTATTCGCGCACCGTGTGCTGGCCGGCGCATGGGGTAAGCGGTATGCCCGCTTGTCCGGCAAGGCGGCAGGCGTTGCGCTGGTAGGTGCCGGGGGTTACCTGATTGTTAAGGCCTGACCGCAGCCGGCAGCCGCCGGCCGTCGCGGGTCAACTGGCAACAATAGTTCGGAGGTCATGATGCGAAGAATACTGCCAATAGCCGCCGCCGTTGCGGCAGTGAGTCTGATGTTGCTGCAGGCCGGTGCCGTGCTGGCGCAGCCGATGCCCGAGCGGGAGGTGGTCGAAGTGGCTGCAGGCGTTTATGCGGCCACAGGGTATGCCTCGAACAACATGGGGTTCATCGTCACCGACGAGGGCGTGGTAGTGGTCGACACCGGCATGACGCCTGAGCTGGGCGCCGCGTTTCTTGAGGATATCCGCCGCTACACCAACCAGCCCGTCCGCTACGTGATTTTCACGCATTACCATTACGATCACGTCGACGGCGCAGCGGCATTTCAGGCCCCGGGGGTGCAGTTTGTTGCACAGGAAAACCTCGTCTGGAATCTCAAAAACCTCAAAGGTCTTGAGCATATCAACCAGCAGGTACTGGGTGAGGTGCGCGCAGCACCGGTGGTGTACCCGGATATCACCTATGGCGAGACGCATGCGCTGGAGCTCGGCGGGCGCGAGATTCAGCTGTACCATGCTATGGGCGAAACCAGCGATGCGACGCTCATTTTTGTGCCGGACGTCGGGGTGTTGTTCATTGGTGACCTCAACAACGCCAACCTCGGGTCGCCGGTGATGCCCGAAGGCTACGCTGAGGGCTTTGTCGCGGCGGTCGACCGCATCGAGTCACTGGCACCGCAGATCATGGTGCCCGGCCATGGGCGGATCGAAGACACGACGCTGGCCAGCTTGCGGGACATGCGCACGGTCACGCAGTGGCTGATGACGCGGGTGCGCGAGCTGGTCGGCACCGGTCTGAACCTGGAGCAAACGCTGGCTGCTGTGACGATGCCGCCGGAATTTGCGGCGGACCCGGGGCTGGCCGCGATGTTTGCGGCCTGCCGCGAAACCTACGTCAACCGACTGTTCAAGAACTACACGGGCTATTATGGCAGCAACCCGGTGTACTTCCGGCCGGCGCCCGCCGCCGAGCGCAGCGCCCTGCTGGCGGAGCTGGCTGGCGGCAATGCGCGGTTGCTGGATAAGGCGCAGAATCTGGCCGCAGCGGGCGAGCACCAGCTGGCGCTGGAACTGCTGGACATCGTGTTGACGAACGAGCCGGCAAATCGCGCGGCAGCCGAGCTGATGGCCAGCGTCTACGTGAATCTGGCGCGGGGTGAAGAAAGCCTCAACTGGTATCAGCGGGCGGCCTACTTCAATGCCGCACGCAAAGCACGTGCCGGGTTGCAGTAGCCGGGCACCGAGCGGGGCCGCTCGTGGCGACGGGCGGCCCGGGGACTGACATGCACAAACCGATTTCGGCCGGGGTATTGTTTGCGATTATCTGGCGCTCGTGGACGCTCGGCGTCCTGCTGATTTTTGTCCCCGTCAGCCTGCTGGGCGTGCCTGCGCTATTGGCCACTGAAGGCGTTACAGCACTGGGTCAGTTTTCGTTGATACTGATGTTTGTCCCCTTTGCAGCCGTCCTGCAAGGGGGGATTATCGGCGCGCTGGTGTGTCTGGGCTATATGGTGCTGCCAACAGCATGGCTGGGGCTGAGCGACCCGGACCCGGCGGCAACTGACTGACGCGCGCGTTGCTAAGCGACATGTAACCGGCCACCGGATGACTGGCTCTCAGCGGCGCCGGCGGTGACGGCAAATACAGGGGGAGATCAAGTGACTACGGCGCGCCAAGACGACCTCATTAGAGACCATCACCCGGAGCGGATTCGCCGGCGCTTATCCCGGCCGCCCAAACGGCAGAATGTCTCCGATGCCGTGTTAGGCGGCATCGACGGCTGCATAACGACCTTTGCCGTGGTGTCGGGCTCTGTGGGCGCGGGGTTTCCGGCTTCGGTGGCGGCCATTCTTGGCTTTGCCAACCTGTTCGCCGACGGCTACAGCATGGCAGTCAGCAACTACGAATCCAGCAAAGCCGAAGAGGAGTTTATTGCGAGCGTCACCCGGTCGGAGCAACGGCACATTGCTGCGGTGCCTGAAGGTGAGCGCGAAGAAGTGCGGCAAATTTTTCGCGCCAAAGGTTTCAGTGATGAGCTGCTGGAGAAAATAGTCGATACCGTAACGGCCGACAAAACGGTCTGGCTTGAGGTCATGCTGAGTGACGAACACGGGCTTAGCAAAGTGGCGCCGCGGCCGGCTGTGTCTGCGCTGGTGACTTTTGCCGCCTTTATCGGGGTTGGTGTATTCCCGCTGGTGCCGTATATCGTGCCGTTCATCCGGCCCGCGCAGCAATTCACAGTAAGCGCAGTGCTGGCGGGAATGATGTTCTTTTTGATTGGTATGCTCAAAAGTCTGGCGCTGGATAAGCCGCTTCTGGTTTCCGGGGCGCGCACCTTGCTCACGGGCGGTACGGCGGCCGGGCTGGCCTACTTTACGGCCTATTTCCTGCGGCAGGTGATGGATATTGCGCCGGGCTGAAGCATGGCCGCGGCCGCGGTTTGTGGTTTGGTCTCCGGTGCAGGCATTATTTGCAAGTACTCACCAACAGGTTTTTGCCATGATGTATTTGGTTGATTCTGATAAAGACTTCGCGACGGCGGTCACCGACCTCGACGCTGCGGTCAAGCGCAATGGCTTTGGCGTGCTGCACGTGCATGACCTGGGCACCACCCTGCGCACCAAGGGCGTCGAGTTTGCCGAAGAGTGCAAGGTGTTTGAGGTCTGCAACCCGCAGCAAGCGGGGAAAGTGCTGGCCGTCGACATGCGCCTGAACATGATGCTGCCGTGCCGTATCTCCGTGTTTACCGAGCGTGGCCAGACCAGGCTCGGCCTGGTGCGCCCGGTGGACATGCTGGCGGCCGTGTCGCAGGACCCGGCACTGCTGGAGGTCGCCCGCGAAGTGGAAGCGCAAACGATAAAAATGATTGACGAAGCCAAGTAGTGGCCGCGCGCGAGTGGGAGGCCCGCCGCGCCGCCACCGGCTGCCGCTTTTGCCGGCCGCGTGCTGATGTGGCTGACATCCTGGTGGAAGTGGCGCCGCTCTCAATGTCGACGCTGTTTGTCGAGCGTATCCAGACCTACCGGGGCCATTGCGTGCTGGTGTTTGATCCGCGCCATGCGACCCGGATTGATGAACTGACCGCCGCAGAATGGGCCGGGATGGCGGCCGACATTCGCACAGCCGAGATCGCGGTGCAGACGGTGTTTTCCCCGGATCATATTAATGTCGCGAGCATCGGCCAGGTGGTGCCCCACCTGCACTGGCACATTGTGCCGCGCTACGTCGACGACCCGCGCTGGGGCGGGCCGATCTGGATGACCTCACCTGCCGAGATGAACGAGGTATATTTGACGCCAGCAGAGTACACACGGATGGCCGAGCGTATTCGCGCTGCGTTGCCAAATTAGTAAGGAGACATCAATGTCTAACGAAGGCTATCACGAACCGATTAGCGAACTCTCCGACGAGACCCGCGATATGCACCGCGCCATCGTTTCCCTGATGGAAGAGCTGGAAGCGGTGGATTGGTATAACCAGCGTGTCGACGCCTGCAAAGACGCCAGCCTGAAAGCCATACTGGCCCACAACAGAGACGAAGAAAAAGAACACGCCGCCATGGTCCTGGAGTGGATTCGGCGCCGGGACCCGAAGTTCGATAGTGAGCTTAAAGACTACTTGTTCACGGACAAACCCATTGCTCACGAGTAGCTGTCGCCGGTTGAGTCTGCGGACCGCGGTGACAACATGAGTGTCCCCCGCAGTCGCTGCGCCGGGAGTCAGTGAGTTTGTCCTGGGTCTATCTGATCATTGCCGGCCTGTTTGAAGTTGGCTGGCCCGTGGGGCTGAAGCTTGCCCAAGAGGAAGGCACCCGTGTTCTCGGCATCGCTATTGCGGTTGTATTTATGGGGGTAAGCGGGCTGTTTTTGTGGCTTGCCCAAAAACAAATACCCATCGGGACGTCCTATGCCGTGTGGACGGGCATCGGGGCGGCCGGCACCTTTCTGGTTGGCGTTGTGTTTTACGGTGATGCGGCGAGTCTCGCCCGCTATTTCGGCATTATCTTGATTATTGCCGGCGTCGCCACGCTCCGGCTGGCGCAAGCGTGACGCAAGCCTGCCGCAGGGCCCGGCGCCGTCAGGCTATCTAGTCCTGCTCCTTAACGGTTTTTTTGGAGTCGCTTTTCAGCCAGCGCAGCACGCCTGAGCCTGCCCAGTTCGGACGCCGCAACTCATGTTCCATGCGCGCCATTTTATGCATGGTGGGTTTGCCTTTGCTGTTGAGCGCGACAAAGACAATTTTGTCGATCGAAAGAATTTTCTCCTGGGTGTCCCGATTGCGGGCTTCGCAGCGGACCGTGATGGAGGTACGCCCCACTGTCACGGTATCCACGCCAATCTCAACCACATCGCCCTGGTGGGCGGGGCTGACGAAGCTGATCTCACTCATGTACTTGGTCACCAGCCGCGTGTGCTGCAGCTGGCAGCCGCAGTAAATCAGGCATTCTTCATCGACCCACGCCAGCAGGCGGCCCCCGAACAGGGCGTTCATCGGGTTCAGGTCTTCGGGCTTAACCACTTTGCGGGTACGAAATTCCATAGCCGCAGCCCTTGCAAATGCTGTGCCAGTCACCGGTCCGCGCCATGCCGCGCGCCTTGGCTTCCGCCTGAGCAGTCTTGGTGCGCCGTAGCCGGCTGCTGAGCCATAGCAGTGCACCACGCCCGCCCCGCGGCGAATCTGATTTATACTGTTTATATGAAACAAGCGAACCCAATTGACTGTCGACAGAGCCGGCGGCTGCCCGGCCGCATTGCTGTGCCGACGCTGGTCGCGGCAGCCCTGCTCGCAGCCGCAGGTGTGCGTGCCGGCGAGAGTGGCGAGAGTGCGGGCGGTGCCGAGATCCTGGCGCCCTTTAAGCGCGATCTGCAGGCGGCCCTGCAAGCCGGTATGCAGACCGGGGTCGTCGAGGCCGTGACTGTATGTCAGCTGCAGGCCCCGGCGATCGCCGAGGCTTTCCAGCGCGAGGGGGTGCGCGTCGGGCGAGCGAGTCACAAGCTGCGCAATCCGGCGAACGCGGCGCCTGCCTGGGTGCAACCGATTCTAGACGAGTACCTGACCGCCGCTGCGGAACGTGCGCCGCGCACTGTCACGCTGCCCGGCGAGCGTGCCGGTTACGTTGAGCCCATCGTCCTGCAGCCGCTTTGCACGGCGTGCCATGGTACCGGCATCGC
The DNA here is from genome assembly GCA_036351295.1 of Gammaproteobacteria bacterium. Taxonomy (GTDB): domain Bacteria; phylum Pseudomonadota; class Gammaproteobacteria; order Steroidobacterales. The sequence goes on along the minus strand of JAZBOT010000114.1, from coordinate 851 downwards.
GACGGAGGTGGCGCAACGCATCAGCGAGCTGTATCCGGACGACGAGGCCGTCGGCTTTGCGCCGGGCGATTTGCGCGGTGTGTTCTGGGCGGAGTACCCCGCTGACGGCGGCTGAGTAAAGCGCGCGGCGGGGCGGCGGCGTTCAGAAAGTTGAGTAGCCTTCGCCGGCTTCGAGCGCGCGAATGAGAAAGTTGCGCAGCGTGGCCATGGCCTCGTCTTTGGGCATCAGCCGTTCCTGCTCCATCAGTATTGCCATGTCCTCCAGGCTGCGCTTGCCGTCAATCAGCCCGAACAAAAACCCGTGAATGCGTGACGCGGCGCCCTGGGTCTGGAACGACTGGGTCGCCGGCACCGGCTGATCGCCGCGCACCAGCCAGTCGGGCAGCGCCACATGCCGGGGCGGCGCCTTCACTTTGCCGGTCTTGGTCATGGTCATCACGATGACCCGCTCCTGGCGCGCATGGCGATTGGCGGGTGACACCATGTACGGCATTTCGGTTTCGACCAGCTGGGGCGTGTCGAAACCCTGCCCGGCAATGATGGCCTGCGACTCCTCAATGGCGAGCCGCTGTGCCGGGTCGGCGCTGCGAAACACGTGCGACCCGAACCATATCCAGCGGCCGCCGGGCCGCAGCAGCTGGTTCCAGCGCCGCGCCTGCAGCTCGAGCGGTTCATCCAGCACATCCACCAGCCACGGGGTAACCAGTGTGTCGAAGCTGGCGGGCTTGAACGGCGCGCGCAGCGCGTTGCCGAGCACCCAGTAAAGCCCCGCGCGACTGGCCGCCGGTGCGCTGAGCGTGCGTGCGACGGCCGTCTCCGCGCCGCTGGCCGGCGCCAGCGGAAACTCGTGC
>JAZBOT010000113.1:0-3763 GCA_036351295.1 Gammaproteobacteria bacterium | reverse complement strand
GCGTTTGGCCAGCAGTCGCTGGGCTACAACCGGGTGTCGCTGACGCTCGATGCCGACGGCGATACCGTGGTCGAAACGCTGACCTCCATGCTGTCACCGGCCGATGCACAAAACCTCAAGTCATCAGATGGCTGGAAGACGGCGTACTCAACGCCGGACGGGTTCATCATTAACCAGACTGAGACCGAGTCGAGTGACGGTGAGCTGACCTACGCGCTCGAACTCGTGCCTGCCGGCGACAGCGACTGGGAAGTGGCGGGCGAATTTCGCGGCAAGCCTTATCGCGCGACGCTGGCGGTGGCCGAACCGCCGCGCAGCGATCTGGGTCAGATCCGGCTGCTGCGCGAGCTCGTTAACGACCCCGAACGACTGACCCTGCAGTTCCCGCTGTACTCGCCCGGCGCCAACCCCGGCGCCTTCATGCTGGCCGACGTGCAGCTCGACCCCGAACGGCGCGCCACCGGCGACGCCAGGCTGACGATCGGGCCAATCGCGATGGACGTGCAGATTGACGCGACCGGGTCGATCCCGCGGGGCACGATGGACATGGGGCTGGGGCAGATGCGCATCGAACGCATCTGGCAGGCCGGCGAGATCGACTAGCGTGGTGGCTCGCGGGCGCTTCGCCACGCGTGGCAGCGACCGCCTGCGCGGCCTCGCGCTATGCCTCGTGCTGCTGCATGGCGGGCTGCATGCCGCGGAGCCGGTCGGCCTGTATCTGGCGAACATTCCGGTGAGCGCCGCGCCGGCGCCCGGCGGTGATCCCGCCGGGAGCGCCTTCGGGGAATTCACGCGGCTCGAAATCGAAGTGTCGGCCGGCCCGCAGAGCGCGGCGTACCTGGAAGCATCAGGCCTGCCATTTCAGGAGCTGGCGGCCAACCGCTTTGCCGTTTGGGTCCCCGCCCGGGCGACGCTGGCGGCGCCGCCGGCCGCCCGTGATCGCGCCGCGAGTTTCGTGATCGATTTTGACCAAGCACCCGTGCAGGCGCTGCTCGGCGAATTGGCCGTGCCGGCTGACGGCGCCGAGCTTGAGGGGTTGGTCGAGTTTGTGCATGCCAGCATCACCAGCAAAAATTACCAGCGGGGTTTCGACATCGCCTCCGAAGTAGCCCGCCGCCGGGCCGGTGACTGCACCGAGCACGCGGTGCTGATGACCGCACTGGCCCGGGCGCGCGGCTGGTCCGCCCGCGTGGTGACCGGCACGCTGCTGGTCGAAGCCGAGGGTTCGCTGGGTGCCTTTGGTCATGCCTGGACCGAGGTCTTTGCTGACCGCGCGTGGCGCATTGTCGACGCCACGCGGCCGCTGACGTGGCTGCCGGCCGGCGCCGCGCTGCGCTACCTGCCGCAAACCGTGTTTGCCGATGAGGGTCCGGGTTTCGCGCTGGGCCTGTTCGCGACCGCGCAGGTGCTGCCGGTGGCGATTGCCAACGTAGCTCCCGCCGCCGCGGCGACGCTGCCGGTCATGCCGGGCTGCCGCTGTGAGGCACCCGCAGAGTAGCGACGGCTGACCGCAGCGCTCGGGTCCGGCGGGCTAGCGGTGCGGGTTTAGCGTCCGCCGCCGCGCATCACCGGTTTACTGCCGCGATTCATGTTGCGGTTCATATTCCGGTTGGCCCGGGCATTCATTGCGCGGTCGGCGCGTGCCGGTCCGCGGTTGACTCGCGGTCGGCTAGCGGCCGGCGGTGCTGCGCGGCGCGCTGGCTCTGCGCGCATGGGGCGCGGGCGTTCTGCCCGGGGTGCCCGCATGACGGGTTGCCGACCCGCCTGCGGCGCGCCGCGATTGGCGGCGGGCGGTGGTGCGGCATTGCGTTCGCTCGAGCGCCGGCGCGCCGCGGACTCCTGGCCGACCCGCCCGGGCCGCGCGGCATTGCGCGCAGTGCGCTCCTGCGGGCTGCGGTTAACGGCGCGGTCCGCGCGCCGGGCCGGCGTATCGTTGTTGGTGAAACGGCGGTTGTCGCCACCGCGCGGTGCGCCGACACGCGGTGCCGTATTGCGGGGTGGCTGCGCGCGCGGCGGCATGCGCGTCGGGGCGGCAGCGCGCGGCCGGTTTGCAGCGGGCTGGTTGTTCACGCGGGCCTCACGTCGCCGCTGCAGCTGGCGACCGTCACGCACGCCGCTGCGGTAGGCGGCATTGACGCGTCGCTGCACGCGGGGGGGCGCCGGGTGGCGCACGATCGCCCGCCCGGGGCGGTAATGATGCAGGCCCGGTCCCACGCCGACGACCCGGACGGGACGCACGCGCGGCCGGTAAAAATAGTGCCGGGGCGCCAGCGCCCGGCCGAAAAACGGATGCCCGACCTGGTTGCTGTAGAACACGTTCAGCCCGCCGAAGGTCCAGCCCAGGCTGAAGTAACTGCCGACGCCGTAAAAACCGCCATTGAAAACCCAGCTGGCGGGATACGGGTAGTAATAAACGGGGCGGGCGACCGGGTGATAGTAGTAAACCGGTACCGGCTGCCGCACGACGACCCGCTGCGGTTCGTAGTAGGGCACATAGATAGCCTTCTCGTCCTGCGGGCGGATGGTGATGAGCCCGTTGCTTACGGTTACCACCTGGTACTCGTCGGTACGCAGGTTACCGGCCGCCATGGCATCGGCGCGGAAGCGCTGGATGGCGTCCAGCACCTCGGACTCCTGGTTCACAAACGCGAGGCCGAGACTGTAGGTCCAGTCGAGGTCCTCGTTGAGAAACTCGACCACCTCGGGGTAATTCATGACGGCGACGACGGACTCGTCCCAGTCGGTGTCGGGGGTGCCGTTGGTGTCGAGTACCCGGGCTGCCTGCACGAGCTGTAGCGGGTAGGAGGCGGCGGGCAGCAGCACCGCGACGAGGTCGTCGGGGTACAGCGCGACCGGTGCGACGAGCTCCTCCAGCTCGGCGACGGTGCGCCTGGGCGGTTCGGCGCTGACCTCGCTCCGGGCTGGCAGGGGCTGCAGCAGCCCCACGGCCAGTAGCGCACCAGTGGCCGCGAGCCAGCGCGCGCGGGTGAACAGCCAGGTCTGGGTGAGTGTGTTCATGTCAGTTCAGACTGTGCGCAGCCCAAAAAGTGCGGCGCCGGTGCCCGCTGGGTGGCCGCAAGCCCATAAAAAAACGGGGTGACACCCCTGCACGAGGTGCCACGCCGTCGGGCCGTGCGCTGCGCCCGCAGCGGGGCGCTTACTCGGCCAGCGGCGGCAGCGGTTCGTTCTCGGCCGCGTATACGCTGAAGCTCGAGTCATTCTTGGTGCCCCAGGATTCGGGGGGCGGAGCCTGAAAATACTCGGGCAGGCGCTCTTCGATAAGCGCTTTCAGCGCCGGCGGCAGCTGCTCGGCTGATTTGAGTTTGCTCATCATCGTGCGGTAAATGATCTGCCCCTCGGCCTGACCCTGCCGCATCCACGGCAGCCACGGCCCGACCCGCGTCCAGGTGCCGGAGTAATCCGCGCTCGTGCTGTCCGGATTCTCCACGTCGGCCATGTCGGCGAAGCGCTGGAAGATTTCGGCGATGCGCAGCACGCGGCCCGCCGACTCGCGCGGCCACTCTTCCGGCGTGAGCTCGCTCGGGAATGCGGTGTGCACCTCAAAGGTTGAAAACAGCTTGTCGCCAAACTGGTTCCAGCCCAGCTTCAGCGGCACTTCCATCAGCGTGCCGTCAAAGTCCATCTCGATGGCGGTCCCTACCTTCTCGCTGACGATCAGGTGAGCGTTAACGGTCATGTTGTGAATGGGGCTCACTTCGCACATTTCGTTGGTGTAGGGGTTGCGCCACTCGTCGATAAACTC
>JAZBOT010000112.1:0-37945 GCA_036351295.1 Gammaproteobacteria bacterium | reverse complement strand
GAAGGCTTTCATCAGCCCGATCTCGGTGCGCTCGGTGGAGATCAGCCGCGCCAGCACCGTATTGGTCAGGAACGCCGCGACGGCGAGAAAAATGGCCGGCATCAGCGTCGCCATGGTCGCAATCTGCTGGATCTCGTTCATCAGAAACCAGTTGGAGATCTGGTCTTTGCGGGCGATGGCCCCGACGCCACCGTAGCGCTCCAGCAACTGGTCGAGCTGCTCCACCACCGCGCCCGGTGCGGTGCCGCGCAGCAGGCCCAGCGAGATATCGTTAAAGGCACCATCCAGGTCGTAGGCAGCCGCCAGCGCCTCCCGGCCCATCCACAGCACGCCGAACCGCTCGTCGTCGGGCATCAGGCCGCCCGGCCCGATGGCGTAGACGTATTCCGGCGACAGCGCGATCCCCACAACCTGCAGCTCGCGCTGTTTACCGTTCATCAGCGCGCGCAAGGTGGACCCCGGCGTCAGACCGTGAGCCTCCGCAAACGGCTCATTGACGACCACTTCGTCCGGACGGCCCGGCTGCAAAAACCGCCCGTCGCGCAGCGCCAGCTGGTTAAGCAGCGGCTCGCCGCGTTCCGGGATCGACACCAGCTTGCCAATCACCGGTTCCTGAAAATCGGCCACATCCAGCAGCGCAAAGCGCGTGATGCGTGTCTGCACGGTCTGCACGCCCGGAATCTCGGCAATGCGCGCCGCCAGGCTTTCGGGTGCACGCGTCACGCCGCCGAATACCTCGGCAAAGGCGTAGCGCTCGTAATAGGCGTTGGCGGTCACCCGCAGCGAGTCCAGCACCGCCAGCGACATCACCAGGACGCCGACTCCCGACGCCACCACCAGGCTCACCGCGATCACCTGGCCCCGTATCTTACCGAGGCCGCGCAGCATTTTTTTGTCGAGTACCCGCATCTGTGTCTAGCTCGTTACCACTCCAGTTGCTTGGGGTCGAGCCGCTCGGCGTTTTCAACCACCTCGGTAATACGGCCGTCCGCCATTCGAATGACACGATCGGCCGTGTCGGCAATGACCGCATTATGCGTGATCACGGCCGTGGTGGTGCCGAGCTCGCGGTTCACCGAGGCCAGCGCCTCCAGCACGATGATGCCGGTTTTGCTGTCCAGCGCGCCGGTCGGCTCGTCGCACAGCAACACGTTGGGCCGTTTGGCAATCGCGCGTGCAATCGCCACCCGCTGCTGTTCACCGCCCGACAGCTGCGAGGGAAAGTGGTCCAGCCGATGCCCCAGGCCCACCAGCTCCAGCGCCGCGGCCGGCTCCATGGGGTTATCGGCGATCTCGGTTACCAGCGCGACGTTCTCGCTGGCCGTGAGGCTCGGGATGAGATTATAAAACTGGAATACAAAACCCACGTGCGCGCGCCGGAACTGGGTGAGCTCGCCGGCGTTGGCACGATTAAGCTCCTTGCCGCGAAACACCACGCTCCCTGCCGTGGGCACGTCCAGCCCCCCCACGATATTCAGCAGGGTCGACTTGCCGCTGCCCGACGCCCCCAGCAGCACCATAAACTCACCGGTGTACAGGTCAATGTCCACGCCACGCAGCGCGTGCACCTCCACCTCGCCGGTCTGGTAGACCTTGGTCAGACCGCGGCCGCTGAGCGTCGCTTCGCGCTGTGGGGTTGTCATTAGTTGTGAACTTGGTCTGTCTGGTGGAGATCCGGCTTCTAGCTGTGGGTTGCTGACCCTGCAACAGCGAGGCACGCCACATCCTTACTATAATAAAGGCCTGGCGGTCACGTTGGCAGTAGCGGGAACTCTGATGCTCCCGCAGCCGTTTGTCACAAAGAAAGGCCCGGACATTCGCATGTCCGGGCCTGCTTGAACAACCTCAGAGCACCCGGCGCAGCGCCGGTTCCGCGCTCGTCGGCTAGTAGGGCAGCCGCTTATCAGGCACGCGTGGCAACGCGGGGTAGTTGCCGCCAGTGCCGGGGACCCGCTCAACCACGTTAATGGAGCTCTCAAAGAACGCGCTGAACACGATCTCGTTGCGCCCGTCGTAGTCAAGGTCAGCCACCGCAACGCCTGCGAGCCCCCAGTCCCGGCCTGCTGTATCGTACTCGAGCGCAATGTCGCGAGAGAACCACGAGCCGTCCCCCTTCCGCTCCAGCCAGTAGATACTCTTATCGGCACTGCCGGGTACGACGATGTCAATATCACCGTCGCCGTCAAGGTCGCCCTCGGCGGCAGGGCCCGGCGACGTCGATCCGAAAGACGTGCTCTCAACGGTAAAGTCGTCTTTCAACACTTCGACATTCCATTCTGCGCGAATATCGCGGCCCGGCGTCAGTCTGACGACTTGCGGCGGCGCCGCGGCAGGATCAACGGTCTGGTTAACCTGGTTAACACCAATACCGCCGTACATTAAATCACCGTCGATGTTGTCGACCGGCAGGATCTGCACAGATTCGCCCAAGCCTCGGGCTATCACATGCTTGGTGAACGTCTCTGTAGACAGTGGTTCGCGGCGCGAGGCCGTGTTCTCCAGCCAGATAAACGACTCATCGCTCAACCCTGCTTCGGGGTTTGCGATGGTGGCTACGCCCAGGTACTGCGCTGTGACAATATCGAGCTTGCGGTCGCCGTTTACGTCAAACACCACGGGCAGCGGCCCGCCACATTCGCATAACGTGATCGGGCCCGTAAACTGCCCCGGCGCTATACCCTTGAAAAAATGTGTGAACACCGTAGGCGGTGTCGCCGGAAACACGAACGGATTGCCGAAATCCTGAAACGTCGAGACAATATCCTTGATGCCATCTTTGTCGAGATCAACAAACACAACGCCTTCGTAGGCACCCCCCGCTTCCAGAATCACATCATTGCGCGAAAAGGTGCCGTTGCCGTTGTTGCGCCACCAGGTTATCGAGCCCGTATTGTCGTCGAGCGCAGAATTCAGGAACCAGCCGGCGGGCTGAATGAAGTCATTGCGACCATCGCCATCGACGTCTGCAATGGTTGGCCGATTGGGGTTGCGGACGTTCTCATCGGCGCTTACGACAGTTGTGCCAACCCACACTCCACGCTTCCACTGATACAGCGTGACCTCGCCGCCGTCCGGGATAGAACCAAACGCCGGATCTGGCTTGAACTTGAAAACAGTATTGAGTATCTCCTGATGCCGTTTGTTGCCGGCAAGCTCGCCGACGGCGATAAACGCAGTGCCCTCCTGAGTATCAATCGTCGTGACATTGAAGTCCGCCGGACCGGCGTTGTCGTTAGGGGGCAACGTCCAGCGACAAGATACAACCGTTAGCGCGACCGCCAGCATGAGCAGCAGACGCATGACCAACGCATACTGGTCCCGGTCACTATTACTGGTTGTGCTGATGCCAATAGCCTGCATAAGTCTGCTCCTTATGGTGTGATGCCTGTGTATATCGGCCAGGCCAGCAGGCGGCGAGCGGCTTGACCGGCCTGGTCTGTATTTCAGCAACAGGTTTCTCAGCGCCAGCCGGAGCGGTCAATAGAGGTTTCATGAATAACCCGCGGTTTGTCACCAACGCGCTCTCGCGCCAAAACGGAATCGAGTTGGTACGCTTAACCCGTTGATAAGACAGATGCTCGAACCAACCACCTCATGAACATGACGGCACACTCATGGGTCGGAGCGCACGTTGCGCGGTCCAACTGCGCTCCATCGCGCAGATTTCCGGACCCGGGCGCTCATTGCTGAGTGACAGCGGCATCCGCCTGTTGGCCCCATACGAAACATCAGTATGGCAAGCACACAAAAAAATAGGGAAGAGCGGAGCGCCGGCGAAAAAACCGCTTTGGTAACCGGCGCAAGCGGCGGCATCGGGCTGGCTGTGGTCGAGGCTCTGCTGAACCGGGCTGACACCGCGCGGGTGTTCGCCGCCTGCAGGCAGCCCTCCGGCAGTGAAGCACTGCAGCGCGTTGCGGCGCGGGATGATCGTGTCGCTGTGGTTTCCCTGGACGTCACCGACAGCGCCAGCGTGATGGCAGCTGCAGAAAGTGTCGGTCGCGATGGGCATCTGGACCTGCTGATCAACACGGCCGGCATTCTGCACAATGCGGCCGGCATGCGACCCGAGAAGCGGCTCGCCGATGTTGCTGCCGACAACCTGCTGCTGGCCTATAACGTCAACGCGCTCGGCGCCATGCGGCTGGCCGGTGCGTTCGAGGCGCTCTTGCGCCACAGTCACAGCCCGCGGTTCGTCTGCCTGTCGGCCCGCGTCGGCAGCATTGGCGACAACCACCTCGGCGGCTGGTACGCCTACCGCGCGTCCAAAGCGGCACTCAACATGCTGCTCAAAACCCTCGCTATTGAGTGGGGCCGGGGCCGCCCGCCCATCGTCTGCGCCGCCCTGCACCCGGGCACCGTCGCCACTGAATTGTCGGCACCGTTCACCGGCAGCCGGCCGGCGCACACCGTATTTGCGCCGGCCGAGGCCGCCGGCCACCTGCTCAACGTGATCGCGGGGCTGACGCGCGAACACAGCGGCGGGTTCTACGCCTGGGACGGGCAGGCCATACCCTGGTGAACGGCAGCCTGGCCGTGGTCAGGTCATTGGATAAACGTGGAGCCCGAACAGAAAGGCCAGGTAATCGGTAAACCACACCAGCTGCGTCACCACTGTCAGCACGTGGAATACAGGGCGACGGCCGTAGCGCCAGGTCAGCAACGTGGCGATAGCAAGCAACCAGACGGCAACCCCCAGCACCGCCCCGAGGTCCGTGGCGAAATTCCTGCCGGTGGCGCCCATGGAAAAGATTTCCGGGCCGAACATGGACAACCCGGTAATTCCGAAGTCCAGCGCCGCCCCCAGGGCCAGAACGGCAACCGCGCGCCCGTCCCCGTTGCTGCGCAGCGACCAGGCGGCACCGATCATGTAGATCATGATCGCCACGTAGTAAATGGCTTCGGAGAGCGACATCTATTCGGCCGTCTCCGCCGGTTCCCTGAACCACTTCGGGTCCGGCACCCAGCCATCGGCCACCATCACGTCAATACGGCCATTGCCGGCGCGCAAGGGAATAGCTGCCTGATACGCGTCGGCGTAATAAAAATCGCGGGCGGCCTGCAGCGACGGAAACTCAAATACGCGAATGGAACCCGGGAAGGGCCCGCCCTCCAGAACTTCCGTCTTGCCTTCTTCGGTCGCGAATAACAGCTTGCCGCCGGCCTTGATAATCAACGGCACCGCTGCCGCCGCATAGTCGCGCATGCCGGCAGGGTTTACCCCGTTGCCGATCACGATCATGTAGCCCGGCTGTCTGTCCGCCGCCACGCCGGCATCATCCGTAGCGTTGTGGCCGTCGGCCAGCGCCCACAGCGGCAAGGTCACCGCCACCATGGCCAGCACCCTGCAAACCCCTGCTCGTTTCATATCATTCTCCCCTGCCCGTCTACCACGGCAATATCGAACCGTCGTACTGAACGAATGAACCGCTGGTTTCGATCGTCAGTTCATCAATATTTCGAATCATATCGGCGGTGGCTTCCGCCGGATCGCGCAGCTTCATGTTGCCACCCATGGTTTTCATCATATCGGTGGCTGTGGGCCCCGGATTGACGAGGCCGATAATGATGCCCTTGCGCCGCAACTCCTTGGCCATCGTTGCCATCACCATATTGACCGCCGCTTTGCTCGATCGATAGAAGTAGCCAAAACCAAACGTCTTGGCGATGGAGCCCTGGCTGCTGGACACCGTAATGATTTTCTTGTCGCGCCCGGCGCTGACATGCGGGTAGAACGCCTCCGCCATTTTCAGCGGGGCCAGAACATTCACATGCATGACGGTATCGAACACCGAGTAGTCGATCTTGCCGAACATCTGCGTTTTGATCGGCTCGCCGGTCACCCCCGCATTGTTGATCAGGATATCGATGGGCTGGCCCGCGTATTTTTCTGCCAGCGCGTCAATCTGGGCAAGATCGGTGACATCAAGCGCATCGACGGTAATCAGCGGATTGCTCGCGGCCAGGGCATTGAGTTCCGCAGCGCTCTCCGGGCGCCGCGCGGTCGCCAGCACGCGATAACCACGCGCTGCATACTGGCGGACAAACTCATACCCGAGCCCGCGGTTCGCGCCGGTGACCAGCACCACGGTTGGGCCCTCCGCCGCAGCCGGCGGCGGTGCGTCGGCCGCTTGCGCCGGCGCCCACCCGCTCAACACTGCGGCCGCTAACGCGCAGAAGATGTAAGTGTGCAAGCCTCGCTTGCCCGCCCGGTAAACCGATTTCATAACTGTCCCTTGTGGTATTCGCCAGCAATCAATTTTTACCCGCGCGGGTGCCGCATACAAGCGCGCTGCACCGGGTTCAAAAAAAATTTCGTGCAGATATGGCAGCATTGTTACGTCTGCGAACTACCCAAGGTTTTTTTACAGTGCACGTAATAACGAGAAGCATTCTCGCTGCCCTGTGCTGGCTGCTGGCCGCACAGGCGGGCAATGCCGGGATCCTGTATATGAAAAACGGCGACCAGATTACCGGCACCATCAAGAAAATCTGGGACGGCGAGGTCTATATCGAGCCGGCCTATGCCGATGAGTTCTCAGTGGATCAGTCGGAAATCGCGGCGATGGTCGCCGACACCGAGCGGCAGTTTGACCTCGAACTTGAAGATGGCACCAAGCTGGTGGGCAGCCTGGCCGGCGCTGACGCTACCGGCAACCAGCTGATCAGCGTTGACGGCCGCAATCAGGTCATTCCGCTCGCCACTATTGCCGAGCTGGACGAACCCGAGAAACTGTACGACTGGAGCGCCAACGCCGACCTCAACAGTGCCTTTCGCACGGGTAACGCCAACAACCGCAGCGCCACGCTGAACATGGATTTCATGCTCAAGCGCAACCGGCATACCAACTACCTGAACCTGCTGTTTCAGAACGAACAGCAGACCATCAATGACATTACCTCGCAGATCCAGGACCGCGAACGGCTCAACTACAACTACAACTACTCGGTTAGCGACCCGTGGTTCCTTGGCTCGACGGCCTCGTTCGAACGCGACCCGGTCAAAGGGCTCGACTATCGCTACAACGTGGTGCCGTCAGCCGGCTATAACTTCTGGGACGACGCGTACCGCGAGCTGGGCATGCAGTTGGGTGTCGGCTATCAGGCAGAAAAAATAACCGCCGCCAACGACCTGTCGCGCGACAATGCGGGCGCCGTGGCCGGGTTTCTGCTGCGGTTTCGGTATGACTTCGGGAACCCGGATATCGAGGTATACCTCACCAACACCACCACCAAGGCGTTTTTTGGCCGGCGCAATGCGGTGACGCAGTTCAATGCGGGCGCGAAGTACGAAATCACCGACCTGCTGTACTTCAATACGGGCGTGATTCTTGACTACGAATCGCGCCCCACTGAAGGCGCCACCGGCGAGGACTTGTCGGTGCTGTTTGGCTTTGGCGTCGAGTTCGACAAGTGACCCGCCGCGTGCGTGTTCAGCCAGCTAGTCAGTTTTCACTCTGACCCCAAAGATCTGGGTTTGCAGGGACTTTAGCCCGGCGCGGGCATCCTCAACGATGAGGTAGAGGCAGGGCACCAGCAGCAGCGTAACCACCGACGCAAACGCGACTCCGAAACCGAGCGACAGGGTCATCGGCTTGAGGTACTCCGACTGCGAGCTGCGCTCCGACATGATCGGCAGCAGGCCGATGAATGTCGTGAACGATGTCAGGAGTATGGGGCGGAAGCGACTGACTGCGGCGGCAATCACGGCCGTAGCCGTGCTCCCTGCCGCGCCCTGCTCCTCACGCACCTGATTGATCCGGTCAATCAGCACCAGGTTGTCGTTGATGACGACACCCGCCGCCGCGACGACGCCCATAAATGAAAACATCGACATTGGCACATCAAACAACAGGTGGCCCACGATCGCGCCCAACAAACCAAACGGCACGGCACTGAGAACAATCGCCGGCTGAATGTACGACCGAAACGCAATGGCAATGAGGCCGAAAATACCCAGAAACGCCAGCAGCGTGAGACGAATCAGCTCAAACAGGAACTGACTGGCCGAATCCTGCTCGCCCTTCACGAGAAATCCGAGATCGGGGTACTCGGCCAGCAGGCCGGGCACGAAATTCTCGCGCAGGTCGGTCACAATTTTGTACGGGTCGGCCACTTCGGGGTCGGCTTCGGCCGTCACCTCGACGATGCGGCGCCGGTCCAGACGGCGAATAGCACTGGCACCCTGACCGAAGGTCAGGTCGGCAATCGCGCTGATGGGCACCTGCTGCGCGTCGTCGCCCTCGCCCACCCGGATGTACATGCGGTTGATCTGCTCCAGCGAGGTGCGCGACTCCAGCGGATACCGCACCATCACCTTAACTTCATCCCGGCCACGCGGAATACGCTGGACTTCCTCGCCAAAGAAACCCTGCCGCACCTGGCGCGCAATCTGGTCGCGACTCACGTTGTAGCTGTCGGCAGCATCACGTGCCTGCACGAGGATCTCGGTGCGGGCCGTGCGCTGGCTGTTGTTGATACCAAACAGTCCGTCGTAGGTGGCCAGCTGGGCCTCTACGCGCGCGGTTGCGGCAGCCAGCACGGCCGGGTCGTCTGCCGTCAGCCCGAGCTTGACCGGCGGCTCGCGTTCGATCAGGTGGTAGTCAAACGTGTAGGTCTTGGTGTCCGGTATGTAGCCGACCGCAGCGCGCCAGCGCTCGGTGATCTGCTCAATCGGCATGTCCCGGTCTTCGTTGGGGACGAGTTCCAGGGTCATCTGCACCGTGTTCTCACGGGCAAAGGTGCGCACGTTCTTGACGATATCAAAGCCTTTTTCAGCAATCAGGTCGTCGCGTACCCGCTGTGCCGCACGCTCCATCTGCTCGACCACTTGCTCGGTGGTGGCAAACGAAATGCCGTCGGAGAGCGTAACGCTCGCAATAATGTCGTCACCTGGAATCAGCGGATAGAACGTTTGCTTCACCCAGCCGCCCTGCACAAAACTCATGATCACCAGCCACACGCCCAGAAAGATCGACAGGGTCAGGTAGCGCGCCCCAACCGCTTTGCGCAGAAAGGGTTGGTAGCGGTCGGCGCTGAAGGCGCTCAGCGCGTTGGCGATGCGTTGCCGGACCGCGGCAAGCGTGCCCGGCCGCGCCGCGCCCAGCGGCCGCAGGTGGGCCAGGTGGGACGGCAGTATCAGCAGGGCCTCAATCAGGGAAAACGCCAGAGCGAGAATCACCACGATCGACAAGGGCATGGCCAGCTTACCGGCCGCGCCATCGATAAACAGGATGGGCGAGAACGCGAGCATCGTGGTGACCGCCGCAAAAATCACCGGCTTGGCCACGCGCCGGGTGCCCTCGTAAGCCGCCGCGGTACCGGTCAGGCCGTTTTGCACCTGCACGTGAATACTCTCGCCAATGATGATGGCGTCGTCGACCACGATACCCAGCACCAGCACGAATGCGAATAAGGTCATCATGTTGACCGAAATCGGTGTGGATGGAATGACGAAAATCGCGCCGAGAAATGCCACCGCGATTCCGACACACACCCAGATCGCAACGGCCGGCCGCAGGAACAGCGTCAGCAGCACGAACACCAGCACCAGCCCCATCAGCCCGCTGTCGACCAGCATCTGGGCCCGGCTGCGAAATATTTCCGAACTGTCGAGCCAGATATCGAGGCTCACGCCAGCCGGCAAAGTGGCGCGCACCTGCTCCGCATAATCACGCACGGCGGCGGTCGCTGCGACTACGTCGGGATTGTTCCGTACTTTGACGATGATGGCGGCGGCGGGCTGGTTGTTGAAACGGCTCAGCTCGTTCACTTCCTCGAAGCCATCGCGGATATCGGCGATATCGCCGAGGCGGATGCGCGTGCCGTCCGGCTTGCGCAGGACGACAATATCGGCGAAGTCGGCCGCCGTGTAGGCCTGTTGCTGCGTGCGGATGGAAATGTCGCCCCCGGCCGAGCGAATCGCACCCGCCGAGAGGTTGATCGACGACCGGCGAATGGCCGTCACCACGTCATCAAAGGTGAGGCCGTATTTGCGCAGGGTCAGCTCCGCGACCTCAATACCCATCTCGGGCTGCCGCAATCCTTCCACATCCACCTGGTCCACGCCCTCCAGGCTGGCCACGCCGTCGCGGATGCGCAGCGCAATCTGCCGCAACGCCGCTTCGTCGGTGTTGCCGCTCACGACGAGCTCAATGACCTCTTCGCTCCACGGCGCCTCATTGATTTGCGGCAACTCAGCATCGTCGGGCAGCGTGTCGAGGGCGTCGACGCGGGCTTTAATGTCATTCAGCAACCGCTGGGTTTCGAAGCCGCTGGCAATCTCGACCAGCACACCGCCGCGCCCGGCAACGGCCTCTGAGGTCATCGACTCAATGCCCTCAAGGTCGTGAATCGCCTCCTCGATGCGAATACAGATACGCTCTTCGATTTCGGCCGGGCTCGCGCCGGGATAATCGACATCAATCTGAATCATGTCGAGCGGAATACCCGGCATGACTTCGCGGTCCAGCAGCGGCAATGACGACACGCCGCCCAGGATGATCGCGATCATCAGCAGGTTGGCGGCCACCCGGTTTTCGGCAAACCAGCGAATCATGAGCCTGTCTCCGTCAGCGCAGCGAGCGCACCTGTGGTTTCGATCGCCTCGACGAGGAGGCCGTCAACAAACGTATCGATCGGCGAGACGCAGATCCGCTCACCCGGTGTAATGCCCCCCGCGACGTATACAGCGGCAAAATCGGTCCGCAGCACGTCAACCTGTCGCTGCCGCAGGCGGTTGTCGGCATCGACCACCAGTATCTGGTTTTCGTTGCGCAATGCCGACCGCGGCAGCCGATACACGTCGGCGATGCGGCGCCCGGTGATTTCGGCCTCTACAAACAGGCCGACGACCAGCGGAGCGGCGGCATGCGACCCCTCGATGTTGTAGGGGTCGTCCACATAGGCCACCGCGTACCAGACGCGGTTGTCGTCATCGACGGCACCGTCCATCCGGTCCAGATAACCCTGCCACTCCGCCGGCCGCCCACCCACCGCCGCGCGGAACGTGACCGGGGTATTGAGCCGGCCGCCATCGCGGCCGGTACCAAACGGGTTGTCGAGAAACTGCAGCTGCTGGTCGGTCAGCGGCAGACGAATCTCCGCCCGCCCGGTGGAGAAAATGCGCGCCATCGACGCACCCTTGCTGATGTACTGACCCGGATCAACCTGCGTAAACAACACCCGGCCGTCAAACGGCGCACGAATCAAAGTGCGCTCCAGGTCGGCTTCAGCCTGCGCCAGCTCAGCCCGCGCCGACTGGACCCGCGCCTCGGCTGAGGCCACTTTGGCTTCCATCATCGGGAACAAGCCCTCCGCAGCCAGCCTGGCTTCAGACTTCTCGATAGACAACTCTTCTTCGGCTTCGGCAACCGCAGCCGCGGC
Source organism: Gammaproteobacteria bacterium (assembly GCA_036351295.1). Classification (GTDB taxonomy): domain Bacteria; phylum Pseudomonadota; class Gammaproteobacteria; order Steroidobacterales. The sequence continues at coordinate 26,563 of JAZBOT010000112.1, read as the reverse complement.
CCGTATTTTGGCAAGGCGATAGTCGGTGGGGTCGATCTGCACCAGGACGTCGCCGGTTGTGAAGTAACCGCCCGACACAAAGCCCGGACTCACCTTCAGCACTTTGCCCGCGAGCTCGCTGGTTAAATCGATGGAATGCTCGGCACCGGCCTCGCCCTGGCTCTCGACCGTCAGCTGCACGGTTTCCGGCTGCGCGCTTACTACGCGCACAACCGTGGCCTGCGGCTCGGGGGCGATAATCTCCACCTCCGGCCCGCCGGCGCGAATCACCAGCGCCACGGCGTAAGCACCCCCCACCACGATGACCGGCAGCAACCAGTTTTTGTAACGACCCAGCGATATAGCCATTCTATGTGTTCCCATGCGGCTCAAGAGCCACGGTTAGCCGACCTGACGCCGGGCTGCTGCCAGCTCCAGCCCGATGCGTTCAAGGGTGTCGTCGATCCACTGCAGCTCGGTGGCCACGTGCCGCAGCTCGAGGTCCAGCGCCGGGTGCAACCGCAAAACATCTTCGGGTACCTGCCGCAGGCGCTCCTCGCGCTCGCGAACCCGCTCGCGCCGCACGGCCAGCCGCGTGCAGGCCGCTTCCGGGTCAACCTGGTCAATGTAGTTCAGGGCGACCAAACCAGGGGCCGCACTGGTCATCCCCTCGCCCAGTTCACGCAGGATACCGTCCTGAAAAAACCGCTCACCGGCCGAAGTAACCCGATAAACCCGACGCTCAGGGCGGCGGCCGTCGCGCGCCTTCGCGCTGGCAATCAGGCCGTCCTTTTCCATGGCGCTTAACAGCCGATAGGCATTGGCTTTGCCGATCGCGGCTTCGCCACTGCTGTGGCTTTCCAGGTAGTCAAGCAGCCCGTAACCGTGCAGCGCCTGTCCACGAAGCAGCCCCAGCAGGGTAAGTCGCTTGATCATTGAGCGGTTCGCCATATAGTCATGACGTGACTATATGCTGCGTGGCGTCGCCGACGCAATGAGTTGCCCCGATATAGGCGGCCTACAAAGCGTTGACCGGAATCTTCAGGTAGGCAATGCCGTTGTCTTCGGCTGGCGGCAGATATCCTGCCCGCATGTTGACCTGCACCGCGGGCAACAGCAGCCGGGGCACGGCCAGGGTCGCATCACGCGCCTCGCGCATGGCCACAAACGCCTGTTCGCTGGTGCGGTTGCCAATGTGGACATTGTGCGCCAGTTCGTCGGCAACGGTCGTCTCCCAGCAGTACTCCTCGCGCCCCGGTGCCAGGTAGTCGTGGCACATAAACAGCCGCGTCGCCGGCGGCAGCGCCAGCACTTTGTGGATGGAACGGTACAGCGTGGCTGCGTCACCGCCCGGAAAGTCCGCACGCGCGGTGCCGTAGTCCGGCATGAACAGGGTGTCGCCGACGAAGGCCGCGTCACCGATGACATAAGTGACGCAGGCGGGCGTATGGCCGGGCGTATGCATCACGGTGCACTCCAACCCGCCAATAGCCAGCGTATCGCCGTCGCTCAGCAACCGGTCGAACTGGGAACCGTCGGTCGCGAACACCTCACCCGCATTAAAGATGCCCTTGAAAATTGACTGCACCTCAACGATGTGCTCGCCGATCGCAATATGGCCACCGAGCTGCTCTTTGAGATAGGGCGCGGCCGACAGATGATCGGCGTGCGCGTGGGTTTCCAGCAGCCAGTCGACGGTAAGACCGTTGGCGGTAACGAACTCGACAACCGCGTCCGCCGACTCCGTGCTGGTCCGGCCGGCTTGCGGGTCGTAATCCAGCACCGAGTCGATAATAGCGCAGCGCGCCGCAGCAGGATCGGCCACCACGTAGGTCACCGTAAATGTTGCTGCGTCGAAAAACGCCTTTATCTGCATCGGTAATTTCGTCCCACAGCCAACGCTACTTATTGATGTAGTTGAGCGCTTTCTTATCCACGGCCAGCGCCGCCTCGTGCATGGCCTCCGACAGACTGGGATGGGCGTGGATGGTGCGCTGGATGTCTTCGGTGCTGGCCGAGAACTCCATCGCCAGCACGGCTTCGGCGATGAGCTCGCCGGCCATCGGCCCGACAATGTGCACACCCAGAACAGAATCGTCGTCGACCGCCGAGACGATTTTCACCATGCCGGTCACCTGCTCCATGGCCTTGGCACGGCCGCTGGCCACAAACGGGAAACTGCCGGTTTTGTAGTCGATACCCGCTTCGCGCAGTTCCTGCTCGGTCTTGCCCACCCAGGCGATTTCGGGCGACGTGTAGATAACGGACGGGATCACGTCGTAGTTGACCTCGGCGTGCTCGCCGGCGATCAGGTCAGCCACCATCACACCTTCTTCCGAGCCTTTATGCGCCAGCATAGGGCCACGTACGCAATCGCCGACCGCATACACGCCTTTCACCGCGGTGCGGCACTCGCTGTCGACAACAATAAAGCCGCGCTCGTCGAGGCGTATGCCCGCGTCGTCGCTGAACAAGCCCGCCGTGTAGGGCCGGCGGCCCACCGCCACGACGAGCGTATCAACCTCCAGCGTGGCGGGCCCGTCAACGTCTTCGTAAGAGAGCTCGACGCCGCCCTCACTCACCTTGGTGTCCATCAGCTTGGCACCGAGCTTCACCTCAAGACCCTGCTTCTGGAAGTCTTTGCCGGCGACTTTGGCTATTTCCCGGTCGGCCATAAACAGGAAGTCATGCATGGCCTCAATAATGGTCACCTTGGCACCGAGGCGCGCCCAGACGCTACCCAGCTCAAGACCAATGACGCCGGCACCGATAATGCCGAGATGTCGTGGCACCGCGTCAAACTCCAGCGCGTCCCACGAGTCGACAATGCGCTGGCCGTCAAACTTGGCGAATGGCAGTTCGATCGGCGTGCTGCCGGAGGCCAAAATGACGTTTTCCGCTTCCAGTATCTCCGGCTTGCCGCCGCTGGGGGTGAACTCGACGCGCTTGCCGGCCAGTAACTTGCCGTGGCCGGCCAGACCGTCAACCTTGTTGGACTTGAGCAGCACGGCAATACCGCCGGTCAGTTGCCGGACGATATCGGCGCGGCGTTTCTGCATGGCCGCGAGATCCAGCTCGACGCCACCGGTCTTGATACCGTGTTTAGCAAACTCATGCTGGGCGCGATGATACAGCTCGGACGATTCGAGCAATGCTTTCGAGGGTATGCAGCCCGCGTTCAGGCAGGTGCCGCCGAATGCGTTCTTGCCGTCGCGGTTTTGCCACTCGTCGATACAGGCCACGGTCTTGCCGTGCTGCGCCGCGCGAATGGCGGCCACGTAGCCGGCCGGGCCAGCGCCGATGACAATAACGTCATACGATTTGGAAGCCATGTCAGGTCCTTAAACGTTGAGTAGCAGGCGGCTGGGATCTTCCAGCTGCTCTTTAATGGCGACCAGAAACTGCACGGCCTCTTTGCCGTCGATAATGCGATGGTCGTAGGTGAGCGCAAGGTACATCATGGGGCGCGCTACGATTTCACCGTTGACGACCCGGGGCCGCTGCTCGATGTTGTGCATGCCGAGAATGGCGCTTTGCGGCTGGTTGAGGATCGGCGTCGACAACATCGAGCCGAAGATACCGCCGTTGGTAATGGTAAAGGTGCCGCCGGTCAGGTCATCCATGCTGATCGTGCCTTTCTGCGCTTTCTGCGCCATCGCTGTCAGCTCAGACTCAAAGCCGGCAAAACTCATCTGGTCGACATCACGAAGCACCGGCACCATGAGACCGCGTTCTGTTGAGACGGCAACACCGATATCGTAGTAGTTGTGATAGACAATGTCCTGGCCTTCGACCGAGGCGTTGACGACCGGGAACTTTTTCAGCGCCGTCACGCTCGCCTTGGCGAAAAACGACATAAAGCCCAGTTTCACGCCGTGCTGCTTTTCGAACGCATCTTTGTACTGCGACCGCAACGCCATCACTGCCGACAGGTCAACCTCGTTAAACGTGGTGAGCATAGCGGCCGTCTGCTGCGCTTCGACCAAACGCTCGGCAATCCGCGCGCGCAGCCGGCTCATCGGCACGCGTTTTTCGGTGCGCTCCAGTGCCACAACGCTTGCCCCGTCGGTCGGCGCCGGCGCCGCCGCGTCGTCAGGCGTCACCTCACGGGTTTCCTGACCTTTCAAAAACGTCAGCACGTCGGCCTTGGTAATACGGCCTTGCTTGCCGGAGCCCGGGATCAGCGTGGCGTCAAGATCATGTTCTTCAAGCATGCGACGCACCGCGGGGCTGGTTGCCGCCCGCTCCGATTCCGCGTCTGCGGCCGGCCCCGCTGACGACTCCTCCTCCGGCTCCGGCTCGGCTGCGCTTGCAGCCGGTGCTGCCGTGGCACCCTCATCAGCCACTGCCTCGCCTTCTTCCAGAATAGCCAGCAGCTGACCCGCGACGACCGTCGCGCCCTCGGCTTCGGTGACTTCCTTCAGCACGCCCGACGCCGGCGCCGGCACCTCAAGGACCACTTTGTCCGTTTCGAGGTCGACCAGGTTTTCGTCTCGCGCTACGGCCTCACCCGGCTTTTTGTGCCAGACCACCAGCGTGGCGTCAGTAATGGATTCCGGCAGTTGGGGAACCTTGATTTCGATACTCATTATTTAGTCCGTTTGTCCTTGGGTGGCTTGGGCGACTGACTGGCTCTGACTTCAATGCCGAGCGCCGCTTCCACCAGAATTTGTTGCTGGTGCATATGCACCTTGAAGATGCCGCAGGCCGGGGCAGCGGCCCCGGGGCGACCCGCATAGTAGAGCTCCTGGGCGTCGCCGAGGGGCTCGCGCAGCCGGTGCCGAATCTGATACCAGGCGCCCTGATTTTCGGGTTCCTCCTGACACCAGACGACCTCGGCGGCATTGCCATAGGCCGCCAGCACCGCTGCATACTCATCCGCCGGGAACGGATACAGCTGCTCGATGCGGACAATGGCGACGTTACTGATGCCGGCCACTTCCCGAGCCTCGATCAGGTCGTAGTAAACCTTGCCACTGCAAAACACCACCCGCCTGACCCGGCTGTTATCCAGCTGCTGGGTCTCAGGAATAATCAGTGCAAAGCGGCCGGCGCTGAGATCCGCCACCGGCGACACCGACAGCTTGTGCCGCAGCAGGCTCTTCGGCGTCATCACAATCAGTGGTTTGCGATAGCGGCGCAGCATCTGCCGGCGCAGCATATGGAACATCTGCGCCGGCGTAGAGGGCACGCAAACCTGGATATTATTCTCCGCGCACAGCTGCAAAAAGCGCTCGAGCCTGGCCGACGAGTGCTCCGGACCCTGCCCTTCGTAGCCGTGCGGCAAGAACATCGTGAGTCCGCACAACCGGCCCCACTTGGCCTCACCCGAGCTGATGAACTGGTCGATCACCACCTGGGCACCGTTCACGAAATCGCCGAACTGCGCCTCCCAAATGGCGAGTGTCGCCGGCTCCGTCGAGGCATACCCGTATTCGAAACCCAGCACCGCTTCTTCCGATAGCAGCGAATCAATGACGCGAAATGCATCGCGCCGCTCGACAATGTGCTGCAGCGGCAAATACTCACGATTGTTGGTTTGGCTGTGCAGCACGGCGTGCCGGTGAAAAAATGTACCGCGGCCGCTGTCCTGGCCGACCAGCCGCACGTCGTAGCCGTCATCGATCAACGACGCATAGGCCATGGTTTCGGCAAAGCCCCAGTCCATCGGGACCTCGCCCGCCGCCATCTTCCGGCGCTCCTCGACAATGCGCTGCACCCGACCGTGCAGCTTCACGTCTGCCGGCACCTCCGTAATAACCGCGCTCAGCCTGCCAACCGCGTCCGTGGTAACAGTAGTGTCGACCAACTCATCCCACTCCGCATCCATGTACGGCGTCCAGTCAACTGTGTACTCGTCACCGACCATGCCCAGCGAAGCCTTGGGCACTGGCTCACCGCGATCGAGGCGGTCACGGTAATCGTCCTGTAGCTGATTCACTTCGGCCGTGGTCACCAGCTTGCGGGCGATCAGCTTCTCAGCGTACAGCTCGCGGGTCGTCGGGTGCTTGCGGATGCGCGAGTACATCACCGGCTGCGTGGCAGACGGTTCATCGGCCTCGTTGTGGCCGTGACGGCGGTAGCAAACAAGATCGATAACCACATCCTTCTTGAAATTCTGGCGGTACTCAAAAGCCAGCCGCATGGCGAAAACGGCCGCCTCGGGATCATCGCCGTTTACATGAAACACCGGTGCCTCGATCATCTTGGCGACATCACTGCAATAGTCGGTGGACCGGGCATCGGAAGGCCGGCTCGTGGTAAAACCGATCTGGTTGTTGACGACCAGGTGGATGGTGCCGCCGGTGCGGAACCCGTTCACCTGCGACATCTGGAAGGTTTCGGTAACAACGCCCTGACCCGAGAATGCCGCATCACCATGAATCAGCAGTGGCAGCACCTGCTGCCGTTCGGTATCGCCGCGCCGTTGCTGACGTGCGCGCACCGAGCCCTCCACAACCGGATTAACGATCTCCAGGTGCGATGGGTTGAAGGCCAGCACAATGTGCATCTTGCCGTCATCCGTCTGCATGTCGGCCGAAAAACCCTTGTGGTACTTGACGTCGCCTGAGCCCTTGAGCTCGTCAATGTCGTAGTTGCCCTCAAATTCTTCAAACAGCGTTTCGGGTGATTTGCCGAGTATATTCACGAGCACATTGATGCGCCCGCGATGCGCCATACCAATGACCATCTCCTTGACACCCGCCTTGCCGCCCTGGCGAATGAGGTCGTCGATCATCGGGATAAGGCTGTCGCCGCCTTCCAGCGAAAACCGTTTCTGGCCCACGTAGCGCGTATGCAGGTAACGCTCAATCCCTTCTGCACTCGTCAGCTGCTCCAGGATGATGCGCCGCTCCTGGTCAGTCAGGGTACTGGAGGCCATGCCCTCCTCAAAGCGCTTGCGTATCCACAGGCGCTCACGGGCACGGCTGACGTGCGCCACCTCGGCGCCCACCTTGCCGCAGTAAATCGACTGCAGCAGTTCAAGAATTTCACGCAGCGGCATGCGCCGGTCGCCCGTCCCCGCCAGGCCGTCGGTGAAGAACTCGGTATCCATGTCGGCCTCGGTCAAACCGAGGTAGTCGAGCTTAAGTACGCCGGGCACGCGGCGATCCATCAAACCGAGCGGATCGATATCCGCAATTTGATGGCCGCGCAGCGAGTACACCTGAATTAAGCGCGAAACGGCTGCCTGTTTCTCGCCGAAGTTGCCGCCCTTAGCGACCCCGGTGATGCGTTTTACGGCCTTGGCCCGGCCGTCTGACTGCGCCTCAGCCAGCAGTTCGGCACGGATCTGAGCGTGCGACACCTCGCCCGGGCCCGGACCCAGCGATGCAAAGTAATCACGCCACGCGGGCGAGACGGCAGCGGCTGACTTCAGGTATTGTTCGTAAAGCGCCTCAACTGCGGCCGCGTTCGCCCCAAACAATGGTGTCTGGGCGTACTGTTCCTTCAGGGACTGACTCATGGGGATTGTTGCCAACTTGGCTGCCGGATTCGGATTGCGAATTTTGAAGCAATCCGCCGGTGGCTACAATAGCCTTGGTTCGCTGCGGTCAGGACAGCGGCGGCCAGCCCGCCTGCGAACGGCATCCGGAGTGCTGCTGGCCCTGACGAGCGGCACCTTCGGCAGCGCGGCGGTCGCTGAGACCCATACGCACGAAGGGCACGCGCCGCACGAACCGAATACGATCGCCCTGTTTGTGGGCCGCGCCTCCGAGCAGCGGCGCGAGGCGGGCCTCGCCTTGGGCATTGAGTATGAGCGCCGCCTGTTGCCATCCTTTGGCATCGGTGCGCTGGCGGAACATACGTTTGGCAAGATCGATACCACAGTGTATGCGGTGCCCCTGGCCTATCACAACGGTCCGTGGAAAGCGTATCTGGCACCGGGCTTCGAGAGCGGCAACGCGGGCAACGACCGGCTCGTGCGGGTTGGCATTGAGTACGGTTTCGAACGCGGTGAGTATGAAATCGCGCCGCAAGTTGATCTCGATTTTGTCGATGGCCAACGGGTACTCGTCATCGGCATAACGTTCGGCAAGGGTTTTTGAACGCGGCGGCGGTCAGTCTAAGGCCAGCATCTCCAGAACTTGCTCGGGCCGGGAAAAATCAGCAACGCGCGGCGCGTGTTCAACAGCGTTGCCCACCGCAATAAACTCAAAACCCAGCGTCTCACAAGCGGCTCGGTCCCACTCGCGATCGCCAAAATAGATACGGCGGGCGGAACTCCGCCCTGCCAGCGTGCGCTGTGCCGCAAGCTGCATGATGTCGGCACGGGCTCGCGCATCGCTGCCGGTCGCCAGTGCAAGTGAGGGCCGGTCAAGGCCAATCGCCGCGAGTTTAAGCCGGGCGGCAGCGCGCCAACCGCCGGTGGCTATGCCAACAGCGCAATCAGCCCGCGTGCAGAGTGCGGTGACAAAGTCGCGCGCGCCGGCGATTTCTCGCACCGCTTCAGGATGGCGCGTGAAATGCGCGCGCAACCGCGCCACAAAGGCGTCATGCACGCGCTGATGAATGTCAGCGGCGGGCAGGCCACGAGGTCGCAGGGCAATAATCTCATCCAGCACACCGCCGTCGGTGACATGCTGGTAGCGGGACCAGTTGCGATCGACATCTTCATTCAGGACTTAACTGATGGCATCGCCGTAGAGGCCGGATTCGTAGCCGACCGAATCAAGCAGGGTGCCATCGACGTCAAATAGGATGAGGTTCACGGCGCTGACTAGTCAGATCGGCCCGCCACGGTTGCAGGCTGCCGCAAAAACCGCTCCACGTACCCCACGGTTTCCGCGGGCGCTTCTTCCTGCGGTACATGGCCGAGGCCAGGCACGCGCACCAGCTCAACGTGCTCCAGATGCGCCTGATAGTCGGCCGAGTTGGCGACCGGTATCATCTGGTCCGATTCTCCCCAGAGCAGCAGCACAGGCGCACGCACCCGCTCCAGCAGCGGCACCGGGTCACGCAGCACTGTCTGGCGCAACCGGGCCAACAACGCCTCGCGATTGCCGGGTGCCCGCAATAAATCGTAGTAGGTCTGGGTCATCTCGGCGCTCAGCTTGTCCGGATTGCCGTAGGCGACCTCGAGGTTCATTCGCAACAGAAACTTCGGCAGCACGTAGCGCATCAGCCCGAGGCTCGCCGGGATCTCCGGTGCAGCGCCATACTCGAATCCGGGGCTGGCAAAACCGTCCGGCGCCACCAGCACCAGGCGATCGACGCGGTCGGGGTAGCTCGCCGCAAAACTCCACGCGATGCGCCCCCCGATTGAATGGCCAACCAGAGCAGCGCTCCCGAGCCCGAGCTGATCAAGCAGCTCCGCCAGCAGCGCATGGGTGCGGGCGTCCGTGTAGTCGTTAGTACTGTCCGGGCCGGACAGCCCTGACCCGGGCAAATCAAGACGCACTACCCGCCACTCATCGCTTAGCGCCGCGGCCCAGGCATCCCAGGTTTGCAGGCTGGACCCAAAGCCATGAATCATCAGTACGGCCGGTGCGGTGCGGGGACCCCGGTCGCGCACGTGCATGCGGTTACCCAGGACCAGACGCATATCGTCCGGCGACTGCAGGTAGCTGGACTCTAGCTCGGCGCGGTTCACGTCGGGCGTCCACAAGACAGCGCCTGCGAGAACGGCCGTTGCGCCCACAGCCAGCGCAATACTGGTGGACAGCTGCACGGTTGCTAGGGCGCCGTGGCGGCCGCTGCCTGGGCTTCCGCCGCCGCTTTTTTCTCCTTCACCTCTTCCATGAAGGCCGGAAAATCAGGACGGGCCCGCATCTCATAGAGCTTCTGCACATACAGGATGGGTGACAGCGGAGATTCAGCCCAGGTAATGAGACGCCAGCCCTCCGGCTTTTTGCGAAAAATCGCGCTGGCACGCGCATCGGTGCCGATCGGCTTGGGCATAAATTTCATCTTCGTATCAAAGCGTATCCAGAACTTCGCGAACGCCAGATCATCTGCAATCATCCGTGCCTGCACACCGTCAAAACGCATGCGCAACGCTTCTGTGCCGCTCGGCCCCGGCGGATCCCAATAATTTTTGACCTGGTCCCAGCCGATACGCCACTCGTCCTGCTCTTCTGCCAGGTAAAACGGCTCGGGATCGTCCTGATCCCACATGGCGATCAGGCCGGCCGGGTCCTGCGCGTTCCAGAGGTCTTCGTAATCGTTCAGTACGGCGTCAAGCTCCGCGCTCAGCGCCTGATCCATCGCAATCGCCGGCTCTTTGAGCTGGTTGTGACCACCGGCCCATGCGGCGCCGGTCAGCGCCGCGACAGCAGCGACCGCCGTCCATTTCTTCACTGCATGCATCGCTATTCCTCTCTGTGGCAGCCGTGGGTGAAACAGCAGACGCCAACTGCGCAATTGCGTATCCTTGGTCTGCCGTCCCTTAAGACTATGCCACAGAGCGACATGCCGAACAGCACCCTCGATACCCACCAGAAGGCCCTCGCGCTCAATCTTAACGAGAAAATCTATGGCACGCTGGCTGAGATCGGCGCTGCCCAGGAAGTTGCGCGCTGGTTTTTCAGGGTCGGGGCAGCCGCCGGCAGCGTCGCGAAAACCATGTCCGCTTATGACATGCAGGTCAGTGACGAAATCTACGGGAAGGCAAGCCGCTACGTCTCACGCGAGCGGGTTGAGGCCATGCTCGACAAAGAGTACAGCCTGCTGATTCGCCGTCTGAGCGAATCCCGCGGTCAGGACACGCGGTTTTTTGCCTTTGCCAACACGGTCGCGGCACGCAATTTCGCGGGCACAAATGAATGCCACGGCTGGGTAGGCCTGCGCTTTCAGGCCACACCCGGTGGCGCCGCCAACACCATTATTCTGCACATCAATATGCTCGACGACACCGCGGTGGGTCAGCAAGAGTCGGTTGGAATTCTGGGGGTCAACCTGATTCACGCCGCGTTTAATACACCGGAGGACCTGGTGCTGCGGCTCGACCGGCTGAGCGACGGCCTCGGCACCGGGCGCATCGAGGTCGACGTTGCCGATGTGACCGGGCCGGCATTCCATGACAGTGACCCGGCCCGGACCGGTATGGCGATGATTCGCAGTGGTCTTGCCAAAGCTGTGCTGTTTGGCCGCGGCGGCCATCACGAACCTCCCAACGAGGTGTTGAGAAAGCGCGCGGTCGTAATAAAGCGCACGTCCACCCGCTATTCATCGGCGATTGACTCCAACGCATTCGCGTCTGCCAACGCCTGCCTGCTGCAAGAAGGGGCTCAGCTCGACAAGCCGCCGCTGTTTCTGACCGAATTCAGCGTGAGCAGCGTCCATGCGACAATGGGCAGCGACGAAGCTCAGAACCTGGCGCATCTGCACCAGCTAATCGGACAGGACGAGTGGGTACTCCTGACCGGCCTGCGACAAAGCTATACGGTGACCGACTACCTGCGCCGCTACACCACTTACCCACTGCGCTTCGTCATGGGTATTTCGACGTTTGCGATGCTGCTGTCGGACCAGTTCTATATCAACAGCTCCGGCGGTTTGCTGGAGGCCACAGGGCGACTGTATGCGGATGACGTGCGGGTCTATGTGCAGCCGATGAGCTGTGAGAAGTTTCGCAATCATATCCAGTCAGTCGGCATAGGTGATGAATGGGTTAAGGTACCCGACCAGTGCGCTGAGGTGACGCTGGGCACATTGACATTCAGCGGCCCGACACGCCTGCTGCATCGCTATCTGCTCGAATCCGGGTGGGTTGAACAACTGACTTAACGAGGCATCTGATATGCGCACCCCTATTAACCGTCGCCAACTTCTTACCGGCGCAACCGGCGCTGCCGCGGTCGCTGCCCTGCCCGGCTGCGCCAATCCCGACGCCCAGTCGGGTGAACGGCCGCCCGGCGTGCCGATCGGGCCGTTTGGTGTCGACTCAACCGCGCTCGAAGTCACCGAGGGCATCGACCTGACCGGCAAGACGGCGTTTATTACCGGCTGCAACTCCGGTCTGGGTTTTGAAACGATGCGGGTTCTGGCCCTGCGCGGGGCGACCGTGATCGGCGCAGCGCGTTCTGCGGAGAAAGCGCAGGCCGCCTGCGCCGAGGTGGCAGGTGAAGCCATCCCGGTCGTGTGCGAACTGACCGACCTCGCGTCGGTCGCCGCCTGCGGCCAAACCGTGCGTGACCTGGGGATGCCCCTCGACATGCTGATCCTGAACGCCGGTATCATGGCGCTGCCGGAGCTTGAGCAGGTTAACGGCATCGAAAAGCAGTTTTTCGTTAATCATATTGGCCACTTCACCCTCACCAGCTACCTGCTGGACCAGGTGCGCGCGGCCGCGCAAGGTCGAATCGTGGTGGTCAGTAGCAGCGGCTACGCTTTTGCACCCGAGACCGGCATCGACTTCAGCAATCTGTCCGGCGAGCGTGACTACACACCGTGGAGCATGTACGGCGTCTCCAAACTGGCAAACGGTTTGTTTACGCTGGAACTGTCGCAGCGGCTGGCGGCGACGGCCGCAACCGCCAATTCGATTCACCCGGGAGTTATCGATACCAACCTGGGCAGGCACTTTCCGCTGTGGCAGCGGATTGCTGCCAAGCTCATCGGCTGGACTTTCATGAAATCCGTCGAGGCCGGTGCCAGCACGCAAACCTATGTCGCGACGGCACCGGCTCTGGCCCGGACCAGCGGCTACTACTTTGCTGACTGCAACCCGATTGTGCCTGACAACCGCATGCTTGACGCGGCGCAGGCCGCGCAGCTGTGGACAGAGTCGGTGCGTATTGCGGGCGATTACCTGTACCAGGCTTAGACGTCCGGTTGGGTCGGACCAGCGAGCACATTGCGGTTTCTTCGAATGAGTAGCCAACCCGAGCATGCAGGACGCACAGCCTGAGACAATCCGCGAGGCGGAGCAACAGCTGGGGCTGGCGATGGACCACCATCAGGCCGGTCGACTTGCGGCTGCCGACCGGCACTATGCGCGGGTGCTCGAGCTCGTGCCGGTGCACTCGCAGGCGTTGCGACTACGGGGAATTGTCGCCCGCACTCGCGGCCATCTGCAGCAGTCGCTGCAGCTGTTAAGCGCTGCAGTCGAGTACGCCCCCACCAGTGCCCGGGCGCATGCGGAGCTGGGGCTGACCCGCATGGCGAGTGGCGACCTGCAGGGCGCTGAGCACAGCCTGCGAACAGCGCGCATGCTCACGCCGAATGCCATCAATGTCCTCACCAACCTGGGTGCGCTGCTGCAGCATCGCGGGCATGTGCGGGAGGCCGTCGACCTTTACCGCGAGGTATTGGCGCAGGACAGTGATGAGTTTGAAGTTCGCTGCAATCTGATTAAAGCGCTTGCTGATACCGGCGACATCGATACCGCGCTGCGCGAGGCGGAGGCGGCCGTCGCAGCCGCCGGCGGCGCGCGCGGCACACTCGCGGCCAAGGGCGCGGTGCTGGTCGATGCCAGGCGCTATCCGGCGGCCGCTGCGGTGCTGCGTGCGGCCGTCGCGCAGGACCCGGCAGACGGCATGGCGCAGGTCAATCTCGCACTGTGCTACGCGGAGCTCGGTGAGCTGCAGCCGGCGATCGGGTGCCTGCAGACCGCGCTCGAGCACAACCCGCACAACGCGCGAGCGGCGGCCGATCTAGTTAATGCGCTCAGCCGCAGCGGCGAGGATGCCGCGGCCGTCGGACTGGGCGAACACTTTCTGGCCGGTCATCCGGGTGAACGGATGGTCACCGGGAGCTATGCGCTGGCGCTGCACAATGCGGGGGAGACACGGCGGGCGGCGGAACTGACTGACTGCAGCACATTGGTGCAGGTGTTTGACCTTGCCGCGCCCGCCCCGTTTGCATCGCCTGATGCTTTCAACGCGGCGCTGCGTCAGCTGCTGTTGGCAGACGGGTCACTGCTCAACGACCCGGTTGGCAAAGCAACCACCGGCGGCGCGCAAACCGGAGAACTCGACCTGGACTCGGCGCCCGCACTGCGAGGGTTTGCGCAGCGGGTCAACGCTGCGGTGCGCGAGGCGCTGGCGACATACCGGTCGCGCGGTCTGGCAACGCACCCGCTGATGCAGGTTGCGACACCAGACTGGCACCTGCGCGCGTGGGGCACCGTGCTGCAGGCTGGCGGCCGGCAGAGCCCGCATATGCATCCGCTGGGCTGGCTGAGCGGGGTGTACTACGTTGATCTGCCGGCCGGTATGGACGCCACCGACCCGCAGGCCGGCTGGCTGGAGTTTGGTGCGCCGCCGGACCGCTATTACTGTCCCAACCCGCCCGCGACAAGCGGCTTCGCCCCGGCGGCCGGCCGGCTCATCGTGTTCCCGTCGTGGTTCTGGCACCGAACGCTGCCGTTCAGCAGCAGCGCGTCACGCATCAGTATTGCTTTCGATGTGATGCCTAGCTTTGCAGATCGCTAGCCGGCTGACTCAGCTCAGCGCCGGCACAACGCGCTCACCGATAATTTTCAGCGCATCCATGGGCTCGCCATGCAGGCGCAACGCCACCTCGGTGAGGCCTGCTTTGGCGAACAACCTGAATCGCTCGATCTCGCGGTCCAGGTCTTCGAGACCTCCGGTGGAGGTCAGCCCCTGAGCGAGCTTGTTGGAAATCTCTACCGGTATGCTGGTCACCGGCTTGGCCGGGTCAAAATAGAAATCGATGTATTCCTGCTTGTGCGCCTGAACGATCGCATTCTCTTCTTCATCGATATACATGTTGATCATCTCAGGATCGAGCAAGCGCGCGCGCCATGGCAATTCGCGACGCGATTCCGCGAAGGCTGCCTCGCGGTCTTCCTTGATGTGCCAGCCCCAGAAGGTGTTGACCCGGAAATCCTCGAGTCCGTCTTCGCGCCGCCCTACCCCGGTCAGCACCTGCTGCATAGCCGGCTCCGCCACTTCCGGCGGCGTACAGCCGATATAGCAGCCGTCGGCCACGCGCCCCTCCATCCGCATCATCATGGGCCGGTAGGCTGTACCGTATACGCGGGGCGGGGGCTGCGTCAGCCAGTCGTAAGCACACGGCAGGTTGACGTTGTAAATTTCACCGGTGTAACCGGCTGCCAGCTTGCCGCGGGGAGCCCCGCGGACAATCTCAATGGCCTCGCGGATAGCCAGAACCACTTTCTCGGGTTTATCGAGCGCCATGGCTTCGAGGTTGCCCTCGCCCGCACCCATGGCAATTTGTGCCCGGCCTTTGGACAACTCGTTCAGCGTCAACAGGGCGTTGGCAATTTTCAGCGGGTGCATCTCAAACGGGCTGACGGCCAGCGGCCCCACCAGTATTTTGTCCGTCGCCAACGCCAGCGGCACGAGGCTCAGAAAGCAGTCCCAGTGCGCGAAATAGTTGGAAGTCCACATCGCGCGGATACCGTAGCCTTCGGCTGCAACGCCCAGTTCCTTGATTTGTTCGGGGGTGAGGTCGGGCTCAAGAATAATATCGATGTCCACGCGTAGTCCTCTCGCAGGCGACCGACGGGTCGCAATGTGCATGTCAAACGGGCAGCAAAGATAGTCGGTTTAGGCGGTGAATGCCAGATGGCCCGCATCCGCTGCAGACGGCAAACCCCACTCGTACTAGTTTTCGAACCGCAGGCGCACCGCTGAACGCACAGCCACCGGCTCACCGGCAAACTCATACGGCTTAAACCGCCACTCGCGCACAGCATCCAGCGACGGCTGCGCGAAGGCTTCGGGCAAGTTCATATCGACAACGACGACCTCGGTGGTGCGGCCCTCGGCGTCAACGCGGAACTCGAGATCGACCCAACCGGTGTAGTCACGATCGAGTCTGCGCGGATACCGAGGCTCGACGAAATCCGCAAACTCGAGATCGCCCAGCGCGACCGGTTCATTTGGATCAAAGACCGGAGCCGCGGCAGCAGCGGCCGCCGCAGCGGCGGCCTCGGCTTCGGCTTCGGCAGCTGCCGCCGCCGAAGCCCGCGCTGCATACTCCGCGGCCAGGGCCTCAGCCTGGCGGCGTAACGGTTCCGTCAGCTCGTCAGGCCCGTCAAACTGGTCGGCGAGGTCCAGCTCGTAAAGCGCGCGCTCCGCCTCACCGGCATCGACCGATGCCTGAGCCTGAGCGACAAACGCGGCCGCGAGCTCCGCCACCGCGCTCGTCGTCACCGGATCAGCCGGGTCAATCGCGCGCATTTTATCGACATAGTAAACAGCGTTGTCCCGCAAGGGACCCTCCAGCCGGCCGTCCGCCAGCGAGAGTCGCACCGCCGTATCGAGGCTCAGCAGCAACTCGAGTTCGGTCGGTTCGGACAGGATTTCGGGTTGCGGAGCAATGGCAGTATTCACGGCCGCGGCAACTTGCGCTTCTGCGGGCGCCACCGGCGCCGTCTCTGCAGCCGCCTGAGGCTGCTGCACCGGGGCGGCGGTGGCAACGGCTTCCGCTGGCGGCTCGGGGGCGGGATCCGGCGCGGTAATCGCGACCGGCGCAGGCGGCCCCTCAGCAGGAGGCGCGGCAGCAACTGCAGCATCATCGACCGCTGACGGTGCGCCGGCGGGCGCGCTATCGGCAGCGGCACCTGAGTCTGCGGGTGCCGGCTCAGTGACTTCCAGCACGGGCGCGGGCGGCCGCGGATTCAGCACGGCCAGTGCGCCGACCAGCAGCAGCACGCAGGCACCAACAACGACCCACCGGTAGCGTCTGAGCACCCCGACCGGGGGTTCCTCCGTGCCGGCCGCCAGCCCGTCCGGACGCACTCGGCCGGCAGATGGCGCCATGGTCGGTGACGTTTCGCCAGAGTCTGGTACAGGGGGGACCAACAACTCTGGCTGTGGTGCGGGTTCCACGTCGTCTTCCGGCAGTTCCCATTCGATATCCAGCGGCGGCACGGCCGCAGCAGCCTCAGTCGGTTCGCCCGTGCCGGCCGCTGCAGGCAACGGGCCCGACTGGGCGGCTACCGCATCATCGAACACGTCCGCCAGTTCGGGCGGCATCGACAACGTGTGCGGATCGACGCGCTCAGCTGTCGCGCCCCCCAAAAACTCGCGCGCAAAAACTTCGACATCGGCCTGGCGGTCGGCTGCACGGAACGCCAGGGCGCGCCGCAATGCCTGCCATGCCGCGCTGCTGATAGCGCCGACCGGCTGCGGCTCGAGGCCGCGCTCTTCCGCTTCGAGCGCGGTCAGTGATCCGAATACGCGACGTCCCGTCAGCATGCGGTAAATAACGCAGGCCAGCGAGTACAAGTCATCACGCGGGGTCGGCGGCGCCTGTTCAAGACGCTCGCAGCTGGCGTACACCGGCGTCATGCCGGCCGAGCGCTCAGTCTCCAGCGAACCGACACTCCGGGCCACCCCAAAATCGATTAGCTTAATCTCGCCGCCTGCGGTTACAAACACGTTGCCCGGCTTGACGTCAGCATGAACAACACCATGCTCGTGCGCGTAGCTCAGCGCGGCGCACAGCTGCCCGGTAATTCGTCGCACCTCGGCATCCGCCAGGGGCACGTTGCGTGATCGGTCAAGTACGGCCGCCAGCGACTCGCCTTCGAGCCATTCCATCGTGATGAAAAACGTGTCGCCGTCCCGATCAAGGTCATACAGCTGCACGATATGCGGGTGCGCCAAATGTTGGGTGCTGGCGACTTCGCCCTGGAAGGCGCGCAATGCCAGCGTGTTGTTTGCGATGCTCGGGCTTACCAGCTTGATGGCCAGGCGGGGATCCGCCGCTTCCGCATTCTGCTTGATCAGGTCGGTCGCCCGATAGACCACGCCCATGCTGCCGCGCGCCACCTCTGCTTCAAGCCGGAAGCGCTCACGCAAGATATGCCCTGCTCCGATCAGCTTGCGCTGCGGGCTCTGCGCGCCGTCCGCCGGGGCCAGCGGCCGGGTGAACTCAGCCTCATCGGCAACGCCATTGCCGGCAGCCACCGCGACGGAGTTGTGGTCCGCCGCCCGATGACGCTCGTCGCGAACCATGGCACCGGCGTCCAATACCCGATAAACACCCGACGCATCCGGCGCATCTGCTGAGGCTTCGGTGGGTACGTTTTCAGAAGCGACAGAACCGAGCGCGCTGCTGAGCTCGCCGTAGTCCGAAATGGACAAGTGCTGTGCCGTCAGTGCCTCGTCCAGCAGCTCGTGAATGGCTTCACTCCGGCCCTGGCCCTGCTGCAGCGCGGCCATCATGATTTGCTGCACCTCTGCCAGGTCAAGCTGACCGTTAGCGAAGGCATCCAGAGCCCGCGTCACGGTAGCGGGCGCGCCCGCCGAATTGGTAAGAGCCGAAGAGGACATCGGTATAGCAGCTGTGTCTGACCAGAAGCGGTCAGTGTAACAAGCGCTACCGGCAATCGGCAGGGCCGCGCGTCACATATTTGGGACGCTGATCTGACGATGTCGCTTAAAAATCAGCAGTTTAGCGGGCTCAGCGCGATGCGCTACACCGTTGACCCGAAGCACGTCAGGTTCAGGCCCCGTCTGCGCCGCCGGCTGACTTGGAGGCGCAGTACCAGATGCTGTTGCCGCCGGTCGCATCGTCCGGCCGGGTAAACATACGGTAGGGCTCATAGTCATCAAGAATCCCATATTCCGCCGTGTACTCGTAGCACAGGTAATTCTCGAACAGGAATATCTTCGGCGGGAAGAAGGTAAACAACGAGAACATCATCACCAGGGTGGCATAGCTGACCGCGATATACCGCGGCTGAATCCATACAGCCGGTTTGCTGGACAAAATCCGCCAGCTGCACAACTGGCCCGCCAGCACGCCGAAGAACATGATCCACAGCAGTGCCGCGACCGAGGTTTCGCCGTAGGTGCTCATCGCGTAGCTGATATACGAGTGATACATGATGATGATGCAGACCGGCGTTACGCCTAACGCGACAGCCTTGCCGAGCCAGTAGTTGTTGGCGATGTCGTGGGTATAGGTGTACTGGGCCAGCGCATACAGCAACCCCGGCCAGAAGTAGATCTTGAGGTGCTCCCAGACGCTCTCGTTCACGGCGGCAATAACCGCCATGGGCTTCCAGTAGTCAGTCAGTTCAAATGCAAAATGCAGCGATGACCCCGCCACGCAGATAAACAGCACACAACCCAGTTCCCACAGCAGCAGTTTCGTACTAGACCGCATGTTCTCCAACCTCATCAGACTCGCAGGCTTCGCGCTTTGCCAGTACGCGTTCAAACACGAATTCTCGCATCATTTCGGCAACTTTTTCAGGCTGATCGAAAATCGCGCCGTGACCGGCGTGCTTCAGCACCGCAGTCTCAAGGTGCGGGATGGTTTTCCTGGCCTGCTCAGCTACCTTGTACGGATTAATGGACAGCTCATGTTCACCAAAGAACAGTAGCGCCGGCACCTTAAGCTGCGACTGCCACGATTTGCGCTCGGCCAGAAAAAACTTCTTCAGCACGCCGAAGCCCTTGACGATATCGACCCGCCCTGACTCTTCATTGTAGACGCCCACCGCTTTGTCCACCCGGAAATGACGGGTACACAGCGCCATCGACCGGGCCAGCTCACGATCGTAGGTCCCAAACGACTCGCCGGTCCGGGCGGGGCGAATGGACTTGGCGGTCAGATCATCTTCAAGCGCATCAGCGCTGCGCTTGGTCATCACTTTGGTCAGCCAGATTTTAACCGGCAGCCGCGCCCGGGCCAGGCCCGTGGGACCGAACATGATGACACTGCGGGTGCGGTGGGGAGCTTCAATACCCACCCGCATGGCTATGGCGCCCCCGGCGCTCTGACCGCCGATGTGCGCCGACTGCAGATTCAGGCCGTCGAGCACATCGCAAACCCAGTCAACATGACTGTTGTCCAGCAGCGAGGCCGGGTTCGGCGCGCTGCGGCCCGGCTGACCCACGATGTCCAGTGCATAGACGCGAAAGTGCTTGCTCAGCGGCTCCAGTGCGCGGCGATACAGCGGGGCACTGCCCGCCACGCCGGGTATCAGCAGGAGCGGCTCAGCATGGGGACGTCCGGCCGCCAGCATATGCGTAGGGCCAAACCGCGTATCGACATAGATCGACTCAACCGGAACCTTGATTTTGGCAACGACGTTGTCGTACCAGTCCATTATTTTTTCGTAGCCTTCCGCACTCTTGTAGAGCGCGAGCTGCTCCGGGGTAGCCACGTGAGCCTGAGATTGGGAGTCTGCTGTCATCTGCTGTTCCTTCGAATTAGATCGCGCCGGCCAGGAATACCGCCCCGGTCGCCGCAATGCCGGCTCCCGCCACCCGCAACAAGAGCTTGCCGCGCTGATAGTGCTGCGAGATATCGCCGATCAGCACGCCCAGCAGGTGCAGCAGCGCCGTGCCGGACATAAAGCCCAGCGCGTAGGTTACGGCATTGGCCACCTCGGGCATCTCCTGCCCATGGGCATAACCGTGAAACACGGCAAACACACCGACGGCACTCATGGCGACCACCATCGGCATTTTTTTGTCGACCGCAATAGCGGTGCCCAAAGCGACCACAGAAAAGGCGATACCCACCTCGATAGCCGACAGCCCGATGTCGATCCAGCCAAGCAAACCGCCCAAGCCCATGATCAGCACGAAGGTGCCCGGCACGGTCCAGATTGCCCGGCCACCGATCTGCGCACTCAGAATGCCGACACTGAGCATCGCGAGGAAATGGTCGGGCCCCAGCACCGGATGGGTAAGCCCGGACAGGAAGGAACCGAAGGGTAACTTGGTCCCGTCATGCGCGGCAGCCAGAGCCGGATATACGCTGATCGCGATCAGCAGCAACCCGGCCTGCGGCATTCTTCCAACTTTTAGCAACGTTATTCCCCGTACTCATCCGTCCCCAACCAGCTTCAGGGACCACTCATTATTGTATAGCGTCCCGCGCCATTTCCGTCGGCCGTTGCGCCCCTGACCGGCACGAGAACTGGCCGTCCCGAAGCTACCCGGCGCAAGGCGCATGCTGTCAATTCGGTTCCGCGGCAATTTCGGTTTCAGGGTCGGCGGTTGACGACATCGCGGAAATGTGACGAAGCGCACACGGCGAACCCCGAAGCCCAGCGCAGTCGTGAGAACTTAATTTAGTAAAAACAGATGCTTGCAGAGAACGCCAGGGGTCCGCATTTTGCGATGCAGTTCATTGACTTCATTTGCGCTTCTGTCAAATTGGCTGTGGCGTCGGCTGCGGGCCTCTCTCATGAGCCGGTCGGCGTCCATTGCAGGTCGGAAGACCTGCGGTAGTCGCCAAATACGAGATGATTGAGGGAACAATCAATGAGTCACCACCCAATCCGCTGCAGGACACTGGCTCTGCGGGTTAATCCGGTTGCAGCCGGGGTCGCAATCGCGCTCACGGGCATGGTACCGGTCAAGGCCAGCGCTCAGGCGCTGGGCGGCAACAACTACACCGACGAGATCATCGTGAGCGCCACCCGGCGCGACGCCAGGGTTCAGGACGTTCCCTACAGTATTGCGGCACTCAGTGACGGCGACCTTGCCGATCTGCAGATCGTGGATCTCTCCGGCATCGCTCGCTACACGCCGGGTCTGATTCAGGTCGACCAGGGCGCGCGCGACGCTAACCAGCTCATCATGCGCGGCATCGGCGTCAGTGCCATCAACTCCCCGGAATTTCTGGCGAACACCAACGGCGACCGCGTCTCCGTGTATTACGGGGAGACCCCTGCGTATGTGAACCTGTTGCCGCTGGACCTGCAGCGAGTCGAAGTGCTGCGCGGGCCCCAGGGCATCCTGTTCGGCGCGCGCTCCCTCGGCGGCGCGATTCGCTATATGCCTAACGCTCCCGACCTCTACGCCTCTACCGCAGAGGCGCATGTGCGCGGCTACGTCACCGACGCCAGCAGCGGGACCAGCTATGACAGCGACCTGGTGTTTAACGCACCGCTGATCGAAGGCACTCTGGCGCTGCGCGGCTTGCTGGGTTATTCCAACCAGCGCGGTTTTATCGACTACAACTACCTGGTACCCAACCCCGGCGTGTCCTGTCCGGAGCCGGGCTTCAGCAGTCCGGACTGCTCCACGGACGGATTCCGGCAAAACCGGGACGCCAACAACGTCATCACCCGGTCCTACGGATTGCAGCTCCGCTGGCAGCCGTTTGATGACCTCACGGCTACGCTGGGCTGGCGTTATCAGGACCGGGATATCGGCGGGCGACAGATCAACTCCAGCGAGGCGCTCGGACTGATTGAGAGTACGCGCGGCATTGATCTGGACACCGGGCCGTACGTATCGGGTTTGCGGTTTGACGAGCCCAACAGCCGCGTTAACAGCATTACCAACCTCGTCATCAACTGGAATACGGCGCTCGGCGAGGTGACAGCGACCACCTCATTTACCCGCTACGACGACCGCGGCCAGCGCGACCAGACCGACCTGCTGCTCGACCTCGAGCCTGATGACTATTACTACTATGAGGAGTTTCCGGCCTTCAGCGCGTTCACTCAGGACACGCGGGACGATGAAGTGTTTACCCAAGAGGTGCGCCTCGTCTCGGCCGAGAGCGACAGCCGGGTCGACTGGCTGATCGGCGCGTTCTACCAGGAGGGTGACTTTTTCTCCACGAGCCAGGAATTCGTGCCCGGCTACGCGGCCTTTGATCCGGTTTTCACGACCGACCAGGGTGACCTGGAATACGACAACAAAAACTTTCAGCAGGAGCGTGAATGGGCCGCCTACGGTGAGATCGGCTTTCAGGTTACCGATAAGCTGAACATCCGTGCGGGTGGCCGCCTGTTCGATTACCAGTCGGAGATCCGCAACTGCACGGCGTTCCCGATCGCGACCACCGGCTTTGGTGGCAATCCCGATGTGGATGCACCCGAGAACTGCGATCCGAATACCGGGTTCCAAACCGCACGGGACCGGGATTTCATCGGCAAGCTGGGGCTGCTGTACGACGTCAATGACAATATCTCAACGTACTTCACTTTCTCGCAGGGCTATTCAACAGGCGGCGTAAACGCGCGCGTGGACGAGCCCGATGTACTCAACGAGAAGCTGGTGGGCCCTGAGCTGACCGACAACTATGAGCTGGGCATCAAGAGCAACTGGCTCGACAATCGCCTGCTGGTAAATGCGGCTCTGTTTTACATTGACTGGACTGACATACAGGTGCAGGGTCAGACAGCATCGGGCAACTTCCGCATCACGCGCAACGGCAGCAAAGCGCGCAGTCAGGGTGTCGAGCTTGATGCCGTGCTGCGGCTCAATGATCACTGGTCTGTAGGCGCCGGCTACGCCTATACCGAGGCAGAGTTGGCGGCCGGCTGCACGGCGGATCAAATCGCTGACCCGACCGTGAGCTGTGCGCTGGTGTCGGAACCCACCGCGTCCGGTGACCGGCTACCCGGAACGCCGGAACACCAGGGCAATCTGCGGGTCAGTTACCTCACCGCGATTAACAGTGAGCTGGATCTCGGCTTCGAGTACGGAATGACCGCGCAAAGTGACGTGCTTACCCGCATCGGGACGGGCGGCGACTGCTGCCGGGAGAACGGCGAGGCGCTGGGCGGCTTTGCCCTGCACTATCTGTCAGCCGCGCTGCGCCACGAAGCATGGACGGTCACGCTGTTCGCGGAGAATTTATTCAACAAGTATGCCGAGACCGGCGTCCGCGAGACCCGCGCAAGCCTGGTGACGGCGGGCGCACCGAACGATTTCACCCTGCGACGCTATTTCAAGAACGTGGTGCGGCCGCGCAACATCGGCGTGGATTTTCGCTATCGGTTTCGTTAGCCACCGACACCGCCGGCCAACCGGGGCAGTGTGATACGCTGCGGTCAGCTGCAACCGCACGAGCCGCTTTTTGATGACGACCCGCCAAGCGCCCGCGCCGAAGTCGGAGCAGGACCCGGCTGCCAGCCTCGTCGCTCGCGGCGACCGGGCTGGCGCGATCGCGCTCTGCCGGCAACGCCTGGCAGCCCGGGCAGACGATCACGCGGCAATGTACTGGCAGGCCGTCGCGCTGGCCGAGCAGGGTCAGTTCACACCTGCCGCGGAGCTGCTGCGGAACGCCGTCGCGGTTGCGCCGGCGGACTCGCGGTACTGGGCGCAACTAGGCCGCTGCCTCGCAGGGTTGCGCCAGACGCGCAGCGCGTGTGAGGCCGCAGACACTTCCCTGGCGCTGCAACCCGACGATGCGCAAACGCTCGACACGATTGGCGTTATCTTCAGCTTTGCAGGCCGCCACGCCGATGCCCAGACGGTCTTGCAACAGGCTGTGCGCCGTGCGCCTGACAATGCGTCGTACTGGTTCAACCTGGGCGCTTCGGCCAAGTTCAATGGCGACTTTGCAGCTGCCGAGCACGCCTATGAGCAGGCCGTAGCCCATGACCCGGCGGCAGACAAGGCACTGGCAGCCCTCGCCCATTTGCGCCGGCAACCTGCCGACAGCCCGGTAATCCCCCGTCTGCGCGACCGCCTGAGGTGCTTTCAGGGGAGCTTGCAGGACGAGATGCGCGTTACCTTTGCGCTGGCCAAAGCGCTGGACGACGCGGGCGAGTGCGCCGAGAGCTTCGCTCTGCTGACCGCCATCAGTCGCCGCTGGCGCGCCAGCATCAACTACCGGTTGCGTGACGACGCGCAGATGTTCAGCGCACTGCAGACCGGGTTCGACACCGCGGCGCTCGGCGGCGCTGGTCCCGGCCATACATCGGATGAACCCATCTTTATTGTCGGCATGCCGCGCACCGGCACGACTCTGACCGAGCGCATCATCGCTTCACATTCAGAGGTATTTGCAGCGGGCGAACTCAACCATTTCGGCCGCCTCGTGCGGCTGGCGGCGCAGGCACGCGCCAACCCGGACTTCGATCCCGACCGTGTCCGCCAGGTTTTGCACGGAGATCTGCAGCGTTTGGGTCGCGACTACGTTGCTGCGACCCGACCGGCCACGGGCCACACACCTCGCTTCATCGACAAAATGCCGTTGAACTTCCTGTATGCCGGATTTATCGCGCAGGCGCTGCCAAACGCCCGCATTATTTGCGTGCGCCGTAACCCGATGGACACCTGCCTCAGCAATTTTCGTCAGCTGTTTTCGCTGCGCAGCGCCTACTACGCCTATTCTTACGACCTGCTCGATTGCGGACGTTATTACCTGATGTTTGACCAGCTGATGCGGCACTGGGACCAACTGTTCCCGGGCCGCATCCTGACACTGCACTACGAGGCGCTGGTCGCTGACCAGGAGGGCGAGTCGCGCAAGCTGCTCGACTTTTGCGGGCTTGACTGGGAAGCGCAGTGCCTCGACTTTCACACCAACCGGGCGCCGGTGGCCACCGCCAGCTCAGCGCAGGTACGTGAGCCGATCTACCGCTCAGCCGTCGCGCGGTGGAAGCGCTACGAAGCTGAGCTGCAACCGCTCGCCGAGTTATTCAGCCAGCAAGGCATCAGCTGGGAAACTTAGCCGGCTGGCCCTGTTACGGCAGCGACTGGTAGATGCGGCGCGCCAGCGACTGCATCAGCAGCTCAGGCTGACCGTCCATAAACAAATGGCCGCCGTCGATCATCTGCACCTGCGACACGCCGGTGGTGAGTTCGGCCCACTCAGCCAGCCGCTCCTCGGGAACGGTGGCATCGCTGCGACCCCCGTACGCCCAGATCGGGAACTCAAACGGCGCTTCCGGCTGGTAGACATAGGTTTCCTGCGCCACGCAATCGGCGCGCAGCACCGGCAGCGCCAGCTCAACCAGTTCGGCGTGCTGGAGAAACTCCTCACTCATCACGCCGAATGCACGCAGCTCGGCGATAAACTCGCTGTCCGGTAAATTGTGCAGCAACTCGGTTTCCGGCGTTTGCGGCCCCCCGACGGCCAGCGGCAACAAACAGCAGGGGGCCGGCAGTTGCGCCTGCCGCAGCCGTCGCGCCAGCTCAAAGATCAGCGTGCCGCCCATGCTGGCGCCGAGCAGCGCAAACGGCTTGTCAAGGTACGGTTGTATCGCCGCCAGTGCATCCTGCGCCAACGCCGTGAGGCTCGCCAGCGGCGCTTCCTTGATTCGCCATTCGCGGCCGGGCAACTGGACCGCAGCCACTTCGATATCAGCCGGCAAGGCAGCCGGCCAGTCACGAAACACGGCAGCACCACCACCGGCATAAGGGAAACAAAACAGTCGCACGCGCGCGCCCGGCCTGGGCACCCGGATTAGCACCGGGCTGCGTTTTAGCGCCGTGCTCACGCGTCCGCTGCGGCAGGAAGCGAGGCTCGTCCGGACACAAATCGCGGCGGCACGAGAATCGAATCAGCCGCTTGCGCATCCGGCAAAGTATGCGGGTAGTCGCGGGTGAAGTGCAGACCCCGACTCTCTTTACGCTGCAAGGCACTCTGAATAATCAGCTCAGCCACGGTTACCAGGTTGCGCAGCTCAATGAGATTGTTGTCAACGCGGAAATTGCTGTAGTAATCACGGATTTCTTCCTGCAGCAGATCAACTCGATGCTGGGCCCGCTGCAGACGTTTGTCGGTGCGGACAATGCCCACATAGTCCCACATTGCCCGCCGCAGCTCATCCCAGTTGTGCGTCACCACTATTTGCTCATCGGGATCGGTCACCTGACTTTCATCCCACTCCGGCAAGGTATGCTCATGCGCGCTGCGGCCCTGCAGTTGCGCTGCAATGTCGCGACTCGCGCTCGCCCCCATGACCAGGCATTCGAGCAGGGAGTTGCTG
>JAZBOT010000111.1:0-10676 GCA_036351295.1 Gammaproteobacteria bacterium | reverse complement strand
TCAGCCCCCAGACCAGCCGCACCGCCACCACAGTGGCCACCGTATAGCCGGCCCAGACATGCGCGGTCAGCCATTCGTCTTCGGTCAGATAGGCGATAAAGAACCCCAGCGCCAGCAGCCAGTGGCCGACTCTTACCAGCGGGTCCCAGACGCGGATGGTGTTGTCAGTGGTTGGCATTGCAATTTCCTCGAAGTGGTCGATGGGACCAATTTGGTCGCGCAGGCCGGGTGATACAATCCGCCATTCGTCCTAGATTGGCGGCGCACGGCGCCGGGAAGAGCCTGTATGTCGGATGACGCACACGATCGCCAGCCTGTATTGCTGGCTATTGCACTGTTTGCGGCGATTGCCGTACTGATCGCCTGGGATTTGCGGGTCGATTACCGCGAGGGCACCGGCCAGTTGCATATCGTCATTGAAGCCGGGGTATTACTGGCCGCGCTGGCGGGTATCGGCCTGCTGTGGCGCCAGCTCGGTGCCGCCCGGGCCGACCTCAGCGAAGCGCTGGGGGCGGCCGAGGCCTGGCGCAACGAGCACCGCGAGCTGCTGCAGGGGTTGGGCAGAGCCATCGAGGACCAGTTCGCACGGTGGCAGCTCACGCAGGCCGAGGCCGATGTCGGCATGTTGCTGCTCAAAGGCTTGAGCCTCAAAGAAATCGCCGCGGTCAGAGCGACCAGCGAGCGCACCGTGCGCGAGCAGGCTCGTGCGCTGTACCGCAAGGCCGGGCTGTCGGGGCGTTCATCATTGTCGGCGTTTTTTCTCGAAGACTTGTTGCCTGGCAATGGCGAACAAGATTAAGGGCCAGGCAGGCAGACGTCGTTGCCGGGCTGCCGAAGTCGCAGACTTCAATACGGTCCATGCCTCGGCAGATGCCTGCGTGCACAACCTGAATACGCAGCCGCGCTACTCGCGGTGGCGCGGGTCACGTCCGGACTGGTCGTTGTCCGCCGAGGCATTCGCGCGGCATCGGGAGCCGCTCGTCGCCGCCCGCCGCAGTGTTACTCTATTCCGGGAAATAACTCAGGGACAGATTCATGGTTACCTACTTGTACTGGTCGCTGGTGATCGCGGTTGCTTTTGGCCTGGTATTTTTGCTGGGAGGCCGCTGGGGGCGCTGGCGGGGTGCCGCAATAGCTGCCTCCGTCACACTTGTTATCGGTTGGGCCGCGTTCTTCTTTTACTTCGAGCAGATTTTCGTTAAGCGCTACGGCGGGGTGATGACTATCCGCGTGCCGGCGGGTCAGCAGCATATTGCCGCGACCTGGAAGGACGACAACTTGTGGGTCGAAAACTATGATCCCGAGAAGAATGAATGCATTTTCTATGAATATTCAAAAGGCAACGTACTCGAGGGCCGGGTAAAGATTCGCAACTGCAATCCGCTAGGCGTCAAAACCCCGGGTCCGTCGGGGCTTGGCTACGGGGACACCGGTCCTTAGTGCCCGTTGTTCGGGCCCGACAATGCGCTTCCCGAAACCAGTTAGCTCGAAAAAGATGAAAATGGTGGGCCCGCCAGGACTCGAACCTGGGACCAAGGGATTATGAGTCCCCTGCTCTAACCAACTGAGCTACAGGCCCACGTATACCGCTCGGAGTGCTGGCGCGCTGAGGCAGCGACGCGGGGCGGCGATTGTAGCACTGTTGCTGCGGCCTGCCGACCAGAGACTGACCACTAAAGCCGCTTCAGTGCGGGTGCCAAGCTGGTAGAATTGCGCCACGCATAGGGGATTATTTATGGGAAACCGCACCGCCGATCTGCCTGAGTTGACGGGGCTGCCGCGCCTGATACGCGAGGCCCGCTACAACGAGTTCTCGCGGCAGGCCGTGGGCATCCTGCTGGTGGCGGTGTTTGCCGTCTGGGCGGACCCCAAGCCGCAGCTGTTCTGGGCCGGTGCAGTGATCGCCGTCCTGGGCATACTGGTGCGGCTGTGGGCCTCCGGTTTTGTTATGAAAAACAAAGAGCTGTCCACCACCGGGCCGTATTCGCTGGTGCGCCACCCGCTGTACACCGGCAACATCCTGATGCTCATCGGGTTTTCGCTGGCCAACGGCATGCTCTGGCCCTGGGCGGTGGGCGCGTTTTTCCTGTGGTTCTGGTACCCGCCGGCGATCAGCTATGAGGACAAGAAGCTGCGCGGTATTTTCGGCGCCAGCTGGGAGGCGTGGTCGGCGCGCACCCCGGCGCTGGTGCCCCGCTCGCTGCTGCCCAAGTCCAGTGCGGACACGGGCTGGTCATTCGCCAAGAGCCTCAAGCAAAACTACGAGCCCGTGATCGTCGTGTACTCGTTGTTTTTTCTCTGGTGGCTGTGGCAGCAACTGCCGCCTGCCGCGGTCTGACATCTTGCAGCGCTCGTGACGGCTGCGCACCCGGCCACGCTGACCGATGAACTGACCCAGGCCCTGCGGGCCTGGTTGGCGGACGACACGCAGCGTGAGGCGGCGTTGCTGAGTCAGGGGTATCAGGGGTCGGCGTATTTGTATGCGGCCACCGTCAACAGCCAGCCGGTCAGGCTGGTGATCAAGCGCGCCGCGCCCGGCTGGCTGACCGGCTGGCTCAACCGCCTCATGCTGGCGCGTGAAGCGCGGGTCTACCAGCGTATCGCCAGCGTCAGCGGTGTGCCGCATTCCCCGGGCATGCTCGATGACGAATGGTTGCTGCTGGAATTCATTGAGGGCCGCCCGCTGAAAGCCGCCCGCTACGACCTCGCGGACCCTGAGGCCTTTTATGCACGGTTGCTCGGGGTGCTCCAGGATTTCCACGCGGAGGGTGTGGCGCACGGCGACTTGAAGCGCAAGCAAAACGTTCTGGTTACCGCCGATGAACAGCCGTACGTCATCGATTTCGGGACGGCCGTGATGCGTGATGGCAATATGATTGATCGTCTGCTGTTCCGCCTGGTGCGCCGCTTCGACTACAACGCCTGGGTCAAGGTGAAGTACGAGAACGACTACTCGGCCATCGCGCCTGAGGATGCCCGGTGGTATCGACCGACGCTGGTCGAGAGCGTGTTCAGCGGCGTGCGCCGGTTTTGGCGCACCATTACCTTCCGGCAGGCGCGCCGTCGCCGCCGCGGTGCGCGTCGGCGGGCCGCACAGGCCCGTGAGCAGGCCGCCAAGCAGCCGAAGGCAAAACCTTAGAAGCCTTCAGGGTTCGTCCGCCCCGGCCGGCCGCTCGCAGATGCGGCCGCGCGAGCCGGCGACGCGCACGTCGAACACCTGCGCGTCAGACTTGATCAGGATCCGGTAACCGGGTGTCAGTACCTGCAGGTAGGCACGGCCTGCGACGGGGCAGCCCAGCCCGGAATCGCTGAATTCGCGGTATTCGCTGCTGACCACCTCAAGGCTGTCGAACGGTGCCCCGGTTCGGTCGGCCACCACCTGCCGCGCAATGCGTTCCGGCACCACTGAACCCGCGTCGGCTGGCGACACTTCGGCGGATTGGGGCGCGCTGCCCGGTGCGGAGCCCGGCGGCGCGCAGGCACTCAGCACGCTCAACCCGGCAGCCAGCAAACTTCGTAGTAGGGACATGCGCCCAGCGTACCGCGCAGCCCGGCCCGGGGCCAGCGTGATGCCCGGCAATTCCGCGTCGACCGCCGTTTGGAAGCTTTACAGCCGTTTGCAAATGCTGCGCTGTCGCTGCGTGCGGGCCGCGCGGGTCTGCGGCTCAGCGTCCGGCATAGATATTGCAGCGTATGCAGTAGGTAATTGTTTGCAAGCAGAGGAGACAGCATGAACAGCACAGCCAAGTTGAACTGGCAACGAATCCTTGTCGTGATCCCCCCCGAACGGCTGGATGCGAAGCGGCCGGCCGACAGCCCGCTGATCGAACGCGCCCTCCGGGTGGCCCGTCAGGCTGCGGCAGGCGTTGAGCTCTTCACGGTGTGCCATGAGAATTCGCTGGAGCAGAAACTGTTTGCCGGCGACGCCGAGGTTGAGCAGCGGCGGCAGGAACTGGCGGATACGGCAGTCACCCGCCTCGACGAGATTGGCCTGGCGTTCAAGTCGGCGGGCCTTTCGGTCAAGACGGAAGCGCTGTGGCACGCTGATGCGACCGACGCCATTCTTCACAAGGTCGCAACGGCCGCGCCCGACCTGGTAATGGCCGAGTCGCAGGAGCACAACTACATTCTTGGCATCAGCGCCAACACGGACTGGACGTTGGTTCGGCATTCAAGTAGTCCGGTGTGGTTTGTGAGCCCCAAGGTCGCGGCTATGTCGAGCGCGATGACCGCCATTGGCAGCAGTGATGCTGACGATGAGATTGTTGCCGCACACGACTATCATGTTTTTGAGGTCGCCGACCAGCTGACCAAAGCACTCGAGATGCCCAACACCGTGGTACACGCCTACCAGGTGCCGGTGGGCGTGCGATCCTACGTTGGCTATGCGCCCTACATGGGGCCGATGACGGCTTACCCCGCAGCCGACAAGTCGCGGCAGAGTGAGCGCCGCCGCGAGGCCGCCATTGAGCACGGCCGCATGGTCCGCAAGTTTGCCGATCATTTTGACCTGGACGCCGATGATATTGAGCTCGTGCAGGGCCTGCCCGCGGACGTGTTGCCGTCCACCGCCCGCAAGCTGGGGGTCGAACTCGTCATTATGGGCGCTCGTAACCTCTCGCGCTGGCAGCGTGTCACCCAAGCCGTGGCGGCTGAACCCGTGCTGGCTGAGGCAGAGTGCGACGTGCTGTTTGTGAAGGACCCGACCGGTGCCGAGGTTCCGAAGTTGCAGGAACAACCGGTCGAGGGCGCCGCGGAGTTTGACGTTGAAGCCGCCGTGCTTGATCCGCGTCGCGTATTTGGCACCCCGGCAAAAATCCTCGAGGCCGATCATCTCAGCGCCGCGATGCAGAAGCGCCTGCTCACCTTATGGCGGCAGGATATCGTGGCGGAGCAGGCCGCGGTCAACGAAGGTATACCCGCGGTTGGCCGATCTGAACCCGATGGAATCCGCGAACTGGACGCATTGCTTGAGAAGCTCGAGCAACGCCGCGATGACGATCAGAGTGTGGCCGAATTACTGGCCCGGAGTCGCGCTATGGTGACAGTCTGAACGACGCCGGGGCACAGCAGGTGCCTTGTCATCCTGCGGCTGCCCGCGCAGAATGACGTCTGCTTCTAAGGCGCGCAACCGTGTGGGCATGCGATGAACTTTGTGACCGATATTCTGCAGTTATTTGTCTACCTGTTCTTGTTCATGATCGGTCTCGGCGTGCTGTGGCTGATCACGCTCTACGTGATCGACGTCAACCAGACGGCCCACGCTATCCGCCGCAATTTTCCGGTCGTCGGGCGCTTTCGCTATGTCTTCGAGCATCTGGGTGAGTTTTTCCGCCAGTACTTTTTTGCGCTTGATCGCGAAGAGATGCCGTTTAACCGCGCCGAGCGCACGTGGGCCTATCGGGCCGCCAAAGGTGTCGACACCACGGTGGCATTTGGGTCTACCCGCGACCTGCGGCCCACCGGCACGATTATTTTCGTTAACTGCCCCTATCCCACGCTTGACGAAGACACGGTGCCGATTTCGGACATGACGATCGGGCCGTATTGTGCCCAGCCGTATACCACGAACCGGATTTTTCACATCTCGGGCATGAGCTACGGCGCATTGTCTAAACCGGCGGTGCTGGCCTTGTCCAAGGGCGCACGGATGGCGGGGTGCTGGATGAATACCGGCGAGGGTGGTTTGTCGGAGTGGCATCTGGAAGGTGGCGGCGACATTGTGTTTCAGATCGGCACAGCCAAGTACGGTGTGCGCGACGCGGAAGGCAAGCTCAGTGACGAAAAGCTGCGGGCAGTCGCGGCGCACGAGCAGGTGAAAATGTTCGAGCTCAAAATGAGCCAGGGTGCCAAACCGGGGAAAGGCGGTATTCTGCCGGCCGGCAAAGTGACAGCGGAGATTGCGGCGATTCGCGGGATCCCGGCGGGGCAGGCTTCGATCAGCCCCAACGGCCACCCCGAAATTCACAACGGCGCAGATTTGCTGGATATGCTCAACCATATCCGCGAGGTCACCGGCAAGCCCGTGGGCTTCAAGGCGGTGATCGGTAGCTACGACTGGTTGCATGAACTGTTCGAGGAAGTCTGGCGGCGCGGTATCGAGTCCGCGCCGGATTTCATTACGGTGGATTCCGGCGACGGCGGCACCGGCGCGGCGCCGCAGCCGCTGATCGACAACGTTGGCCTGCCGCTGCGGGAAAGCCTGCCGCTGCTGGTGGATACCCTCAATCACTACGGTCTGCGGGAGCGCGTCCGGGTGGTCGCCAGCGGCAAGGCCATTACGCCGGAAGCCTGTGCCGCTGCGATCTGCGCCGGCGCCGACTTTGTGGTGACAGCGCGTGGGTTCATGTTTGCGCTGGGGTGCATTCAGGCGCTGCAGTGTAATAAGAACACCTGCCCGACCGGCATCACCACCCACGACAAGAAACTGCAGCGTGGCCTGGTGCCGGCCGACAAGGCTGAGCGGGTGCGCCGTTATCAGCAGACCATGGAGAAGGAAGTCGGGATTATTGCGCATTCATGCGGCGTCAAAGAGGCGCGCCAGCTGTCGCGCAAGCATTGCCGCATCGTGCAGAACAACGGCCGCTCCCGGCCGATGGACGAAGTGTTTCCCAACATCCAGCCGCGCCCCCGGGAAGTCGCTTAGCCGGGCGATTTGACCACCCTGTTATGATGGTTTGCATGAAACATCAGCAGAGGTGCATGTGAAAGCTTCCGATCTTTTGGTGCAGTGCCTTGAGCAGGAAGGCATTCGCTACATCTTTGGTGTGCCGGGCGAGGAGAATGCCGACTTCATGCTGTCGCTGGAAAGGTCGGACAGCATCCGCTTTGTGCTCACTCGGCATGAACAGGGCGCGGCCTTCATGGCCGAGATCTACGGTCGCCTGACGGGGCAGCCTGCCGGGGCGCTGGGTACGCTCGGTCCCGGCGCGACCAACCTGATTACCGGTGTGGCCGATGCCAACATGGATCGGGCCCCGATGCTGGTGCTGACCGGCCAAGGCTCGACCGAGCGCCTGCACAAAGAGTCGCATCAAATCATGGACGTCGTGGGGATGTTTGAGCCGGTCACCAAGTGGGCCACGTCGGTGGTCAATCCGGCGACCATCCCCGAAATTGTGCGCAAAGCGGTGCGCATCGCGCGCAGCGAGAAGCCGGGCGCCGTGCTGATCGAGTTGCCCGAGGATGTCGCCAAGCTCCACTCTGACGAGCCACCGCTGCAGCCGCGCCGCTACCGGCGGTCCGTGGCCGATGACAAGATCTGCAACCGGGCTTTTGAGCTGCTGAAGGCAGCCCGACGCCCGGTGATTATTGCCGGTAACGGCTGTATTCGGCGCCGTGCCAGTAAACAGCTGGTGCGTTTTTGTGAGCGCACCGGCATTGGTGTGCTCAGCACTTTTATGGCGAAGGGATGTGTCGATGTCGATGCCGACTATTGCCTGTACACGGTCGGACTGGGTTCCAAAGATTTGCCGACGCGGGTGATTGACGAAGCCGACCTGGTCATCACGCTGGGCTTCGACATGGTCGAGTATCACCCGCATTTGTGGAACCCGGACCGCGACAAGCGCATCATCCATGCGGATTTTCTGCCCGCCGAGATCGACGCCAACTATCACCCCGAAATAGAGCTGGTGGGCGATCTGGCCCACACGCTGTGGGCACTGAACGAGCGCCTGGATGCCGAACCGCTGACCTTCGATCTGCAGAATCAGCACGCGGTGCGCACGCGGATGGCCGAAGAACTGGCCATGCACAAAGACGATGACACGGAGGGCTTTATCCGGCCGCAGAAAGTGCTGTGGGATTGCCGCGAAGTGCTGGGTCGCGACGACATCCTGTTGTCGGATGTGGGCGCACACAAGATGTGGATAGCGCGGCATTATCACTGCCACGAACCCAACACCTGTCTCATACCCAACGGCTTTTGCTCCATGGGTTTTGCCCTCCCGGGCGCTATTGCGGCAAACCTTGTGTTTCCTGATCGCAAGGTGCTCGGTATTGCGGGCGACGGCGGTTTTATGATGAATGTGCAGGAGATGGAGACAGCGGCCCGTCTCAAAGCAGATATCACCATGCTGGTCTGGGAGGATGGCGGCTATGGGCTGATCGCCTGGAAGCAGCAGAATGAGTTTGACCGACACACCGACCTCGGCTTCACCAACCCCGACTGGCTGCAGCTCGCGGCTGCGTTCGGCTGGCACGGACACACCGTGAGCAACAGCCGCGACTTCAGGGGCGCACTGGAGACGGCGCTGAACGAAAAGGGCCCGAGCCTGGTGGTCGTGCCGATCGACTATCGCGAGAACGTTATCCTCACGCAGCGGCTCGGCGAAATGTTCAGCCCGGGTGCCGAGGGTTAGGTAACCGACGGGGCTTGAGAAACGGAGGAACGCTAAGCATGCGCCACGAGACACTGCTGATTCCTGATGCCGCTAGCCCGGCCGGTGCCGTCGAGGTGACTAATCCCTACGACGGCAGCGCTATTGCGCGAGTCGATACCGCGGGTGCCGCTCACGTCGAGCAGGCGCTCGCGGTCGCCCACGGCCTGTACCGGAATCGCAGCGGCTGGCTCGAAGTGCACGAGCGGGTGGCCATACTCGATCGCTTGGCTGAGTTGATGCAGGAGCAGTTCGAGGCTCTGGTGGCCGATGCGGCGGCGGAGGGCGGCAAGCCCAGGGCTGACAGCGAGGTCGAGGTGCGCCGCGCTATCGACGGCGTGCGGATCTGCACCGAGGTCATTCGCACCGATCAGGGCGCGATGATACCCATGGGCACTACGGCAGCGGGAGCCGGGCGGGTAGCGTTCACGCGGCGGGAGCCTGTCGGCGTGGTGGTCGCGGTCAGCGCGTTCAATCACCCGGTCAATCTCATCGTGCACCAGGTCGCTGCAGCAGTGGCGGCCGGGTGTCCGGTCATCGTCAAGCCTGCCGAAGATACGCCGCTGTCGTGCTTTAACTTTGTGCGCCTGCTGCATACAGCCGGGCTGCCGGCCGCCTGGTGTCAGGCATTGCTGACGGATGAGCATGGCACGGCCGAAGCCCTGGTCACCGATAAGCGCGTGGGCTTTTTCAGCTTTATCGGCAGTGCGCGGGTTGGCTGGATGCTGCGCAGCAAGCTGGCGCCGGGCACCCGCTGCGCGCTGGAACACGGCGGCGTCGCGCCGCTGATTGTCGCGGCAGACGCGGACCTGAAGCTCGCGGTGCCGGCGATTGCCAAGGCCGGCTTCTACCACGCGGGCCAGGTGTGCGTGTCGGTGCAGCGCGTGTTTGCCCACAGCGCTGTGGTCGCGGAACTGGCCCGCGATCTGACCGCTGCCGCGGTGGCGCTGAAAGTGGGTGATCCGCTCGAGCATGACACCGACGTGGGGCCACTGATCCGCAGCCGCGAGCTCGACCGGGTAGATGAGTGGGTAAGCGAGGCGGTTGCCGCCGGGGCCGAGCTGTTGTGCGGTGGCAAGCCGCTGAGCGCCAGCTGCTACGCGCCGACTGTGCTGCTCAATCCGCCCGTCGATGCCAAAGTCAGCACGCAGGAAGTGTTCGGCCCGGTGGTGTGTGTCTACGCCTATGACGACATCGATGCGGCGATTGCCCAGGCGAACTCCCTGCCGGTTTCCTTTCAGGCCGCGGTCTATACCGCCAGTCTCGACACGGCCATGTATGCGTACGCACAGCTCGACGGTTCAGCGATTATGGTCAATGACCACACGGCGTTTAGAGTCGACGGCATGCCGTTCGCGGGTCTGCGTGAATCAGGCCTCGGCGTGGGCGGCATCCCGCACACCATCGCCGATATGTCGATTGAGAAGATGCTGGTGATCAAGTCGGACGGGCTGTAGTCAGGCGCATTAAACATAAGTCTGCGATGCTGCAGCGCGCAGCGGCTGACGCTTTTTATCGACGAGCTTGAATCGGATTTGTTCGGTTTCGCGCTCGGGCATCGAAGGCACCCTCGCGGCCGGCGGCACAGTGACCGCCGCCACGCCTTTCGGCACCGGCGGCTGGCTGAACCTGCAGTCATTCAGGGTGTTTGCGACAGGTGACGGCTTTTTTGCCTTCGGTACCTCAGCCGTGGAGCTCGACAACGTTGTGGTTAACGTCGTGCCGATACCGGCTGCCGTCTGGCTGTTTGCCTCGGCGCTCGGGCTGCTCGGCGTCCGCCGCGCTGCCCGAAACGCCGGGTTCAAACGCAACTAGTCGTCGCCGAGAAAGCTCCGCAGCTGATCCGAGCGCGACGGGTGCCGCAGCTTGCGCAGCGCCTTCGCTTCGATCTGCCGGATCCGCTCGCGGGTCACGTCGAACTGCTTGCCGACTTCTTCCAGCGTGTGGTCGGTGTTCATCTCGATACCGAAGCGCATGCGCAGTACTTTCGCCTCGCGCGGGGTCAGGCCGGCGAGCACCTGTCCGGTGGTTTCTTTCAGGCTGGATGACGTCGCCGAGTCGATCGGTGAAGCCACGGTCAGGTCCTCGATGAAATCGCCCAGGTGTGAGTCTTCGTCATCGCCGATGGGGGTTTCCATCGAGATGGGCTCCTTGGCAATCTTCAGCACTTTACGGACTTTGTCTTCCGACATTTCCATGCGCTCTGCCAGTTCTTCCGGCAAGGGCTCGCGGCCCATCTCCTGCAGCATCTGGCGGGAGATGCGGTTGAGCTTGTTGATGGTCTCGATCATGTGC
>JAZBOT010000110.1:0-70534 GCA_036351295.1 Gammaproteobacteria bacterium | reverse complement strand
GCCGGAACTTGCCGTATCGGTGGTGAGCGCTTTCCGCGGCGAGCCTGGCCTCGCGGTGGGCAACGTGATCGGTTCCAACGTGTTTAATTTACTGGCGGTCGTTGGCGTCGCCGGGCTGGCGGGTCCGGGGCCGGTTGACCCGGGCATTTTGAGTTTCCACGTCCCCATCATGCTGGGCTTCACCTGCGCGCTACTGCTATTGGCGTACAATCCCAACGGGAAGCCGGGCATCGGGCGCGGGATCGGGTTCACCCTGCTGGCGGCGTTTCTGGGGTATCAGGGCCTGTTGCTGAGCGGTACCATTTGATGAGTGCGGATTCTATGACCAGCGGATACGAACGACGATGAGCGATACGTCGCGCGCACACGACCCGGGTGCCACCGCCCGCCGGGTACTGGAGATCGAGGCGCGCGCGATCCGCGAACTCGCGCCGCGCATCGGCGCGAGCTTTACCGAGGCCTGTCAGCTGTGCCTCGCATGCAGCGGACGCGTCGTCGTGACCGGCATGGGTAAATCGGGACACATCGCACGCAAGATTGCGGCGACGCTGGCCAGTACGGGCACTCCGGCGTTTTTTGTCCACCCGGCTGAAGCCAGCCACGGTGACCTCGGGATGATAACCCGCAGTGACGTGGTCATTGCTCTGTCAAACTCCGGCGAAACCACCGAGCTGCTGACTCTGCTGCCGTTGCTGAAACGCCTCGGTATACAGCTGATATCGATGACCGGCAAGCAGCGCTCAACCCTGGCCGAAGCGGCGCAGGTCGTTCTGGATATTGGGGTCAGCGAGGAAGCGTGCCCGCTGAACCTTGCGCCTACGGCCAGTACCACCGCGGCACTTGCAATGGGTGACGCCCTCGCGGTCGCGCTGCTGGAGAGCCGCGGATTTACCTCAGAAGACTTCGCGATGTCGCATCCCGGCGGCGCGCTGGGTCGGAAACTGCTGGTTCGGGTCGACGACCTGATGCATACCGGCGCAGAAATTCCGGCGGTGAGCCCGACGACCCCGCTGGCCCAGGGACTGCTGGAAATGACGTCGAAAGGGCTGGGCATGACAGCCGTTACCGATACCGACAACACCCTGCTGGGGATATTTACAGACGGTGATCTGCGCCGCCAGCTTGACCGGGGCATCGATGTGCACACAGCGACCATGGCCAGCGTAATGACGGCTGACTGCAAAACGGCAGCACCGCAAATGCTGGCTGCAGAGGCCGTCCATATACTGGAACGCTACAAAATTAACGCCCTGCTGGTGGTTGACGACGACCGGCGCGTCGTTGGGGCACTGAATATCCATGACCTGTTCCGTGCAGGCGTCGTCTAGCCCGGCGGGCGCGAACCGGCCGGGTCTGGCAGCCAATAAGGAAGACCGACGTGTACAAAAAAGTTGACCTTGACAAGGTATACGAGCAAGCAGCTGCAATACGGCTGCTGGTGCTTGATGTTGATGGCGTGCTGACTGACGGCCGCCTGCACTTCGACAGCAAAGGCAATGAGGCCAAAGTGTTCCACGTGCGTGACGGATATGGCATTCGGCAGCTGCTTGAAGCCGGACTCACGGTCGCCGTGATCTCCGGACGGAAATCAAAGGCCGTGGAGAAACGGGTGGCCGAACTGGGGATCGAGCATGTCCACCTGGGCGTCAGCGATAAACTCGGCGTGTTCGAAAGCCTGCTGAAGCAACTGGGCCTGGACGCTTCCGCGGCCGCCTGCGTGGGTGATGACACGCCTGATCTCGAGTGCATGCGAGCGGCAGGACTCGCTATAGCGGTCGCCGACGCACACCATGACCTGGATGCCGTTGCTGACTGGCATACTCATCTGGGCGGCGGTCAGGGCGCTGTTCGGGAGGTGTGCGATCTGCTGCTGGCGGCCCGTGAATGACTCTGCCTGAACCGCGCAATGTGTTGGCCTTTGTGCTGCTGCTGGCGGGCGCTGTGGGCAGCACTTTCCTGGTTTTTCGACACTCGGAAATCGCGGAGGTCAGCGAGAAGCCCACGCTGAGCCTTGCCTACTACCTCGACAATGCCGAGCTGACAGGCACCACGGCGGACGGTTCCGTCCTGTATCGAATTCGTGCGGACCGCGCGGAGCAGAACACCACCGATGCGAGCATCGAGATGCGGGCTATCGATCTTGATTACGGCCCGGTCGGCGGGCCGACATGGAATGTACGGGCCAATGCCGGGCGCATTCCGGCCGCGGCTGAAGTCATTGAATTGGCGGGCGATGTAACAGCGGTGTCGGGAGATTTACCGGGTGGCCGGACCGAAATCCGGACACAGCAGCTGGACATCCATCCTGACACCATGCTGGCGACAACACCGGCGCGGGTAGCCGTGCTGTTTGACGGACACCAGCTTAACGGCACCGGGATGGAAGCAAATTTCAGAACAAACCGCCTGAACCTGCTGGCAAACGTTAATGGCAAATTCACACCCTAGCGGGCGGCGGATGCCGCTCACTCGTGCCCGCTTCGTCGGGTTCCTGCTGCTTGTCGCAACAGCGCCGGCGGCAGCTCAGGTGACCGCACCTGAACTCCAGCCTGACATGCCCATCACCATCGATGCTGAGTCAACGGAGTTCGACTACGACTCTAACAGCCTGTTGTTTCGCGGCTTGCGCCTCGATCAGGGTAACCTCGGCATTCGCGCCGACCTGGCCGAGACAGCCAAGCTGGATTTTGACGATGGGACCTGGAACTTCAGCGGCAATGTGACGGTGGAAGCTGACGGCACACGGCTGTATTGCGATGCGGCCGAACTCCGCTTCGTGAACCACCAGCTGCAGTCGGCGGTGCTGACCGGCATGCCTGCCCGCTTTGAGCAAAGC
This sequence comes from Gammaproteobacteria bacterium, assembly GCA_036351295.1. Lineage (GTDB taxonomy): Bacteria > Pseudomonadota > Gammaproteobacteria > Steroidobacterales. Next base: position 67,698 of record JAZBOT010000110.1, on the reverse strand, counting down.
GTTGCCGGCGCTGACAACGTCAACAGCGGCGAGGCCGAGACGATCAGTTACCTGCTGGCCGACGGCAGGCTGCAGCTGGACGGCAAGGCGCGATTTTCGGATGGCGTCAACGCCATATCCGGCCAGCTGATTACCTACGACCTCACGGCCCAGCGACTGACTGCGGGGTCCGGCGAGAGCGGCCCGGTGACGATACTGATAGACCCGGGCACGCGGCTGCCTGACAGCGACAGCGAGCCGGGGACTGCACCGGGTTTGCCCAACGACGGCGGAACCAGCCCGGAATGAGTGTATTAAGCGCCGAAAACCTGAGTAAAAAGTTCAAGCTGCGCGAGGTCGTCAAGAACATCGGCTTCGAGATTCAGAGCGGCGAGGTCGTCGGCCTTCTCGGGCCCAATGGCGCCGGGAAAACCACGGCGTTTTATATGGTTGTCGGGCTCGTCACGGCCGACAAGGGGCGCATACTTCTCGACGGCAAGGACGTCACCGCGCTGCCGATGTACTTGCGGGCCAAGCAGGGTATCGGCTATCTGCCGCAGGAAGCTTCGATCTTCCGCAAGCTTACGGTCGCCAACAACATCATGGCGATCCTTGAAACCCGCGACGAACTGACCCAGGCCGACCGCGAACGGCTGCTGGAAGAATTACTGGAAGAGCTGCATATCGGGCACGTTCGCAACAGCCTCGGCATGAGCCTGTCGGGCGGCGAGCGGCGGCGCGTTGAGATTGCGCGGGCGCTGGCGGTAGAGCCGCGCTTTATATTGCTGGACGAACCTTTTGCCGGCGTCGACCCGATCTCGATACTTGATATACAGCGCATCATCCGGCATTTGAGCCAGCGCGGCATCGGGGTATTGATAACCGACCACAATGTGCGCGAAACACTGGGCATATGCAGCCGGGCGTACATCGTCAATGACGGTGCGGTTATCGCGGCCGGCGAACCCGCTGAGGTGCTGGCCAACCAGCAGGTTCGAGAAGTGTATCTCGGCGACGACTTCGCGCTTTAGGTACACTACGTCAGGCGCCGGAACGCGGGCTGAGCATTTCATCAATAGCGGTTAGGATGACCGCGCACACTATGGCAAAACTATCGCTGCAGCTAAAGCTGGGTCAGCAACTGACCATGACGCCGCAACTCCAGCAGGCAATTCGCTTGCTGCAAATGCCGGTGCTCGAGCTCAATACACAGCTGGCCGAAGCGCTTGAAGAAAATGTCATGCTGGAGCAGGAAGAGCCGGCTGATAATGAGACCCCCGCGGAGCAACCAGAGATTGTAGATGGTGGCGAGCTGGAACGCGGCGACTGGGAAGACATCTACGGCAACGGCCGCAAAGGCGACAATTATTCGGGCGCCGAGCAACCCCAAATAGACCTGCCGGACACCAGTGGTGAATCGCTGCAGGACCACCTGTTGTGGCAGCTGCAAATGGACGACTTCAGCCCACGTGAGTCAGCCATTGGCGAAGCCATCGTCGATGCCATCAATGACGATGGCTACCTGACAGTAAGCCTCGAAGAGTTGCTGCAGACACTGCCGCAGGATGCCAGTTTCTCGTTGGCTGAAGTCGAGCGGGCCCTCGGCAAAGTGCAACAGCTTGACCCGGCGGGCATTGCGGCACGTGACCTGAGCGAGTGCATCAGTTTGCAGCTGCGGCAGCTGCACACGGGTGACGGGGCCCGCGATCTGGCGCTGCGGATCGCAGCCGAAGAACTGGACACGCTGGCCGCGCATGACCTCGCGGCCATGCGTCGCAAGCTCGGCGTCAGCGATGCGGAGCTCGACGACGCCATCCTGCTCATTAGGGCCTGCCACCCGAAGCCGGGCTCAACGATCCAGTCCAACAGCACCCAATACGTTATTCCGGACGTCTACGTGCGCAAGCAGGACGGCCAGTGGATTGTCGAAGTCAACCGGGGCAGCTCGCCACAGCTTAAAGTTAATCAGGCATACGCCAACATGCTGCGCGGAAGTAACAATCATTCTACGCTGCGGGGTCAGCTGCAGGAGGCTCGCTGGCTGGTGCGCAGCCTGGAAATACGCCACGAGACCCTGATGAAAGTGGCGATGTCGATCGTTGAACGTCAGGTCGACTTCCTGGAACACGGTGAGGAGCGCATGCGACCCATGATCCTCAAGGATATCGCCGAGATGCTCGACATGCATGAATCCACGATTTCGCGCGTAACCACCAACAAATTTATGCATACCCCTCGCGGCGTATTCGAATTTAAATACTTTTTCTCCAGCCAGCTGACCGCGGACGATGGGTCGGGCCAGTCTTCCACGGCTATTCGTGCGCGCATCAAGCGCATGATAGGCGCCGAGAACCCGACGAAACCGCTGAGTGACAGCAAAATCGCCAAATTACTTGCGGAACAAGGCGTTCAGGTAGCGCGCCGAACCGTGGCAAAATACCGGGAGGCCATGCAGATAGCTCCGTCAAACGAGCGCAAACAGCGCGTCTGATCTGCAGCGCCAGACATCCGGCTCGAACTTCGCGTAATACATTCGGCCCCAACCAGAGCAACAACAGGAGCACAGCAACGATGCAAATTACTATATCCGGCCATCATGTAGAGATAACGTCTGCCCTCCGCGACTACGTGAACGAAAAGCTGCAGCGCATTGAGCGCCACTTTGAACACATCACCGACATTCACTGTGTGCTCACCGTTGAGAAACTTGAGCACAAAGCGGAAGCCACCGTTTACCTGAGTGGCAACTCCCTGCACGCGCATTCGGTGGAAGCGGACATGTACGCGGCGATTGACGCCATGGTGGATAAACTTGACCGGCAGGTCAGACGGCACAAGGGCAAGATTACAGACCATCATGCGCGCGAGAGCGTGAAGCGCAGCTTCGACTGACAATGCGCCTCATCATTGTCAGTGGCCTTTCGGGCTCCGGCAAATCTGTCGCGCTGGACGCCCTGGAGGACATGGGCTTTTTCTGCATCGACAACGTCCCTGCTGCCCTGCTGGGTGGCTTGATTACGCAGACAATCGAAGCCCGCGATGCGCTCTACGACAACATGGCGGTGGGGGTTGACGCGCGCAACCGGGAAGCGGATCTGCAGTCATTGCCGGCGTTGCTGCAAGGGCTCAAGTCGCAGGGCGTTCGCTGCGAAATACTTTTTTTACACTCCGACGACGAGGTACTCCTGCAGCGCTACAGGGAAACGCGGCGGCGGCATCCGTTACGCACTCCGGAGATGAGCCTGCAGGATGCCATCAGCGAAGAGCGCGAGCTGCTGGGCCCGATCATTTACTCGGCCGACCTGGTCATCAACACCAGTTCGACCAGCATTCACGAGCTGCGAACGACACTGCGTGCGCGGGTAGCTGAACGGCAGCAAGCCGAGCTGTCGGTGCAGATCGAATCATTCGGCTTCAAATATGGCGTGCCATACGATGCGGACTTCGTCTTTGATGTGCGCTGCCTGCCCAATCCGTATTGGGTACCCGAGCTGCGCGCACTCAACGGTAAAGACCCGGAAATTATCCGCTTCCTGGCCGCAAGCACCATTACCCAGCGGATGATCGATGACATTGTGGGGTTTCTCAGCAACCGCATTCCTGAGTACCGTGAGCACAACAGGAACTACCTCACGGCTGCAGTGGGCTGCACAGGTGGACAGCATCGCTCTGTGTATGTGGTGGAAAAAATCGGCGCCCAGCTGGCTGAGCGATATGCCAATGTGCTGATTCGCCATGATCGCCTCGACCGGTCAGCGGCGGTCAGCTGAGATGGAACCGGCGATCAAGGCGAAGGTCGACCTCGCCGGTTTACGGGATGCTCTGTCGCAGGGAATGATGCTGCGGGCAGAGCAGATGCTCGCCGATCTGAACCCGGCCGAGGCCGCCCTGCTGCTTGAGTCACTGCCGCCGGCAAAGCGCGAAGTCGTCTGGAAGCTGCTACCCCCCGAAGACGAAGGCGACGTTCTGGCCGAGCTCAACGACGAAGTCCGGACCCTGCTGATGTCTTCCATGGACGCCCAGGATCTGGTGGCCGCTACCGAAGGCATGGAGCTCGACGACCTCGCTGACGTGATTGCCGGCCTGCCGGAGTCGCTGACGCAACAGCTGATCAGGTCACTAAATCGGCGCGATCGCGAACGGCTGGAAGCGGTGCTGTCCTATGCGGAAGACAGTGCGGGCGGCCTCATGAACCCCGATACGATTGCGGTACGGCGCAACGTAACACTCGAAGTCGTACTCCGTTACCTGCGCTTTCTCGGCGAGCTGCCGCGCAACACCAACATGTTGTTTGTGGTTGACCGTAATGACAATTATCGCGGCACGCTGTCGATCGCACGCCTTATTACACACGACCCTGAAGCCAGTGTTGTCGATGTGATGGACACCGCCGTCGAGGGTATTCATGCATCCACGTCGGCTGCTGAGGTGGCACGCCTGTTTGAAACCAACGATCTTGTTGCGGCCCCGGTCATCGACGATACCGGCAAACTGCTCGGCCAGATCACTGTGGATGACGTCGTGGACGTTATTCGGGAACAGGCCGAGCACGAAATTCTGGGCAAGGCGGGACTTGATGAAGAGGACGACATCTTCGCCCCGGTCGTAACCAGCGTGGCGCGACGCTCACTGTGGCTCGGCATTAACCTGGCAACGGCCTTTCTGGCGGCTGCGGTGGTGGGCATGTTCGAAGCCACGCTGGCCGAGGTCGTGGTACTGGCGGTGCTGATGCCGGTGGTCGCAAGCATGGGCGGTATTGCCGGAACGCAGACACTTACGCTGATGGTGCGCAGCATGGCGCTTGGCAAGGTCGGCCCGAGCAACGCCCGCTGGCTGCTGAGCAAGGAGTTCCTGGTGGGAGCGGTCAATGGCCTGCTGTGGTCGAGCATTGTCGCGCTGATCAGCGTGGCATTTTTCGGCGGCTGGGACGTCGGCCTGATCATCGGTGCGGCCGTCGCCATCAACCTCGTCGTCGCAGCTCTCGCGGGATCGGTAATCCCGCTGATACTGCCGCGGCTGGGCATAGACCCGGCCATCGCCGGTGGCGTGGTGCTGACGACCGTCACGGATGTCGTCGGCTTTATGACCTTTCTCGGCCTCGGAACGTTATTCCTGCTCTGAGATGTTCAGCACCGGCAGGCGGCTCGTGTATTCCGAACTCAGCTCGTTCCAGCCGGTGATGCCCGACGGTGCGTCCATCGGTTCACCACGCAAAAACTGCAGCAGTTCTTCACGGCGTTCCATGGCATCACCGTAACCCAACTCGATCAGTTCGCGCGTATAGCCCGACTCGAACAACAAATAGCTCGCCAGCTGCATGCCGCCTTTATTCATCGCCCCCAGCCCGCGCAGCAAAATCCGTACCGGTCGCGGCACCTCGCCAATATGGCGCTGCGCAATCTCACGAATATCGCGGGAGGGCAGCATGACAAACGCATCGATAGACCGCAGCGGGCCAGTATCACCACTGGGCGAGGTACCGGGGATCTGCCGCAGCATGGTGTTGATGCGCGCCATACGCTCAAGATCAGCCGAAAGCCCGTCCATAAACAATGCATCCAGCATGTAGCCGGCGACGCGCCCCAAACTCGGGTACGCCGCGTCTCCGTCGGCAGGCAAATCAGGCTGTTCATTACGGACACCGACAACGAGAATTCGTTCGGCACCCAAATGCACAGCCGGTGACAGCGGCGTTGCCTGACGCATGGCGCCATCGCCGAAATATTCGTGGCCGATACGCACCGGCGGAAAGACTATTGGCACCGCAATGCTGGCCATCACATGATCGAGCGTCAGCCGGGTCCGGCGCCCGACACGGCGAACGCGCAGCCACGGGTCTACCTCCTCGGCCCCTTGATAGAACGCCACCGAGCGGGACGAACTGTAGCCCGCTGCGGTAATGGATACGCCGTCCACGTAACCCGCGTCTATGGATTCCTGGATGGCATCGAAATTGACCCGCGTGCTGAGCAGTTCGCGCAACGGCGAATTGTCGAGCAGCGCCAGCGACTGGTGACCGTGCAGACTGCCGGTCAGAACCGCATAAGCCCATCGCAGCGTGTTGCGCATCATGGTGCTGGCGTCCGACTTGAAGACTTCTTCTGAGCGGAAATTGCCCCAGACATGTTCCAGCTCCGCCACAGCGACGTGCAGCAGGCGCGCGCGGCTCGCAAGCACTACCGTATTGACAGCGCCGGCCGAGGTGCCGCTCAGCACCGAAAACGGGCTCGGCGAGCGGCGCGGCAGCAACTCCGATACGGCCTTCAGCACACCGACCTGGTAGGCCCCGCGAGCACCGCCGCCCGGCAGGACCAGGCCGATCCGGCAGTCACCAGAGAAACGAATAACCCGCTTGTGCTGCCCTTGATCCATGCTATAAGTGGTAACCCGTAAAAGTCGCAATCACAGCACACCTGCGCAGGGCTCACAAGCGAGCACGGCCCGGACTTCCATCGCAGCTGCTGTGGGCAACATCGACATGGCGCAACCGAGGAGCGAAACAATGAACCGTTATCTTAAGCCACTGGCGGCACTCGCCGGGCTGGTATTTTCGATCAGCACTCACGGTGCCGACCTGGTAGGCAGTGCCGCACCGGAGTTCCGGCTGCAGGACCAGCAGGGCGAATGGCATGACCTGGAGCAATATCGCGGCAAATGGGTGGCGCTGTATTTCTACCCGAAAGACGACACGCCGGGATGCACCACCGAAGCCTGCTCGTTTCGCGACAATATTTTTGCCTTCGATGCGCTGAACGCGGTTGTGCTGGGCGTGAGCCTTGACGACGTCGACTCGCATGCCGAGTTTGCCGAGAAGTACAGCCTGCCGTTTTCAATTCTGGCCGACAGTGACAAACAGGCCGCAGAAGCCTACGGCGTGATCATGAAGATAGGCCCAATGAAACTCGCTAAACGCGAGTCGTTTTTGATCGACCCGAACGGGGTGGTCGTGAAGCACTACTCCAGCGTGAACCCGAACACGCACACCGAAGAAGTCCTGGCAGATCTGCGCGCGCTGGGCGAAGGCAAGACCGCCGAGGCCGGCTAGCCGCTGCGGCCGGGGCGGTCAGGCTTCCTGTGGCGTCGACTTGATAGCAGCGGCGGTTGCAGCCGCGTCGCGCCCCACGAATACCCGGCCCAGATACACGCCAACGGCGGCCCAGACAGCAGCGATGCCGGCGCCTATCCCGGCCATCGCGGCAAGGCCAAAGCCAAGCCCGTCCGTCAGGCCCGCAAACGCGATACTGCTCAGCGCATCGCCGCCGCGGTAAACGGCGATATCGATTACCGGCTTGGCCTTGAAGCGGGTTTCACGATCGACAGCGGTGAACAACATTTCGCGGCCTGGCCGGGTGATCGCATAGTTTCCGGCGCGACGGGCTACCTGCAGCGCCAGCACCACAATGAGCACCGGCGCAAACGCCAGAATCAGCAGCCCTGCGGCGATGAAGACCGGCACCATTGCCAGCGTTGCAGCCATACCAAAGTTCTTGATGATGCGGCTGGTTGCGAACAAGCCAATCGTGAACGTCAGTATGTTCACGACCAGATCCACGCTTGCCAGAATCGAGGTGCGCTCCTCGCGGCTGAAATCGGCAAGTAGGTTTTTCTGCTCAAAATACACAAACGACCCGATCGTGGTGTAGAGCAAAATAAACACCCCTATTGCCAGCAGGTACGGGTTTGTCACAAACATTTTGAACCCGGCAAAAGGGTTGCCGCCAATCCGCGCCGCGCTCAGGTCTGCGTGCACGCCCTCATTGCGTAAGTCAATCGATTTGAGCCGCTCGAGGTAAAGCACGAGGGCGATCGGCACAAGCAGCGCGACCGACGCTATCAACATCAATTTGTCGGTGCCCAGATCATCGGCAAACAGTGCGGGAATGAGTGGCCCCACCAGCGCGCCGACAGTCGAACCCACAGCGATAAATGCGAACAGCCGGTTGGACTGCTCCTTGGTAAACAGGTCCGACATCAGGCTCCAGAAGACCGAAACATGGAACAGGCTGAACACGCTTACCCAGACATAGAAAATCTTGTCGATAAGCACCCGGTCTTCAACGCCGCTCACACCAAAATAAAACGCGACGAAGCTGCAGCCGAAAAACCCGTAGACCCCGGGCACCAGGTAGCGGAACGCCACTCGCGATACGGCTACGCCATACAGGGCTACCACCACCACACTGACCGCAAAGGTAATGTTAAAGAGGAAGCTCACCTCGGTATCGCTCCAGTCGCTCGCCATGGCGTCACGAACCGGTCGCAATATGTACCAGGCCGACATCAGAGTGAAGACCAGAAAAAATGACAGCAGCACCGAGCGCAGTTCATGATGCTCAATTTGTGAGGCAGACTTCATAAAGCGCGCAAAAAAACCCGGTTGTTTGTCATTCATCACCGCTTACCTGGTCAATCCTGCTCAAGAGCGGCGAACATCGCCGGCCAATCATTGCTGCCCGGTTCTTCGGAGCTATAGGTCTCAAAGGTCTTGTTGCGGGCGGCAGGTTCCTGCAGAGCCTGAATACAGATCAGCGCAACGTCCTCACGGCTGATCCTGCCATTGGTGGTATCACCCTGCGCAAATACCAGCCGCTGTTCGCCACCCGGAATGTTAACAAGGCCCCCGGGCCGCACGACGGTATAGGTCAGGCCGCTGTTGCGCAGTGCTTCTTCACCCTTAAACTTCCAGCGCAGGATGTTGTTGAACATCTTGTTCAGGTAGTGATCTTCCTGCGTAGCGCCTGCGGAAGACACCAGCACGAACTGGCGCACGCCTGAGCGGCGGGCCGCCTCGGTCAGGTTCTTTACGCCACCGTAGTCCACGGCTTCCGGTCCGTTCTCAGGGTCGGACTGGCTGGCGCCGATTGCGGAGATGACGTAATCGACCCCGGCCATAGCCGGCAGTAGCGTGTCGAGCTCGCGAACATCGCCCTGCCGGATGTCGACCGCATCGCCCAGAACCTGCCGCGCCCCGTCAGCATCGCGCACCAGCGCCCGCACCTGATAGCCCTGCTCGCGCAGATTCCGCACCAGCGCCCGGCCGGTGCCGCCCGTTGCGCCAGCGACCAGTGCGACACCGCGCGTTCCGGAGGTGTTTCCGGTGGACTCGCCCGCGCCCATTGCGCAACCGGCCAACAGCATCAGCGCCGCGATCGCGGCAGCGGCCAACGCACCTGTTAGACGAAAACTTGTCATGAACATACCTCAACAAACACGCAAACAAACACAATAAATACGCACAGCGATCGCAACGGCTACGGACTGATGACTCGCAATATTGTCATCGAGTTGGTGCCGCCCGATACACCCGACATGTCGCCTTTGGTGAAAATAAGCAAGTCACCTTCCCGGACATGCCCGAGGTCTAGCAGGCGCGAAAAAATACTCTGATAAAGGTCATCGCCGAGCGTCGAGGTCGGATCAAACGCGACCGGATACACCCCGCGATACAGCGCCACCCGGCGCAACGTAGTCTCGTGACGGGTAAACGCAAAAATCGGGATGTCGGAGCGAATTCGTGACATCCACAGCGCGGTCGAACCCGACTCGGTGAGCGCAATAATAGCATGCACATCCATGTGATTTGCCGCGTACATGACCGACATCGCGATGGCCTGGTCAACAAACTGGAAGTGCTCATCGTTACGACGGGAGCGGCTGCTTTGCAACCGATAGGCCTCTGCGCCGACGCAGACATCGGCCATGACCTCAACCGCGCGCACGGGGTTACGCCCGACGGCGCTCTCGGCGGACAGCATAACGGCATCGGTGCCATCCATTACGGCATTGGCAACATCGGAAACCTCAGCGCGGGTCGGTACCTTGCTGCTGATCATAGACTCCATCATCTGCGTCGCCGTGATGGCAACCTTGTGACGATTGCGGGCACGCCGGATAATGCGTTTCTGCAGCCCGGTCAGGCTGGCATAACCGGTTTCGACAGCGAGATCACCGCGCGCCACCATGACGGCATCGCTCGCATCAATCACCGCATCAAGATTCTCCACAGCTTCTGCGCGCTCAATTTTGGCGACTAAATGAGCAGTACCGCCGGCGTTGCGGAGCAAACTACGGGCTTCGTGAATATCGTTAGGACCGCGCACAAACGAGACCGCCAGCCAGTCGACCTGGGCGGCGGCAGCGTGGACGATGTCGTCACGGTCCTTATCTGTCAGAGCTGGCGCGGACAGGCCGCCACCGTGCTTGTTGATGCCCTTGTTGTCATCCAGCTGCCCGCCGACCAGCACGCGGCAATTCACGCGGGTACCGTTAACGGCTTCGACCCGCAGCGTCAGCTTGCCATCATCCAGCAACAGCATATCGCCGCTGCGGAGGTCCCCGTGCAGGCCTTCATAGGCAACACCCACCCCCGCCGCTGTACCCTGGTCGCGCGGCAGCGCAGAGTCCAGAAAAAAGGCGTCGCCTTCCGCGAGCTGCACCGGACCGTCGGCAAAGCGACGAATGCGGATCTTCGGGCCCTGCAAATCAGCCAGCACTGCCACATAGCGGCCGACGCGCTCGGAGACTTCGCGAACCAGCCGGATACTGCGCTCCTGGTCGGCCCAGTCGCCGTGGGAGAAGTTGACGCGGACCACGTCGGTGCCGGCCCGAATCAGGCGCTCAAGCACCGCGGGGTCCTCCGTAGCCGGACCCAGCGTGGCGATAATTTTTGTTCGGCGCATTAAGCTCGTGCTTCCAGGATAGCTACTGCAGGCAGTTTCTTGCCCTCCAGTAACTCGAGGAAGGCACCGCCGCCTGTTGAGATATAGGAGATTTTGTTGCCAATCTTGAATTTCTCCAGGGCCGCCAATGTATCACCGCCGCCCGCGATAGAGAATGCCCGGCTGGTGGCGACGGCGCGACCGACCACCTCGGTGCCGTGGCTGAACTGGTCAATCTCGAATACGCCCACCGGGCCATTCCAGACAATCGTGCCCGAGGCCCGCAGCAGTTCCGCATACGCTTCGGCCGTTTCCGGACCAATATCCAGAATCAACTCATCCGGACGCGTCTCATCGACCCGACGGACAGTCGCGGCAGCGGCGGAGCTGAATTCATCGGCCACCACAACGTCGGACGGCAGCGGAATCGCCGCCGAGTCAAGCAAGCGGCGTGCCTCAGCGACCATGCTCTCCTCGTACAAGGACTTGCCGACCGGATAACCGGCCGCCGCGATGAACGTGTTGGCGATGCCGCCGCCGACAATAAGGTGATCCACTTTAGCCGACAGGGCCGCGAGAATATTGAGCTTGGTTGACACCTTGGACCCACCCACAATAGCGACCATAGGGCGCGCGGGCGCCTCCAGAGCATTGCCGAGCGCTTCCAGCTCTTCGACCAGCAGGGGTCCGCCGCACGCGACCGGCGCATACTCGGCCACGCCGTAGGTGCTGGCCTGCGCGCGATGGGCCGTCCCGAAGGCGTCCATTACGAATACGTCGCAAAGCCTGGCCATGCGTTGCGATAACTCCGGGTCGTTGCGCTTCTCGCCCACGTTGAAGCGCACGTTTTCGCACATCACGACCTGGCCCGGCTCTACTGCTACGCCATCCAGCCAATTCGGCTCAAGCCGCACCGCCTTACCCAGCAAGACACTGAGGTGCCGCGCTATCGGGTCAAGCGAAAACTGCTCCTCAAATTCCCCCTCCGTCGGCCGCCCCAGGTGCGACAGCAGGATTACGGCCGCACCACCCTCCAGCGCGAGCCGAATAGTCGGCAACGCCGCGCGCATGCGCGCATCGCTGGTCACGTGACCGTCCATGACCGGGACGTTGAAATCAAACCGGATCATGACGCGCTTGCCGCGCAGATCCAGGTCAGCCATCCGCAGCATGCCCATCAGGTTGCGCGCATCATCGCCAGGGTCGTATCGAGCATGCGGTTGGAAAAGCCCCATTCGTTGTCGTACCAGGAACAAACCTTGACCAGGTTACCGCCCATCACCTTGGTCAGCGTCGCGTCGTACGACGATGAAGCCGGGTTGTGATTGAAGTCCACGGACACCAGCGGCCCGTCGCTGTATTCCAGCACGCCCTGCAGCTCGCCTTCGCTCGCAGCCTTGAGAATCTGGTTAATCTCGTCGACGCTGGTATCGCGTGATGCCAGAAAAGTCAGATCAACCATCGATGCATTGATGGTCGGCACGCGCACCGCAAAACCATCGAGCCGGCCATCCAGTTCAGGCAAGACCAGGCCGACTGCAGCCGCAGCACCGGTCTTGGTCGGGATCATTGACATCGTTGCCGACCGCGCCCGCCGCAAGTCAGAGTGGTAGACATCAGTCAGCACCTGATCGTTGGTATAGGCGTGGATCGTTGTCATGATGCCGCGTTCGAGGCCGATTTTCTCATGCAAGGGCTTGACCAGCGGCGCGAGGCAGTTGGTGGTGCAAGATGCATTCGACACCACGGTGTGCGAGGCGCGCAAAACGCTCTCATTGACGCCGTACACCACGGTGGCGTCCACGTCTTTGCCGGCCGGTGCTGAGATCAGCACTTTTTTGGCACCGGCATCTAGATGCGGCTGGGCTTTCTGCTTACTGGCAAAAAACCCGGTGCATTCGAGGACCACATCAACGCCCAGCTCACCCCACGGCAGTTTCGCCGGGTCTCGCTCAGCAAACACGCGAATCCGGTCGCCCGCAACCACCATGCTGTCGCCATCGACGCTAACGTCAAACGGAAACCGGCCATGCGCGGTGTCATATTTAGTGAGGTGCGCGTTGGTGTTGGCATCACCGAGATCGTTGATCGCAACGATGTCGATTTCGCCGGTGCGTCCGCTTTCGAAAATTGCGCGCAACACGTTGCGGCCGATGCGTCCGTAACCGTTAATAGCCAGTTTTACTGTCATCGTCTTACTCCGTTGTAGCCGTGCTCATTGCCGGCTTTTGTTAGTCAATCATCAGCAGTTAGTTGGGCTGACAGCATGCCGGGGGTTGCCCGGACGTGCACCAGAATCAGGCGGTCAGGAGCTCACGTGCGGTGCTCACGACCCGTTCCACCGTAAAGCCGAATTTCTCGAACAACTGTTCGGCGGGCGCCGACTCGCCAAAGGTATCAATCGAGATGACGCTACCTTGCGGCCCGACCAGCGGCAGCCAGCCATTTTCCACCCCCGCCTCAATGGCCACGCGGCAGGTTACGGCGGGCGGCAGGACCGCGTCGTGATAGCCGGCATCCTGCGCTGCAAACCGTGACACGCAGGGCATGGACACCACCTGTACCCGGATGCCCGCCGCCCGCAGTTCGGCCGCCGCATCCACGGCCAGGCCCACCTCCGAGCCGGTCGCAATGAGCAATACCTGCGGATCGCTGTCAGCCGCGACGATATAGCCACCGCGCTGAATATCCTGCAGCTGAGCCTCAGTACGCTGCAGACGCGGGGTCGACTGCCGGCTCAATATCAGGCTCGTCGGCCCCGTGCGCCGCTCGATCGCGGCCTTCCACGCAACAGCGGTTTCAGCACCGTCGCAGGGCCGCCAGACCTCCATGTTCGGCATGATCCGCAGGCTCTCGATATGCTCGACCGGTTGATGCGTCGGCCCGTCTTCACCCAGCCCGATCGAGTCGTGCGTGAACACAAAAATGCTTTGAATGCGCATCAATGCTGCCATGCGCAGCGCGTTGCGGGCGTAGTCGGAAAAGGTCAGGAAGGTGCCGCCGTAGGGGATAAAGCCGCCATGCAGGGTAAAACCGTTCATCATGGCCGCCATCGCAAACTCGCGCACGCCGAAATAGATGTAGTTGCCGGCTGCACTTTCCCGGGTAACAGGGACCGAAGCACTGTGCATGGTCAGGTTGGATCCGGTCAGGTCAGCGGAACCGCCCAGCAGTTCCGGCAGCAATGGCGCAAAGGCGTTGAGCGCCACCTGCGAGTCTTTACGCGTTGCCAGCGGCTTGTCGGCGCCGGCAATTTCGCGAATAGCCGCCCATGACTGCTGCTCCCAGTCCGGCGGCAGCTCGCCGGCCAGACGCCGGTGCAGCTCTGCGGCAAGCTCCGGATGAGCCGCAGCATAAGCAGTAAACAACTCGTCCCATGCGGCCTCGGATGCGGCGCCGCGCGCCCGCGCATCCCAGGCCGCCGCAATCTCAGCCGGAATGGTAAACGGTGCCGCGTGCCAGTTGAGAAACTCACGGGCCGCGGCGATTTCAGCATCGCCCAGCGGCGCGCCATGCGTGGCCTCACTGCCCTGCTTGTTAGGCGCCCCGAAACCGATCACCGTCTTGCAGCATATCAGCGTCGGCTGGGCTTCATTCGCCAGAGCAGCAGTCACGGCGGCACCGATGGCCACGGCGTCATGGCCGTCGACCTCGGGTATGACTTGCCAGCCATACGCCGCAAAACGCTGCGGCGTGTCATCTGCGAACCAGCCGTGCACGTGGCCGTCAATCGAAATGCCGTTGTCATCGTAAAACACGATGAGCTTGCCCAGACCCAGCGTGCCGGCCAGAGAGCAGGCTTCGTGGGAAATACCCTCCATCAAACAGCCGTCGCCGAGGAACACATAGGTGCGGTGATCGACCACCGGCATTCCGGGCCGATTGAACTGCGCCGCCAGAATTTTTTCCGCCAGGGCCATGCCGACAGCATTGCCGATGCCCTGCCCCAGCGGACCGGTGGTGGTCTCGATGCCGAGGTCCGGGGCGTATTCAGGATGGCCCGCTGTATGCGCGCCGAGCTGGCGAAAATTACGCAGTTCATCCATCGACAGCGGATAGCCCGAGAGATGCAACAACGAGTACAGCAGCATTGACCCGTGGCCGTTAGAAAGCACAAAGCGATCACGATTTACCCAGCGCGGATTCGCCGGGTTGTGCCGCAGAAAATCGTTCCACAGCACCTCCGCAATATCCGCCATGCCCATCGGCGCGCCGGGATGCCCGGAGTTGGCGGCCTGAACCGCATCCATGGAGAGCGCGCGGATGGCATTGGCGAGGTCGCGGCGGTTCGGCTGCGTTGCAGCGGGTTGGGGTGTAGAGGCCATGATTGATCTGCTGACTGTGGGTTATCGGGCCGGAAAGCGGCCCGTCGCGGCGCATTTTCGCCTATGCGTGCCCCCGCCGCAAATTCAGTTCGAAGCCCGCCCGGCTAAGGCTATTATTATGTCAGTCCGCAACCGAGTCGCGACCGTGAATAACCGCTTATGAACGATCCCTACCTGCCGGCATCACCCGTGGCCGGACTGATTCCAACGCTCAACAAAACCGGCTGGATGACCGAGGAACTGGACGAATACTCGCGCGCCTTTGCGGAGTATGCCGGCAGCTGCGGTGGCGAAGCGCTGGACATCGGGTGTGCCTACGGTGTTGCAACGCTGGCGGCGCTTGAGCAGGGGGCGCAGGTCTGCGCTTGCGACATGGAACCGCGGCATCTCGATATCCTGCAGCGCCGGACCCCGGAGCATTTGCGGGGCCGGCTCCGCTGCTGCACCGGCGTGATGCCCGACGTTGAGTTCCCGCCGCACAGCTTTAGCGCCATTCTGGCCAGCCGGGTGCTGCATTTTCTGGAGGGCGAGGACATCGAAGCGGCGGTTCGGAGCATGCACGCATGGCTGCGTCCCGGCGGGCGAGTTTATCTGGTGGCCGACACGCCCTACACCGGGCCCTGGTATCGCCTCGCCAGCGAGTACGAAGCGCGCAAAGCGGCCGGTGAACGCTGGCCGGGACGGGTCAGTGACTATCGGGCGCTGCTGCCCGCCGGTGCGGATCCGGAGGGTCACCCGCGGTTTATCAACCCGCTGGATCCGGATTTGCTGCAGCGAACCTGCACCGCGGCAGGGTTTAAGACGCTGTCGAGCGAGTTTCTGGGCAGCGCCGGCCCGCGGTCGCGGGGCAACGAACATGCGGGGATTATTGCCGTGAAAACTGCCGACGCTGAATCCTGAGCCGCTCGGGTATAATGGCCGCCAAAACTACCACCGCAGAGCCTTGTCGCAGAGAACCTTAGATTATGAGCAATCGCTACCAGTTCACCTCCGAATCCGTATCCGAAGGTCATCCGGACAAGATGGCAGACCAGATATCGGACGCCATCCTTGATGCCTTCCTGCAGCGCGATACAGCAGCGCGTGTCGCGGTCGAGACGATGGTCAAGACCGGTTTCGTCATGGTGGCCGGTGAAGTGACCTCAACGGCTATGATTGAGGCCGAGGAGATCATCCGGCAGGTTGTGCTGGATATCGGCTATAACGATTCGTCGATGGGTTTTGACGGCGCCAGCTGCGCGGTGTTGAACGCAATCGGCAAACAGTCGCCGGACATTGCCCAGGGTGTGGATCGCGGCGACCCGCGGCAGCAGGGCGCGGGCGATCAGGGCCTGATGTTCGGCTATGCCACCAATGAGACGGAAGTGCTGATGCCTGCGGCGATCCAGCTGTCCCACCGGCTGGTCGAGAAGCAGGCTCAGGTGCGTAAATCGGGCGAGCTGAGCTGGCTGCGCCCGGACGCGAAAAGCCAGATCACGCTGGTCTACGAAGACGGCAGGCCGGTAGCGATTGACGCGGTGGTGCTGTCCACCCAGCATTCGCCGGAGGTCACCAATGCCGATATTCAGGAAGGGGTGATGGAATGCATCATCAAGCCCATTCTGCCGGCCGAATGGCTGACAAAGTCCACCCAATACCACATCAACCCGACCGGCCGCTTTGAAATCGGCGGTCCGGTGGGCGACTGCGGCCTGACCGGCCGCAAAATTATTGTCGACACGTATGGGGGCATGGCACGGCACGGCGGCGGAGCTTTTTCGGGCAAAGACCCGTCCAAAGTCGACCGTTCAGCAGCCTACGCCGCGCGGTATGTGGCCAAAAACATCGTGGCGGCCGGCCTCGCGGAACGCTGCGAGGTTCAGGTATCCTATGCCATCGGCGTTGCTGAACCCACCTCAATCACCGTAGAGACCTTTGGCACAGGTAAACTCTCGCAGGCGCAGCTGACCGCGCTGGTGCGCGAGCACTTCGACCTCACGCCCTACGGAATCCTGGAAATGCTGGATTTACTGCGCCCGGGCTACCGGGCAACGGCGGCCTACGGACACTTTGGCCGCGAGAATGAAGGGTTTGGCTGGGAAAAAACGAACAAAGTAGAACAGCTGCAGTCCGACGTTGCTGCCTGAACGCGACACCGGCCCGTGAAAACCACTTAAGCATTTTCAGCGAAACCACTGTTAGATAGACCAAACGGAGCACTACCCATGAGTACCGACCCCGCCATTGCCCTGAAGGATGACTTTCGGGTCGCCGATCTGTCGCTAGCTAACTGGGGGCGTCGTGAAATAGCGATTGCCGAAACAGAAATGCCGGGACTGATGGCCGTGCGCGAGGAATATGCCGGACAGCAGCCGCTTAAGGGTGCGCGCATCATGGGTTCGCTGCACATGACCATTCAAACGGCCGTACTGATCGAGACGCTGGTGGAACTGGGCGCTGAAGTACGCTGGGTATCGTGCAACATCTTCTCCACCCAGGATCATGCCGCTGCGGCGATCGCAGCTAGCGGCGTACCGGTGTTTGCCTACAAGGGTGAAACGCTGGACGAATACTGGGAGTTCACGCATTTAGCCATGGAATGGCACGACGGCGGTGTCCCCAACCGGATTCTGGATGATGGCGGTGACGCCACGCTGCTGCTGATTTTGGGCGCGAAAGCCGAGAAAAATCCTGGCATTCTCGACAACCCGGGCAGCGAAGAAGAAGTGGCGCTGTTCAAGTCCATTCGCAAGCGGCTCGAGACTCAGCCCGGCTGGTACACCAAACGCCGCGATGCGATCGGCGGTGTGACCGAAGAAACCACCACCGGTGTGCAGCGACTCTACCAGATGCAGACGGCAGGTGACTTGCCGTTCCCGGCCATCAATGTCAACGACTCCGTAACCAAGTCGAAATTCGACAACCTGTATGGCTGCCGCGAGTCACTGGTGGACGGTATCAAGCGCGCGACCGATGTGATGATCGCCGGTAAGATCGCGGTTGTCTGCGGCTACGGTGATGTGGGCAAAGGCTGTGCGCAGTCGCTTAAGGGCCTTGGCGCAACGGTGTGGGTCACTGAGATCGATCCGATCTGCGCGCTGCAGGCTGCGATGGAGGGCTTCAGGATTGTGACCATGGACGAGGCCGCGCCGCAGGCCAACATCTTCGTCACCACCACGGGCAACTTTAAAGTCATTACCCATGACCACATGGCAGCCATGCGGGATCAGGCGATCGTGTGCAATATCGGTCACTTCGATAACGAAATCGACGTTGCCGCCCTCAAGCAGTACGAATGGGAAAACATTAAACCGCAGGTCGACCACATTATTTTCCCGGACGGCAAGCGTATTATCCTGCTTGCCGAGGGCCGGCTGGTGAACCTCGGCTGCGGTACCGGCCACCCCAGTTTTGTGATGTCCAATTCGTTCACCAACCAGGTAATGGCCCAGATAGAGCTCTGGAAGCGCCCGGAGAATTACAAAAACGAGGTCTACGTGCTGCCCAAGCATCTCGACGAGAGGGTCGCGCGTCTGCATCTGAAGCAGCTGGGCGCTCATCTGACCGAGCTGTCACCGGAGCAGGCCAAGTATATCGGCGTCAAGGTAGAAGGCCCTTACAAACCGGAGCACTACCGCTACTAAGCCCGCGCGGCTCAGACACGGCATCAGGGCGCCTGCGGGCGCCCTGATGGTTTCTGCATGTGGGAACAGCCAAACCCAATGCCCGGCATGTGACCTGCGTCGTTAGGCCCGGATGCGGCTCTGGGCTATATTTGCGGTGTTGCTACCGGACTGGCTGACCGTGACAGACGCCCCCATCAGACTCCTGCACATTACCGACCCTCACCTGCACGCGCACACCGATGCGCGGATGCGCGGGCTCAATACGTTTGAGTCATGCCAGGCGGTCATCGAGAGCGTTCTGGCCGGACCGCTGCAGCCGGATGCGGTGATTGCAACCGGCGATCTCGTGCAGGACGAAACCCGGCAGGGCTACGAACGCTTTGTTGCCCTGCTCAGTCCGCTCGGTGTGCCGGTGCACTGTATACCCGGCAATCATGACTCGCCGCGCATCATGGCCGAGATGCTGAGCTCGCCGCCGTTTCATTTCTGCGGCACCGGTATTTACGGCAACTGGTGCCTGGTAATGCTGAACTCGGCCATTCGCTGGGACGACGGCGGGCGACTGGACGAAGATCAGCTGCAGACTCTTGAAGACTCACTGCGTCGCTATCCCGATCACTACGCCCTGGTCGCCCTGCATCACCATCCGCTGCCTACCGGCAGCCTCTGGCTTGATGGCCTCAGCCTGCGCAACAGCGCGGAATTCCTGGCGGTTCTCGATCGTTTTCCGATGGTGCGGGCGGTGGCCTGGGGCCACGTCCACCAGGCACGCCAGACGCTGCGCAACGGCGCACTCATGTTCAGCACCCCCTCGACAGGGTCACAGTTCCTGCCCAACAGCGATGCGTTTATGATGGACTCCAAGCCACCGGGCTATCGGTGGATCAATTTACTGCCGGATGGGTCCATCAACACGGAGGTTGTATGGCTGTCGTAACAAGCAGGTTGAGTCTGCGTGCGCTGTTGCTCTGCGTGGCGGCGGCGGCACCGGCACTCGGATTTGCTAAACCACTGCCGCTGTGGGAACTCGAGGCGGGCGACAACCGGGTGCTGCTGATGGGTTCCGTGCATTTTCTGCGCCCCGGGGACTATCCGCTGCGGCCCGGCATCGAGTCCGCTTATGAGCTGGCGGACACCATCGTGATGGAAATCGACCTCGCATCGACCGACCCAGTGACAACCCAGGCAACGTTAGCCGAGCTCAGCATTGACCCCGAGGGCCGCGGTCTCGCCGCATTGATCGGCCAATCTGACTACGCAGAGGTCGCGCGCAAGGCCACCGCACTGGGTATCCCTGAGCTGATGTTTCAGCAGGTTGAACCGTGGTTTGCTGCGCTCGCAATAACCCAGCTGCGGATGCTGCAACTGGGCTTCGATCCGGCCTGGGGCGTCGAGACCCGCATTGGCGCGCGGGCGGCCGCCGACGGGAAAGACACACTGGGACTCGAAACTCTGGCCGAGCAGCTGGGCTTTCTCGACACCCTGGATCCCGCCACGCAGGAAGCTTTCCTGATGCAGTCACTGGACGATGCCGCGCAGCTGCAAGCCGAGGTTGAAACCATCATCAGCGCCTGGCGCGACGGCGATGCCGCGGCACTGGAACAATCCTTGCTGGATGGACTGCAGGAAGCGCCTGGACTCTATGAGGCTTTACTGGTGCGCAGGAACCGCAACTGGGTGGCACCGATCCGCGACTTGACCCGGCGTCGCGGCAACTACCTGGTCATCGTCGGGGCCATGCATCTGGTTGGCGAGGACAGCGTACTGGCCATGCTGGAAGAGGCCGGCATCAAGTCGCGTCAACTGGACGACAGCGATTTCTGAGTCGGGCCGTCAGACGCCGACTTCGGCCATCTCAAAATCTTCTTTGCCCGCCCCGCAATCCGGGCAACGCCAGGACAGCGGCACATCCGCCCACCGCGTGCCCGGTGCAATACCATGATCAGGGTCGCCCTGCTCCTCGTCGTATACGTAGCCGCAAATCAGACACATCCAGGTTTTCATGCGTCTCCTTCCCTGACCTGACGCAACATGGGCCGCAAAAAGCTGAGTCGCTCCAGCGGATCATTCATCTCCAGGCAGCGCTGCCGTGCCGTGACATCCAGCGGGAGGATCTCGGCAAAGCGATAGCTGACCCAGCTGGCGTCATCGTAGTGTTTTTCCACCAGCTCATACAAACGCCCGAGGTCTTCGATAACCGCTTGCAGCAGATTCGGCCAACCAATGTAGTCTTCGGGGAGCGGCTGCGCGGGCTCGGCCGGCAGCAACTCGATTTCACCCACATTCAGGCCGTCCTGCTGCTGCTCCACCTCCACCAGGCTAAAGCGTTCCGTACCCAGCGCGGTAATGCCGAGCAAGCCGTCAGTGCCCTGATACCAGTCGGCGATGCGTGCCAGCGTACCCACCGCCGCAGTGCTCGCCAAATTCCCCGCCCCGACCTCGGCGCCATCGGCAATCAGCACAACACCAAACGGGGTGTCGTTCTTCATGCACCGGCTGACCATATCGATGTAACGCGTTTCGAACAGTCGCAGCGGTAGTGGACCGCCTGGCAATAAGACAGTACGCAACGGAAACAGGGGGACAGTCTGGGTGGTCAAAACCGGCTACCTGCGCGGCGGGTTCACGTGAATTCGCTTCATGCCAGTCATCATGCGGGCGGTCGCGCGGAAATTCAATCAGGGCGAAATCGCCCGGCCACAGCTGCCGGCAGACGCTCGCGCATGCCGGCAAAACCACCGTTACTCATGATGATGACGGCGTCGCCGGGCCGCACCTCAGCAACAACGGCTGCAACCAGCTCCGGAATGTCGTGCATGACAGAACAACCGGCAACCGGAGCCAGCTCCGTTTCCAGGCTCCAGGGCAGGTCCGGCGGCGCAAACACCCAGGCCCGGTCGGCGCTGCCGAGTGCCGCCGGCAGCTCCGCGCGATGCGCCCCGAGCTTCATGCTGTTGGAACGCGGTTCCAGCACCGCGAGAATACGGCCGCTGAACGCCCCGCGCGCTGCCTCGAGTGTGCGCCTGATCGCAGTCGGGTGATGCGCAAAATCGTCATACAGCGATACGCCGGCGAAGTCACCGAGATGCTCCATGCGCCGCTGCACACCTCGGAACGCCGCGAGACCGGCCAGCGCCGTGGCCATATCGACGCCGACATGGCGAGCTGCGAGGGTCGCCGCGACAGCATTCTCGGCATTGTGCGCGCCTGGCAGCTGCAGGCGCGCCTCACCAGACAACCTGGCGTCAGGTGATTCGAGGCGGAAACCCCCTTGCTGCACTTGCAGGCTCCAGGCATTCGCAGCGCCGGGCGCGCTGCTGTAACGCTCCACCTCGCTCCAGCAACCCATCTCGAGCAGTTCATCGATGGCGGGTTCGGCCGCATTCACAATCAGGCGTGCGGAGCCGGGCATCATCCGCAGCAGTTGGTGGAATTGCCAGAGAATGGCGGACATATCCGCGTAAATGTCCGCATGATCAAACTCGAGGTTGTTGATGACCAGCGTCCGCGGCCCGTAGTGGAGGAACTTGGCACGCTTGTCAAAAAAAGCGGTGTCGTATTCGTCCGCCTCGATGACAAAAAACTCGCCCGTACCAAGGCGCGCGGTGGTGGCAAAATTGGCGGGAACGCCACCAATCAGAAAGCCCGGCTGCAAGCCGGCGTGCTCAAGCAACCATGCGGTCATGCTGGCCGTGGTGGTCTTGCCGTGCGTGCCGGCGATCGCAATCACATGACGATCGCGGAGCACATGCCGGGCCAGCCAGGCAGGTCCCGAGGTATAGGGCATGCCGCTGTTGAGCAGTCTTTCAATAATGGGCATGCCGCGGGTCATCACGTTGCCGACCACGACCAGATCCGGCCGGCCGTCCAGCTGACCGGGCTCAAAACCGTCGATCAACTCGATGCCGAGCGCCTCCAGCTGGGTACTCATCGGCGGGTACACGCCGCGGTCGCTGCCGGTCACTGTGTGGCCCGCAGCGCGGGCCAGAGCCGCGATACCGCCCATGAAGGTACCGCAGATACCGAGTATATGAATGTGCATTCAGGTGTCCGGCAAGACTGCGCCAATCAGTTGAAAACTCACTACAACATACGCCACGGCAGCCCAAACCCCGCTCGCGTAAGTCCAGTCGGTTGCTCTGGAAATGATGTGGGCGTATACCGCAATGGACCACAAGAGTACCAGCACCAGCGGCAGCACGCTCGCCTCCTGACTCAGGAACACGACCAGTGGGTAAGACACCAGCTGCAACACGCCGGAGGCGCCGAACAGGGCCGCAAGAGTTGGCGCAAGGCGGCTCAGGTGGCCCGCAACCGCCAAACCCGCCACCACCCACACGGTGAGTAACAGGGTATCCAGGACGACGATCGGCACAACCAGCTCGAGGGGATATAGGCTCAGCACCACCAGCGCCTCGGCCAGCACAAAGAATGCGGCGGCGACGGCCATGAAGAACCGCGAACCCGGCAAGTCTTCGGGTCCGAGTGTCAACAGCGTTATGCGCCAGAACGCCTGCAACAGGGTCAGCATTTTTTGGTCCGCGACGTAGGCTAGCGGCTAATCATCCACTACACTGTGCCGCTATGCCACCCAGCCCAGCATTCCCGCCGCTACTTGTTAACCAGCCTGAAATCGACAAGGCGTGCGACGAGATCGAGGCGAGCCCTTCGCTTGCCATCGATACCGAGTTCGTCCGCACCCGAACTTACGCGCCGCAACTCGGACTGGTGCAGATTGCGGTCAACGGGCTGAAGCTGTGTGTCGACCCGCTCAGCGACGCTGACATGAGCCGCATGTGGGCGCTGCTGTACGATCCTGAGCGAAGCGTTATCCTGCATTCCGGCAAACAGGATATGGAGGTCCTGTGGTTCGAACGGGGCGCGGTGCTGGGTAATCTCGTCGATACGCAGGCGTGTGCCGCTCTCCTGGGCTATCCGGCACAAATCGGCTACGCCGGCCTCGTTCAGGAACTGCTGGGCATCACCGTCAGCAAGGAACAAACCCGCACCGACTGGACTCGCCGCCCGCTTTCCGATGCGCAACTCAGCTATGCCGCCGAAGATGTTGCCCATTTGCACCCGCTGCATGAACTGCTCCGCGAACGCTTGATCGCGCAGGACCGCTACGGCTGGGCACTCGAAGACAGCGCAGCGCTCAGTGATCCGGCGCTGTATGAACCGGATCCTGACGGCGCCTGGCAACGTATCAAAAGCGTGCCGTACCTGCCGGGCGAGCAACAGGCGCGCGCCAGGGCCCTTGCCGCCTGGCGCGAACAGCAAGCCGTCAGCCTGGACAAACCCCGGCAATGGATACTCACCGATGCGGTATTGCTGGACCTGGCGGCCAGAGACCCGCAGTCACCCGCTGCGCTGGCAGCCCTCGGCGACCTGCCCGCCAGCGTGGCACGCAAGCACGGTGATGCGCTGTTGGCGGCACTCGCAGCCGGCAACGAACTGTACGCGCAGGCACCGGAACACTTTGTGCAGAGTACACCGGACGGTGATCAGGAGAAGGCGCGCCTGAAAAGGCTGATGCAAAAAGTTCGCGCCAAAGCAGCTGAACTGGGTATGGAGCCGGAGGTGCTGGCCAGTAAACGCGACATCAACGACATGCTGCGGGGTGCCGAGCGTTGTCGGGTGCTGAACGGCTGGCGCAGCGAGATTATTGGCAGGGAATTGCAGGCGGCGGCCTGACCCCCTCAGGACAGTGCTGCGGGCAGGTTAAGCGTGCGCTTTAACGCCGCGTAGACGTCATCGGGATCACCCTCCCCGGCAACCCGCACTAACAGTCCCGCCGCGGCATAATAATCAACCAGCGGCTCGGTTTCCCGGGCATAGACCTGCAGACGGTTAGCGATCACGTCCTCATTGTCATCGTCACGCTGAATCAGCTCGCCGCCTTGCTGCAGGCATTCGTCCAGGGCTTCCTGCGGAGAGAAATACACGTTCAACAGCTTGCCCGTGATTGAACAGGTGCGCCGTCCCGTCAACCGCTTCATGAGCATATCCGTACCGACCTCTATCAGCACCGCTGCATCCAGGCTCTGGCCGACGCGCTCCAGCACGGGCTCGAGCTCTGCAGCCTGCGCAAGATTGCGCGGAAAACCGTCCAGGATAAAGCCCGCCGCGCAGTCTTCGCGGGAGAGACGCTCGGCAATAATGCCGAGCACGATCTCGTCGCTCACCAGATCGCCCGCATCCATAGCAGACTTTGCACGCCGGCCCAGTTCCGTACCCGTGGCCACCGCCTCGCGGAGCAAGTCGCCGGTCGATACCTGCGGTAAGCCAAATTCGGCCATCAGGCGCTTGGCCTGTGTGCCCTTGCCAGAACCTGGCGCGCCCAGAAAAACGATACGCATGATGATGATCCGCCGCTAAATCTACCGAGTCGCGCGGGTTGCGAAACAGGGTCCAGAAGTGAGGCTAACGTGGGTGTCCTGACAGGTCAACGTCTGTGACGGGTTGCCGGTCAGCGACAGGTCGGGCAGTATCAAACTTGTTTACACGCTTTAATCTGCGGCTCGCTTGTCGCCGGCCGCGGCTCATGAGGATGCTTACCCACTATGTCCGGTCGCAAGAACGCCTTTTATGCGCAGTCCGGCGGCGTTACCGCCGTCATTAACGCGAGTGCCTGCGGGGTCATTGAAACGGCTCGCAAACATAAAGACCGGATTGGCAAGGTCTATGCCGGGCGCAACGGCATCATCGGCGCGCTAACCGAAGACCTCATCGATACCAGTAAAGAAAGCACCCGCGACATCGCGGCGCTGCGGCACACGCCGGGGGGCTGCTTCGGTTCAGCACGCTACAAGCTGCGCAGTCTAGAAGAAAACCGCGCGGAGTATGAACGCCTCATCGAGGTCTTCCGTGCCCACAATATCGGCTACTTTTTCTACAACGGCGGCGGTGACTCGGCCGACACCTGTTTCAAGGTTTCGCAGTTGTCACGCAAGCTCGGCTTTCCGGTGCAGGCCATCCATGTGCCCAAAACTGTGGACAACGACCTGCCGTTGACTGATACCTGTCCCGGATTCGGTTCGGTCGCCAAATATACGGCCGTATCGACACGCGAGGCTGCGCTTGATGTCGCCTCAATGGCACGGACTTCCACCAAGGTTTTTGTGCTGGAGGTGATGGGCCGCCACGCGGGCTGGATCGCCGCCGCCGCCGGCCTGGCCGGCAGCGGCCCGGCAGAAGCACCGCACGTTATCCTGTTCCCGGAGGTTCCGTTTGACGAGCAGGCCTTTTTACAGCGGGTAAAAACCTGTGTCGCCGAATATGAATATTGCGTGGTTGTCGTCAGTGAAGGCGCAGCGCATAAAGACGGGACTTTTCTGGCCGATGCCGGAACCACCGATGCATTCGGCCATAAGCAGCTGGGCGGAGCCGCGCAGGTGGTTGCCCAGCTGGTAAAGGACAAACTCGGCTACAAGTACCACTACGCTATTGCGGATTACCTGCAGCGTTCAGCGCGACATATCGCCTCGAAAACTGATGTCGAGCAGGCCTACGCGGTTGGCAAAGCCGCCGTCGAAATGGCGCTGCGCGGGGCTAACTCCGTCATGCCAACCATTGTGCGCAAGTCGGACAGGCCCTACCGCTGGACCATTGGCGAAGCACCTCTGAGTCGGGTTGCCAACCGCGAGAAGATGATGCCCAAGCGCTACATTAGCGCCGACGGATTCGGCATTACCGCTGCCTGCCGCCGGTATCTGCAACCGCTGATAAAGGGCGAGGACTATCCGCCGTATAAGGACGGTTTGCCGGTGTATGTAACGCTCAAAAACATCGCTGTTAAACGCAAGCTCGAAGGCGACTTTAGCCTGCGCTGATGACCTGCGCGCAGCCGCACAATTCCGTCAGGCCGGCCGGGCTTCGGGCTCCCCGCGAAACCGAATAGCCGAGGCGATGAGGCCCAGCGTGATCAGTATCTCGCCGAAATTGGCGATCGGCAACGCGTAGTACGAGCCGGCAAATGCGCCGGCCGCAACGAACATGGCACCGGCACCCAGAGCCATCCACGGCCACTTGCGCCGCACCCAGATAGCTATCCCGACCAGCAGCACGATCACGTTGGTGGCAATGGCAACGAACGCGGCGCCGGCGCCGTCCGAAACTACCGAGTCTGTCGGGCGACAGAGCTGCTGCTCGCTCACGTTGGTGGTGTAGCGCACCGTGTCGGCGACGCACGCGGGGTGCAGCTCAAGTTCAAAGATTTTGGGCAGGTCCAGCGCAATGAGCACGCTGGCAACCAGGCAAAACGCACCGATGGCCAATCTGCTTTGCGCAAAGCGCAGGCCTGCGCGGCGGGCAATGATGCCGGCGGCAATCACCAGTAGCGGCAACATGGTCCAGTGCCAGGCAAAGGCCGCGACAGTCATTGCCTCAAGCACTTCCCCCTCACCAATGAAACGGCCGCTGCCGATCCGCAGGTTGTCGAAAAACAGCAGCGTGCCGCTGAACAGGATCAGAAACAGCGCACGCGGGCGCTCATTGCGCGACCAGGCGTACCAGCCGTAAAACCAAATCGCTAAATGAATGGCCGCAAAGGCGAGAAACACAAACGAGAGCATGGAGACCAACCCGACAGATGCTGATGGTTCAGGCTAACCCATTGCGCGCGACATTTCAGCTACTTGCCGGCTGGCTGCCGAGTGCACGCGGCGGCTCTACGTAGTTGCCCTGAACAAAATTCACACCCAGCTGGCGCAGGTTGCTGAACGTCAGCTCATCTTCAACCTGCTCGGCCACCACCTTGAAACCCACGGCCCGCGACAGGCGCGTCACGGCCGCCACCAGCTCATGGTTCACGCTGTCAACCACCAGGTTGCGAGTGCAGGAGCCATCGAGCTTCAGGAAGTCGATACCGAGACCCTGCAGGCTGGCCAGTGACCCCACATCGCTGCCGAAATCATCCAGCCCAAACGTGCAGCCCATGCCGTGCAGCACCCCGATGAACCGCCGCGCGTGATCGATATCCCGCAGCACCGAGCTCTCGCGTACCTCGAAGCACAACTGCTCAGGATTGACGCCCGTGTGATCGAGGGCCTGAACGACAAAGTCGAGAAAGCCTTCTTCGGCCATCGTCTGCCCCGAGATATTGATTGCCATACTGCGCGCGTCAGGCAGCCGGATCGTGCCGCTGGCAACCGCCGCCAGCGCCGTTTGCAGAACCCAGCGATCGACCGCACCGATCAGCTGATAGCGCTCCGCGGCCGGAATAAACTCGCGCGGTAGCACCAGACCATCAGTTTCATCGCGCAATCTCACCAGCACTTCTGTTGCCGGACCGCGCGGGATGCGGCCCGCCAGTGAAATAATCGGCTGGATGTATAGCTCGAAACTGTTTTCGCGAAGCGCGGTCTGCAGTTTGCGCAACCAGTGGATCTCGCCGCGCTGCCGGGCCGCCAGCTCGTCACGCGCAGAATACACGTGCACTCGGCCGCGGCCGCGCTGCTTGGCCACGTAACAGGCCGAGTCGGCAGCGCTGAGCACATCCTCAAGCGAGCTGGACTGATTGCTGATTTCGACGAGCCCGATACTGATGCCAATGTCGAAAATGCGGTCCTGCCAGGTAAATCGGTAATTGCGCACCGTGTCGCAAACGTCTTCGGCAATTTGCCGGGCCTTGGGCAGCGGGCACCCGACCAGCAACATGCCGAACTCGTCGCCGCCCTGCCGCGCGACCACGTCCGAATCACGCACCTGCTGCCTGAGCTTTGCCGCGATCTCGCGCAGCAGATTGTCGCCGGCCGCGTGGCCGCAGGTGTCGTTAACCACTTTGAAGCGATCGAGATCGAGGTAGCAGAGCACGTGGTGCTCATCGTCTTTGCGTGCGGCCTCCATAGCCAGGTTCACCTGACGCTCAAACTCCCGCCGGTTAATCAGTCCGGTCAGCGCATCGTGGGTGGCCTGGTAGCTCATTTCGCGAGCCATACCCCGCAGCTCGCTGACATCACGCAACATAACCACCACGCCGGTCACACTGCGGTCCGGCGCCACAATCGGTGATGCGGCTGCATCGATGGAGAACTCCGCCGAGCCGCCAGTCTGCATCAGCAGTGCACGGCGGCCCATGGTGACCCGGCTGCCCTGCTGCAGGGCACGCGCGACCGGGTTATCAAGGCTGCGGCGGTCACCTTCGTCGACCAGCTTGACCACCTCCGCAAACGGCTGCCCCACACCCGTTTCCCGGGCTACTCCGGTGAGTTTCTCCGCGGCCGCGTTCATGTAGTCGATAACCGTGCTGGTATCGGTGGTTATGACGCCCTCACCGAGCGATTCGAGCGTAATTTGTGCCTGCTGCCGGCCGCGGCTCAGAGCCGCCTCGACACTCTTTCGGTAGGTGATGTCCCGCGCAACGGTCAACACGACCGTGCGGCCGCGAAATTGAATACGTTTGCCTGTTGCCTCGGCCCAACGCGCCCGCTCGTCGCCATCGATCAACTGCAGCTCGTAACTCCTGCCGCCGTTATCGCCCTCCAGCTGCTGGCTGATGATTTCCCGGGCGAACCTGCGGTAAGCCGGCCGAATCAAGTCCTGCACGGCACGACCCACCAGCTCTGCGGCCGGCACACCGAGCAACTCGGCCGCCCGCTCATTGGCAAACACGATGGTATCGGTATGCACGAGGACGACCTCGGGCATCACGTTGGCCAGATCGAGAAACAGGTCCTCGCGCTGGCGGGACTGCGAGTCTTTGGCTTCAAGCGCCTCAAACAGTTGATTGAAGGCCGCACCGAGACGATCCAGCAGCACATCATCGACACCCTCGACACGGCGGCCGAAACTCGCGTTCGCCGCTGCCTCAACGACTTCGCCGTGCAGCTTGTCAACGCGCTTGCGGTATTCGCGCAGGGCATAACGCGAATACACCCAGGCGATCGCGAAAGCGACCGCGATGAGCGCAGCCAGGATGACTGGACCATAAGCGATCATGGGCAGCCTGCAGGCCGGCGACGCCGGTCGACTACAGGTGGGCAGCAAGTGCGAAGAGCTGACAGCATCGTGTTGTTATCATTATTTGACGTGCCGCACAAAAGGGCCGTATGTCAGTAGGTTACGCGCACATCGACGGTCGCGGCGAAGACGCATCAAGTTATGCAGAATACAGCAAGGGGCCCGGCCGCAACCCCGCCATTCACCATAATCCAGCTTGCGCCGGGCCGCGCTTGCTGTAATCTTTGGCGCCCGCGCAGGCGCGCGTAACGACAGCTTTACAGGTGCACCCGACACGATGCTAACCGAAGCCGACCGAATGCAGATGATTAACCAGCAGGTCAGACCCTGGCATGTGTTCGATGCCGCAGTGCTGGAGGCGCTGCGCGCGGTGCCGCGCGAGCAGTTCGTTCCGGCACGCTACCGCTCACTGGCGTTTGCCGATACCGCTATCCCGCTGCCGCATGGGCAGTGCATGCTGCGGCCTGCCATTGAGGGTCGTTTGCTGGTAGCGCTGCACCCGCAGCCTGATGCTGAAGTGCTGTTGATCGGCACCGGCAGCGGCTACTTGGCTGGTGTACTGGCGCGGCTGGCGCAGCGCGTCACTGCCATCGACAAGTATGCGGAACTCACGGCTGCCGCGACCGCGCAACTGGCCGCAGCGGCGGTCAGCAATGCCACGCTGCTCACCGTGGACTATCAGCAGTACCGCCCGGATCGGCAATTTGACCGAATTTTGATCAGCGGTTCGCTGCCGGTACTGGACGAGCGCCTGGTCGACTGGCTGACGCCGACTGGCGCACTCGTCGTAACGACCGGTGCAGCCCAGTGCATGACCGTGCAGCGGGTGCAGCGCGTCGACTCCCGATACAGCCGCGAAACTGTGTTCGAAACCGTGCTGCCGCCGCTGGAGCTCAGCAGCGCAGCAACCTCTGACTCCGCCCCATTCAGGTTATAAATCATGCAAGAAATTTCAGCTAAGGAGGCGGCGGAACTGCTCAGCCGCAACCCGGAATCGACTCTGCTGCTGGACGTCCGCGAGCCGGCTGAACTAGCTGCCGCCGCGGTAGCCGATGCGCTGCACATCCCCATGGGGGAGATCCCCGCGCGGCTCCATGAGCTCAACCGCGATAAAACCATTGTCTGCATGTGCCATCTGGGTGGGCGGAGCGCCCAGGTCGCCGCCTTTCTTGCCAGCCAGGGCTTTGCCGACGTCATCAACCTGGCCGGCGGCATCGAGGCATGGGCTGATGACGTGGACCCCGGGGTCAGACGCTAGCGGCACGCTACTATCAGGCGGATATAGAATCCGAGTGCCTGCATCGCGCCGACTTCTAGTATCATCAGCGCTGTTGGCTGAATGTCTAAATTGAAGAGCAACGAATTGACTGCTAAATCCGGAATACTGCGCGCGGCGCTGTTAAGCATCCTGTTGCTGGCGGGCGGCGCAGCCGTGGCCGATGACCTGGTCACCACTTATCAGAAAGCGCGCCGCAACGATCCGGCGATTCGCGAAGCCGAAGCCAACATGATGGCACGGCTGGAACGTTACCCGCAGGCGCGGGCCAACCTGCTGCCGCAGATCGATGCGAGTGCGCGCTGGGAGCGTTTTGATTCGCAAAGCGTTTCAGTGTTCGGTTTCGGTTTTGAGGAAACGCTGCCGCAATTTACGCGCGAGTCAGAGTCGGATCGCTGGGGCTGGAACCTCAACCTCCGGCAGTCGCTGTTTAACACCGCTCAGTGGCGCACCCTGAAGCGGTCGTCGAAGGAAGTCGCGCAGGCGCAGGCCGATTTCGAAGCGGCCGAGCAGGACCTGGTCGTGCGCGTGGCGGAAGCCTACTTTAACGTGCTGGCAGCGCAGGATACGCTCGAGGCAGAGCGGGCCGCCAAGGAGGCCATTGGCCGCCAGCTCGAACAGGCCGAGCGGCGCTTCGAAGTAGGTTTGATCGCGATCACGGACGTTAAGGAATCGCAGGCGGCCTTCGATGATGCTACCGCCACCGAGATCGCGGCGCGGCGTGCGCTCGCCAACGCCAAGGAAGCGCTGCGCGAGGTCACCGGGGAATACCCCGAACAGCTGGCCACGCCCGGCGAGGAGTTCCCGCTGGTGCCGCCCGACCCGCAGGTCGAACAGGACTGGGTCGATATCGCCCTGCAGCAGAACGCGTTATTGGAATCCGCCAAGATCGGCACCGAAATCACTCGTGCTGATGTGCAAATTGCCCGCGCGGGAAGAATGCCCACGCTCGACTTGGTCGCGTCCTACGGCAACAGTCGTGTCGATGGTACTCAAACCACGTTCGATGTTGCTGTAAGGGATCCCGTTACAGGCGCACCGGTCCTTGACCCCATTACAGGCGAGCCAGTCACTGTAGACAGGACGAACCCGAATTTCTCAGACTCAGATGATCTAAGCTACGGGGTGCAGTTCGCCCTGCCGGTGTTTTCCGGCGGCGGCGTCTCATCGCAAATTCAGGAAGCGGTCTACCTGCATCGTGCCGCGCGGGAAAACTACGAGCGCGTCGCCCGCCAGACCGAGCGCGAGTCGCGCGACGCATATCTCGGCGTGATCGCAGAAATCGCCCGGGTGGAGGCACTGGCGCGCTCGGTCGAGTCCAACAACGTGGCGCTCGAAGCGACCGAAGCCGGTTACGACGTGGGCACGCGGACCACGGTTGACGTACTGAACTCGCGCGACTCGCTGTTTCGCGCCCAGACGCTGTATGCCCGTGCCAAGTATGATTACCTCATTAACGTGCTGCGGCTGAAGCAAGCTTCGGGCACGCTGGAGCCGGAGGACGTGGCCGAGCTCAACAACTGGCTGGCGCGCAACACCGATATCGAGAAAATCCCGGGTCGCGGTGGCGCACCGGATGCCCAGCTGGAAGAAACCTCGGTGCCGTCTAATCCGGGTGGCGAGGGTCAGCAGCAGTACCCGAGCCGCTGAGCAGCGGGTCTATCAGGCCCAGCAGGCGGTCCAGCGCGCCGCGACTGTCGCGGATCAGCGCTTCGGCCAGCTTGCCCTGACGCAGGCGCTCAGCCGGGTCGTTAAAAAGCGCGATGACGGCTTCGGCGAGCTGGTCGGCGTTTGCAACGATCGTGACGACGCCCTCACCGCGCAGCAGCTCCGCGATATCCTGCGCGTTGAAGGTGTGCGGGCCGCTCAGCATGGGCAGGCGCAGCGCAGCCGGTTCCAGCAGGTTATGCCCCCCCACTTTCACCAGGCTGCCGGCGACGAATGCCACATCGCCCGCCGCGTAAAACGCCATGAGTTCACCCATGGTATCAACCAGCAGGACTTCGGTGGCCGCATCCGCTTTGCTCTCGCGACTCCGCCGCACGGCTTGCCAGCGCTGCCGCTCCAGCAGGGCAGCCACTCCGTCAAAGCGCTCCGGGTGCCGCGGCACAAGGACCAGCAGCGCATCGGCGTACCGCTGCTGCACCCGGCGGTGCGCCGCCAGCACAATCTCCTCTTCGCCGGCATGGGTGCTGGCCGCAATCCAGACCGGCCGCGCTCCGGCATAGCGTTGCCTTAGTAAAGCGCCCTCTTCCGGCACGCCGGCAGGCAAATCGAAGTCGAATTTGATGTTACCCGTCACCTGCGTCCGCTCAGGTGCCGCGCCGAGGGAGATAAACCGCTCGGCATCCGCGGGCGTCTGCGCCGCGATCACGATGCCGTGCGACAGCGTTTCCTTGAACAGGCTCACCAGCGCACGGTAGCGGCCAATAGAGGTAGGTGACAGTCGCGCGCTCGCCAGCACCAGCGGAATACGCCGCGCACCGCACTCCCGAAACAGGTTAGGCCATATTTCGGTTTCCATGATGATAGCTACACAGGGCGCGTAACGCTGGAAAAACATCCGCACCGACCAACCCAGGTCGAACGGCGCATAGCAATGCTCGACGGTGTTACCGAACAGCGCGCGGACGCGGTCGGACCCGGTCGGCGTCGTCGTGGTCACCAGTACTCTGTGGGCCGGATAACGCTGCAGGAGCTCCCGCACCAGCGCCGCCGCCGCCTGCACTTCGCCGACAGAGACGGCATGCACCCAGATCACACCGGTCGGCGCACGCCCCGCGTAAAAGCCAAACCGCTCGGGAATACGGAGCCGGTAGGCCGGGTTACCGAAGCCCTTCCAGTACAGATGCAGCAGCACCAGCGGCACCAGCAGATAGGTGGCAACGCTGTAGATCAGGCGCAGCAGGATATGCATGGCCCAGTGATTCCCGACCGCTAGTTGCGAGCCGCAGCGTCACCGCGAATCGCGGCCACCAGGGCACTGGTCGAACGGCCCTCGTGAAAACTGAGCACCTCGACGGTGCCGCCGTTTTCCAGCACCGCCCGGGCACCGGCAATGGCCTCCGGCGCATAGTCGCCACCTTTCACCAGTACATCCGGCAACAGCTCAGCAATCAGGTCAGCCGGTGTGTCCTCGGCAAACGGCACCACCCAATCGACTGCCGCGAGGCCTGCCAGCACAGCCATGCGGTCGGCCAGCGGGTTGATAGGCCGCTCCGGGCCTTTGAGGCGCGCCACTGAAGCATCGGTGTTTACCGCCACCATGAGCCGGTCACCCCGCTGTTTCGCCTCCTGCAGATAGGCCACGTGGCCCTTATGCAGAATATCGAAGCAGCCGTTGGTCACCACCAGACGCTCGCCCCGCTCGCGGGTCTCGCGGGCAACGGCGATGGCCTGTTCGCGAGTGAGCAATCCGCGCCCGCCCTCGCCCTGCTCATGCAGCGCAAGATTCAGCTCGGCCGGGGTAACTGCTGCCGCACCAATCTTCGCAACGACGAGACTGGCCGCCAGGTTGGCCAATTCAGCCGCTGCCTCAATGCCGAGCCCGGCCGCGAGCCCGGTTGCGAGGCAGCCGATGACCGTATCGCCCGCACCGGTTACGTCAAACACCTGTCGGGCACGCGCCGGCAACCGGCGCGCCACGTCATCGGCCACTACCAGCATGCCCCGCTCGCTGAGCGTAACGATCAGATACTCAAGGTCCAGATCGGCGCGCAGCGCCTGGGCGCGTGCGACGAGGTCGTCATCGTCGGTCGCCTGACCCGCGACCGCCTCGAATTCGGCCAGGTTGGGTGTCAGCAAGGTCGCCCCCCGATAGCGCGAAAAATCCGTGCCTTTGGGATCCACCAGCACAGGCACGCCGGCGGCGCGGCAGGCAGCGATTAACTGCGCGACTTCGGCCAGCGCGCCCTTGCCGTAGTCAGACAGAATACAGACATCGCAATCCGCGACGGCGGAGCCGGCCAGATCGGCAACAGCAGCCGCGTCAGCCGTAGGGCAATGCTGCTCGGTATCGAGCCTGATCAGCTGCTGATTGCGGCTGAGCACGCGGAGCTTGGTGATCGTAGGGTGCCGTGGCGAACGCACCAGCAGTGTCTGCGCGCCCTCCCGCTGGAGCAGCGCCTGCAGCTCGTCGCCGGCCGCATCGTTGCCGACCACCCCGCAACAGCGCGTCTGTGCCCCCAGCCGCAGCAGGTTCATGACCACGTTGGCCGCGCCGCCGGCGCGATCCTCGCGCGCCGTGACGCGGACAACCGGGACCGGGGCCTCCGGAGAGATGCGCGAAGTCGGGCCGAACCAGTACTGGTCGACCATCAAATCGCCGACAACCAGTACCGACAGCCTGGTGAAATCCGGTATGAAGAGGCTCATGCGCGACCACAAGCAAAGCTGAGAGTCGCTGATGTTAGCACAGCAGTCGGTCTTAGCCCGCCGAACACCGATCGCTGCAAACCAAACGGGCCCCTCGCGGGGCCCGTTGACGAACTGCTGCCAAA
This sequence comes from Gammaproteobacteria bacterium, assembly GCA_036351295.1. Lineage (GTDB taxonomy): Bacteria > Pseudomonadota > Gammaproteobacteria > Steroidobacterales. Next base: position 32,397 of record JAZBOT010000110.1, on the reverse strand, counting down.
CGCAACTAAGCGGCTCGCGGCGGCGCCGGCTCCTGCGTCCGTGCATAGATTTCGAGGCTGGAATGACTCGGACCGTAGTCTTCGGTCGGCGCCGTCAGGAACTCCGGATGGTGCTCCTGCGCATAGGCCAGTGCCTGCGGCGAGATGATATCCGTGGTGGGGCTGCTGCACATCGCGCCGTTGTAGATCACATGACCTTCTTCCTGCCCCATCAGCATCCACGGCAGCCACGGGGTCACGCGCATCCAGGTGCCGGTGTACTGCACCGAAGTGAGTGCCGGGTTCTCAAGGTCGGCGCGACTCACGTTGTAACGCATGAGCTCGGATACCTGCACCATCGGTCCCGAAGACTCCCGGACGAACTTTTGCGGATCGAGTGAGTTGGGGTAATACAGGTGCATGTCCGTGGACAGGCTCAGGATGTCCGGGCCAAAGGCATACCACGGGAAAATCAGCGGCAGCTTGCGCGGCTTGGATTTCTCCGGGTCAGCGCTCTTGAAATCTTCCGGCGCGAGGATCAGCCACTCACTGATGGTGTAGTTGAACGGGTCATTGGCCACCTGCACCACCCGCACTTCTTCACCCGTCCAGGGATTGGTCCAGGTATCGATAATATCCCCGGTGCGCAGGTTGGTATAAAAAATCACTTCGCGATTCAGGCGGCGGATGGTGCCGTCTTCCTGCGGTACCAGACGGGTCGCCAGAAAGGCCTCAAAACCACACAGTTCTTTGACGGCCTCGCCGGGCTTCACGCCCATGATAACGCCGCGCACGTCGCAAATTTTTTCGTTTTCGGGGTTGAGGTCGCCCTGCATGCGCGACCACGCATCACGGTTCCAGATCGGGTTCTTAAAGTCGACCTTGGTTTCAAATTTAATCGTCATGTTAGTTTCCTTGCGGTGGGCATGGGCAGGCATATCCAGCCAGTGCGACCGTCATTGTTCTACCGAGCCCGTGATATTAGCGGAAACGCCGGCCACGCGCACGGCGCCGGCACCTTCACGATCGCCGGGCAGAGTTTGGATACGGGCTATGCGTCGTTGGGGCCGGCCGCTCAGCCTAGTCCGTGGCCAGCCGCTCGCCGCAGTGCGGGCAAAAATTATTGACGTAGCGCGCCTGCGTGTTCAGCGCGACCAGCTGCTGAACGACTTCGGGGGGCAAGCGCAGTTTTTCCTGCAGGTCGACGATGCTGCGCAGGTCGTTGTCATCCAGCACCCCGTCGCGCAACGCTTCATGCACGCGGGAATTCATCAGCTCCCGACGCAGCTGCAGCTCCTCGGTAAACTTGGCGGCCAGAATACCGGCCGGCAGCGCCATCGTGCAGATACCGAGCAGCATGATGATCATCGCGACCAGCTTGCCAAGGAAAGTCACCGGCGTAATGTCGCCATAGCCCACCGTGGTCAACGTGACCACCGACCACCAGATTGCCTGCATCACACTGTCAAACTGTCCGGGTTGGGCCGAGTTCTCGATAGAGAACATCAGGCAGGCCGAGATGATGATCAGCACGACGAGGGTCATCAGCGCGCCCGCGATCGCCCCGAGCTCGCGTCCCAGCACTTTCACGAACATGTGCAGCCCATCGAAATAGTGGGACAGCTTCAGCAAGCGCAACAGCCTGAACAAGCGCAGGTAGCGCAAGTCGATGGGGACTACCAGAGCCAGATAAAACGGCGCAATGGCCAGCAGGTCGATCAGGGCCATTGGCTTGCTGATGTAGCGCAGCCGCGCCCGCCACGCCGACATCCCTCGCAGCGCCGGATATTCCGGCGCGACCCAGACACGCGCAAAATACTCAACGGTAAACACCGCAACGGAAAATATTTCGAAAGCTGAGAAATACTGCGCGAAATCGTCGTAGAGACTGCGATTCGACTCGAGGATAACCGCGAGGACGTTCAGAATAATCAGGCCAACCACGAAGCCACTAAACAGGCGGCTGGCGAGACCACCGTGGCCTGCCGCCACTTCGACCAGCGCAAACATGCGCCCGCGGGCTGTGGCGGTCGTCGGCGCGCGCGCTGCTCCCACGGCGTCGCTAGCGGGCATCCTGATTCTCGACAATCGTGATTTCCACGCGCCGGTTTTTGGCGCGATTCTCCGGTGTATCGTTAGGCGCAATGGGTTTAGTGGCGCCATGGCCCACCGCGGCGAACCGTTCTTCGCGGATACCGGTGTAGGCCATAATCTCTTCGATCACAGCCACCGCGCGGTCCGCAGAGAGCTCCCAGTTGGACGAAAACTCGGACGATGCGATGGGCTGGTCGTCGGTGTGTCCCGTCACCATGATCACCCCTTCGGATGCGCGCATGGCGGGGGCCAGTCGGTCGATAATACCGATGATCTCAGCCGACACGACATCGCTGCCGGGCGGGAAAGCGACCTCCTCCGGGAGTCGGATGATGACGGTGTTGCCCTGGGTCTCAACGGCTATTTTGCCCGCATCCAGGTCGGTTTTTAGCGCCAGTTTGACCCGCGCTGCGGTGGACTCCGCCGCCTGTGTCGTCAGCACGCGGTTGCGCGAGCGCGAGCTGCGGCTCGGCGCCTGAAACTGGTTCAGCCGCGAATTAATGGCGCTGGGAGTGCCCATCGTGGGCGATGCCATACTGGCCCGACGAATCGTCGTCTCGCTGCCAAATCCCTTCGACATGGAGTCGACCATCATCCGATACTTGGTCTCGTAGATCTGTGAGAACGAGAACAACAGCACGAAGAAGCACATCATCAGCGCCATCAGATCGGCGAAGGTCGCCATCCACGCCGGCGCGCCGGAACTCGCTATCGCTTTCCTCGCCATCGCTGCGGCCCCGGCGTGTTAGCCGGCCTCAGCCGCAGGCTCGGCCACCGGCGCTGCGCCGTGGTCGTCGGCGAGATAGCTGCTCATGACATCCTCGATAATACGCGGCGAATCGCCGTCGAGAATTCCGCCGACACCGGCAATCAGCAGCCCCTTCACCTTGATAACCTCAGCATTGCGAATGCTGATCTTGTCGGCAATCGGGATACAGATCAGGTTGGCAATAATGGCCCCGTAAAGCGTAGTGAGCAACGCAACCGCCATGGACGGGCCGATGGAGCTGGGATCACTCATGTTACTTAGCATCTGGACCAGACCGACCAGCGTGCCCACCATGCCGAAGGCCGGTGCCGCATCACCCATGCCGCGAAAAATCTGCTCGGAGAGCTGCTGGCGTTCCACAGCGAAATCCATTTCGTTCTGCAGCAACTTCTTGACCAGCTCCGGATCATAGCCGTCAACACCGAGCTGCACGCCACGCTTCAAAAAGGTGTTGTCGATTTGTTCTTCCTCAAGAACCAGGAGACCGCCTTTACGCGCCTTGTCGGCCAGGTCCATGATGCGCTTAATAAGCTCGTTCGGCTGGTTGTTCGAATTAACAAACGACAGTTTGACTCCGACTTTAAGCGCATAAATAAAGTCGCTGAGCGGGAACTTCATCAGTGTGGCAGCCGCGGTACCGCCCAGCACGATCAGGACACTGGGAACGTTGATAAAGATGCCGATCGAAGAACCGACGACCATCGCAGCGACGATAATGATCAGGCCGCATGCGAGGCCAATGAGTGTTGCCAGATCCATGGTGTATTCCGCTTATGTCAGTAGCTGTAACGCCCCAGACCGTGTATGCCCAATACACGCCCTGTAGTGGACTAATTTACAGGCGCGCTGCGGGACTAACTGCGACCTGCTTCACAAGATGACATAAGACCTGCCGGCGGATCGCGACGCGCTAGCGCGAGCTGCGGGCTTCCGCAGCCCAGATGCCGTTAGCCGCGTTGAAGTTAAGGTAGCGCGCCCCGGTGGTAACGAAAGCGGCGAAGTCCGCGGCCACGACTGACTCGACAGGCTCGCCGGGCTCGCGGGCCAGCATGCGCCAGCCGATCACAGGCCCGTAGCCCAGCAACCGGTGGTTGGTGATCACCAGCAGTACAGCCTCGGCCTCAGCCGTGGTCTCGATCACCTCGTCGGCTTCCAGCAATACCGGATCCATGCGCCCCAGCCGGGTATTGGACGCGATGACCCGCCGGTCCTCGACGATCAGCGCGACCTGCTTGGGAATTTGCCGGTTTTCATAACCCAGGACTCCCGCCGCGAGCGGTCGTGTAAAGCCGGCCGGGATCAGCGCAGCCAGCAGCAGTGCCACCGCGACAGCGAAAGTGGTCGGTTGCTGCGGGTGCATCGGACTGCGCTGCGGCTACGACAGCGTGGCCAGCACCTGCTTGATCTCGCTGCGGTTCTGCTCGACCAGATCAGCAAAAGACTGCCCCGAAAACTTCACGTCGTTCAGCGGGCTGTCCGCAGCATCAGCAGCAGCGGGTTCGTAGACAAAGAATTTGGCGGCGGCGACCACCAGCGAGAGCCGGTCGAGATTCTCGGTTTGGCCGTCAAGCACGGCATCCTGACTTTCTGTCGCATAGGTCACGTCCTCCGGCAACCCCCACGATTCGAGGATGGCGCGCGTAACGGTCGGATGCCACTCGGCCTGAATATGCGGCCAGGCCGGGTCGTCGAGCAGCGCCTTGTCATCGCGGTACGCAACGGTCAGGAGATACAGCATGCCCAGCTGATGGAACAATCCGGCGACCATCGCCTTGTCGGCGGGCATGGCTTCCAGATGCTTCGCCACAACATACGAAGTGGCGGCCACGAGGATGGCCTGCCGCCACATTTTTTGCAGCTCGGGGTGCAGCGGCCGCAGCCAGTCCTGCTCCTGCAGCTGCGCCATTGCGAAGTTGGTTGCGGTAGCCCGGACGACGTTAAAGCCCAGCATGGCGACCGCCGTACGCAGTTCACCGACGGGTTCGGCGGACTGGCGAAACGCGGCCGAATTGGCCAGCTGCAGCATCCTGGCCGCGAGCGCCGGCTCCGAATTGATGATAACCGCCACCTGCTTCAGCGAGCCGTGCTCGTCACTCAGCGCTTTCTGCAGCTTGGCCACCACTTCCGGGAAGCCGGGCAGCTTCAGGTCATCACTAGCGTCGAGATCCACCGCCATTTTCTGCACAAACCGGAAGGCCACCTGCGTGGTCGCGGCGTCGGTGGGGGTCGGGTTGATTGCTTCTGAGTCCATCCATTTATCCTCAGGGTACTGCGGCTGCAAGTGAGGCTCATACTAGCGAGCAGGCTCATGAACAAACTTGATGCAGATCACAATTTGACAATACGCGGAGGGTTGTTTGGGCAGCCGCGCTGCGGCAAGCCGCACGCGACTGACAAATCGCGAGTAAATACTTAAAAAACATTGAGAAAAGTATTGCGCAGCCCGAAAGCTGCCGGTATATTTTACAGTTATGGATTGAGCGGCTTTTGTAAACAGCCGTCTTCACCCGAAAACAATATAAGAATGGATGCTTATAGGTATGTGGTCAGGAAAGACCATATACGGTTACAAACGGCGTGGATCCGGAGGGGACAACCACAATGCCCGCAGACGACCAAGGATGGCCGTTAATCGCCGCAATGCGGCATGACCGCAGCGCCGCATGACCAAGCGTAGCGAGCTCACAGCAACGGAACTTTCCGGCCCGGCGACGGCTGCCGCCGCACCCTCCGGCCCGCCGGCTCTGCAGCCTCAACTGGCCTATTTTCCCACCGGACATAGCCGCAAAATGGTGGTGGTGCGGCGACTGATCGAGCAGGTCGCGGCTTTCAATACCAATGTTCTGATCACGGGGGAGTCGGGCACGGGTAAAGAGTGGACGGCCCGGTGCATCCACGAAATGTCTCCGCGGCGCGACAAACCCTTTGTCCCCGTCAATTGCGGGGCGATCCCTGCCGAGCTGCTGGAAAGCGAATTATTCGGTCACGAGAAGGGCTCGTTCACCGGCGCGGTGACGGCCCGCGTCGGTCGCTTTGAAGCCGCCGAGGGCGGTACGCTGTTTCTCGACGAAATTGGCGACATGAGCCTGTCGATGCAGGTCAAGCTGCTCAGAGTTCTGCAGGAACGCGTGTTTGAGCGGGTGGGCAGCAACGTCAGCCGGTCGGCCGATGTTCGCATTATTGCGGCGACGCACCGCAACCTCGAGGAAGAAATCAGCCGCAATCAGTTTCGCGAAGACCTCTACTACCGGCTCAACGTGTTTCCGGTCGAGCTGCCGCCGCTGCGGGAGCGGCTGGAAGACCTCGATGAACTGATTGACAGCAGCCTCGAGCGCTGCGCAAAGGCAGGCCTGACGCTGATCAACCTCACGCCGTCCGCGCGCCAGGCGCTGGCCGGCTACGATTGGCCCGGCAACGTCCGTGAGCTGTCCAACCTGATGGAGCGTTTGTGCATTTTGTACCCGGGTGGCAGGGTCGACCAGCGGCTGCTGCCCGCCCGTTACAGTACCGACCAGCCGCACACGCACACCGCCGGCGGCTCGGAACAGGACGAGATGGCGCCGGCAACCAGCACCGACGACCTGATTGCGGCCTGCCGGGGCATGCCGATGAAAGACTATCTGGAGAGCATCGAAGTGGCGCTTATTGACGCCGCGCTCCGCGATGCCGGCGGCATCGTGGCGCATGCGGCAGAGCGGCTGCAGATACGCCGCACCACGCTGTCAGAGAAAATGAAACGCTACGGCATCGGCCTCGACAATACCTGAGACCAATCAGGCCGCCGCGCTGGCATCAAACGCCGTATGGCAGTCGCGGCCCCTGCTCTTGGACTCGTAGAGCGCGGCATCGGCAGCGCGAATCAGGCCGGCAGAGCTGCCAAAATCATGCTGTGCATCCTGGGTCGCTGTGCCAATCGACAGCGTGACGCGCATCAGCTCACCACTTTCCGCGCGCACTTTCAGTTCGCGGGCACCTTCCACGATGCGTCCCGCCACGAGTTTCGCCCGCTCGCGATCCGTGCCCGGGAGAATAATCACGAACTCGTCGCCCCCGTAGCGCGCCACAATGTCGCTACCGCGCACTGTACCGGTCAGCAAATCGGCGATGCTCTTCAGCACATTGTCACCGGACATATGGCCATGGGTATCGTTCGCGGCTTTAAAATAATCAATATCGACAAAAATCATGCTCAGCGATGAACCGTGTTTCGCGGCAAACTCGTATTCTTCACCCAGCGCATCCTCGAAATGCCGGCGGTTGTAGACCCGCGTGAGCTCATCCAGACGGTTGGCTTGCTTGAGCTGCATGTTCTCGCTCTGCAGCGATTCCGCCCGCTCCACCAGCTCAGCGGCTTGTGAGAATACGCTCAGGTTGCGCACCAGCAGGGTCTCCCGAGCTGTCTCCATCAGCGTCTCGATCTCCTCGGAATTCATCAAATCGGTCTCAAACACCGACTCCGCCTCGGGAACCTGCTCGACCAGCATGTCATAAAGGTGCGCCAGCCGTTCGGGGTCAAGGTTGAGGTGCGCCTTGACCAGACTGCCCAGTTCACCCATGTTGCGCGCCCCGCTGGGGGCAATGCAGCTGTCCGCCAGCAAGCCCGACAGCGTGGTGATTTTGACCAAGGTTTGCCGCCCCTCGGCGGCGCTGGCGCCGCTGGGATCGTTGCTGTGACGCACCGCTTCGACCAGCATCTCAGGCATATTCCAGTCGGCCAGCAACCACGCACCCACGTCGCAATGGTTAACGCCCAGTTGGTTAGCCTCATGGCGCTCGAGCGTTACGTGAGCTATCTCAAACGGCGAGATATCTTGGTAGACCTCGGGCGCAACCCGGTCTACGGCCAGCATGCCGATGTCCTGGAGCAGGGAGACCAGGAAGACCTCTTCGGCGCCGACGAAATCGATTTCGCTGGCCAGCATGCGTGACCATGAGCCCGCCAGAATCGCGCGCTTCCAGTACTGGTTGAAGTCGAAACCCTTGGTGGGGTCCTTGCGCAACTTGTTCACCAGGGTGAAGCTGAGCGCCAACGTCAGCGTCGCATTCAAACCCAGCGTAATGAGCGCCTGGCGCAGGTTGCTGCTTTCCCGCCGGCGGGCATACAAAGCGGAGTTGGCAATGCGCATCACCTTGGCGGCAATCGCCGGGTCGGCGCTGACCGCGTCGGCCACCATGCCCATGTCGATTTCAGGCTGCTGCGCGACTTCGATAATACGCATGGCCGCTTTCGGCAGGGTCGGCAGATTCTTGCAGTTTTTAAGTTTATCCAGAAGTTCCGGAGATAGTTCGGCCATGGTTGTGTCCTTAACGTCGGTCTGCGCCACCCGCGCCCCACGGGGGTTCTCGCTCACGGCGCTGCGCCAGCGCCATTTACCGTAACGTAAAGACTTGCGCCGGCGGTGACCCGGCCTTGAGTCACATTTTTTGGCAGTATATCGGCGGAAGTGTGAAGTAATTCACTAATTCGCCCGGGCTGATGCATCGGCCGGCGCCGGCGTGCCGTACATGGTCTGTATCAACCGGGCCTCGCCCTGGCTCACGCCGCAGACCGAGACGAGTTCTTCCGCACTGGCCCCGCGCCGCATGAGTGCGATCGCCTGCTGGAAAGCGGCCTTGTGCCCGGTGGCGTCGATCGCGCCCTGCCGCATACTCAGCTGGTCCATCTGCTCACAGGCGGCATCAAGTCGTGCCTCCAGCGCCGCAAAGATCGTCGCCGACGACTGAATCGCCTGCTCGACTTGTCCCAGCGATTGTTCGCAAGCGGCGAGGCGTTGGTGCAGCTGCCGGCGCGTGCGCCAACCGCGCAGGCAGGCCAGCAGGACAAGTATCAGGCTACCCGCTGCCGCTGCCGCGAGCCAGTAATCCGGTTCAATCATCATTGTTGTCACTCCACTCATCACCCAGACGGGCCCGCAGCCGGACAACGGCCTGCGAGTGTATTTGCGATACGCGCGATTCGGTCACACCGAGCACCGCGCCGATTTCCTTCAGGTTCAGGTCCTCCACGTAGTACAGCGAAAGCACCAGACCCTCGCGTTCCGGCAGCTCCTGAATCGCGGCGGCCAGCGCTGCCTGAAATTCGTCGTTCTCGAGTTCGTTCCGCGGACCCGGCTCGCCTGGCGGACTCTGCGGGTCGTATTCGGTATCATCCATCAGCTGGTCCAGGCTAAAAAAGCGTGTCATCGATACGTCTGCCAGGATGCCATGGTACTCATCGAGGCTGACCCCCATTTCCTGTGCCACCTCAGCGGACTGCGCCTCCTGCCCGGTCCGGTTCTCCACCCGGCGCGTCGCTGCAATCAGGTCACGCTGCTTCTTGTAGACCGAGCGCGGTGCCCAGTCGTTGCTGCGTACCTCGTCCAGCATGGCACCCCGCAGTCGAATACGTGCATAGGTTTCGAAACTGGCGCCTTTCGCCGCCGAGTAGTTGCGGGCAGCATCCAGCAGCGCCATAAGACCAACCTGAATCAGGTCGTCCAGCTCAGTCCCAGCCGGCAGCCGTGCGCGCAAGTGCAGCGCAACCTGTTTGACCAGCGGCGCGTAGGTTTCGACCAGCTCGTCGGCGGACGTGACCGCGGCGGATTTGTACTCGGCTGCGGGATCCATCGTTAAACCGCAGCAGGCGCCCGCGGCAATCCGATCAGACGCTCCAGGAAGAACTCAATATTGCCGCGCGCCTGCGCCGGGATATCCCAGCTGTCGGCACGCTCCGCGAGCCGGTGCATCGACAAGGCCGCCATGCTGGTCGGATAGGCGGCCACAAACGGCCGCTGCTGCTGCACAGCGCGCCCGACGCGCTCGTCGAAAGGCAGACTGCCGGCATGGTGCAGCGACACGTTCAGAAACCGATCGGTGACCCGGGCCAGCTTGTTAAAGAGAGCCACCCCGTCCCCGGCACCGCGCGTCATGTTGGTGACTACCCGGAAGCGCTGCACGTTGCGCTCCATGCTCAGCACTTTCACGACCGCGTAAGCGTCGGTGAGCGAGGTCGGTTCATCACGGACCACCACCAGCACCTCGTGAGCGGCTTCCGCAAAGCGCAAGACGTCATGCGTAATACCCGGTGCGGTATCGATCAGCAGCACATCCAGACTGTCGTTGTAGTCGCTGAACGCGTGCACGATCCCGGCCAGACCTGCGGCATCGAGGTGCGCCATCTCGCTGACCCCGGACGAACCCGGCACCAGCCGAACTCCGCCAGGCCCGTCCAGCACTACATCCGTGAGCAGGCACTCCCCGCGGATGACATCGGCGAGTGTCATCCGCGGCTGCAAGCCATAAAGCACGTCAACGTTTGCCAGGCCAAGGTCGGCATCGAGGACCATGACCTGGCGACCCAACGACGCAATTGCCAGCGCCAGGTTCGCGCAGACATTGGTCTTGCCCACGCCGCCCTTACCCCCCGTTACAGCAATAACTTTAACGGGCCGCCGGGTCACCCGCTCGCGTAGCCCGTCAGCCTGATCACGCACAATCGCGCTGCCCTCAAGCACTGATCGCCACCTTGGCAAAGCGCTCTGCCAGTTCGTCCTTACCGAGCCGCGGGCTGTGCTCACGCATACAGTCCATCGCGGTTTTCACCAGCCACGTCAAGCGCTGGACAGCGAGGTGGAGGTCTTCCGGCACGCGCTGGCCGTCACAGATGTACGCAAGGGGCAGCCGCGCGTCCATCAGGGCAGACAGCACTCCTCCCAGCGAAGTCGCTTCGTCAACTTTGGTCAGGATGCAGCCAAGTGGCTGCGCCGACGCAAATACGCGGACGATTTCGTGGGCTGTCTCCGTCTGGACATTGGCGGGTAACGCCAGCAGCACGTCGATGCGCGTTGCGGCGCGCTGCAAGCTGTCCAGCTGCGTGACCATACGGCTGTCGCGCTGACTCATGCCAGCGGTATCAATCAACACCAGTTTTTTGTCGCTCAGGGTACGCAACGTCGCATCCAGCTGCGCGGCATCGGGCACGCTGTACACCGGTGCGCCAATAATGCGGGCGAAGGTCTCCAGCTGCTCACGCGCACCGATCCGGTAGTTGTCGGTGCTCACCAGCGCGAGGCCCGCCACACCGTTCTGCAACGCGTAACGGGCTGCCAGCTTCGCGATGGAAGTCGTTTTGCCAACGCCGGTTGGACCTGCAACAGCGAACACACCCCCATGCATGATCAGGTCCTGGCCGCTGACGGGGATACTGTCGGCGAGCCATTTGAGCGGCTCCGACCACGTGTTGTCGAGGGTACTAAGGTCGGGAGCGCGCGACATCACCTGCTCGACTGCGGCGGGTGTCAGCCCAAGCCGGCTCAGGTTCCGCATGATGTTTGTCGCAGCCGGGTTGCGGGCGCGCATATCGTCCCAGATCAGGCGCGAAAGGCGTGCCTCAAGTAAACAGCGCACCGAATCGTCACGCGCGTTGACCGGCGCCGCGGCCGGCTCTGCGGGCGCGGGCTGCGCCTCAGCGGCAGGAGGCTGTGCCGGTGCAGGCCGCGCGGGGGCTACCGGTTCCGGCTTGACGTACAGCGCCGGGTCAAAGTCGACCGCCACCGAGACCTCGACGCCTTCGCTCGATCGCTGAGTCTCCAGAATGACAGCATCCGTCCCGAGCTCATCGCGTATCATCTGCAGCGCGTGGCGCATGTCCGATGCGATATACCGCTTAATATTCATCTGCTCTTCCCCTTCAATAATTCGCTCAAGCGCCGACCGCCGCCACCAGTTTCACCCGTTTGCTGTCGGGCACTTCGTTGTAGGCCAGCACCCGCAGATTAGGCACCGCAAAACGCAGAAAGCGCGCCAGCCACGGGCGGATAGCCGGCGACACCAGCAGCACCGCCGGCTCGCCGGCGACCTCCTGGCGCTGTGCCGTTTCTGCCAGCCGGTTCTGCACCTGCTCGGCCAGTCCGGGCTCGATTCCGCCCTCCGCGTCACCCTGCAGGGCTTCCTTCAGCAGTTGCTCCAGCTGCGGATCCAGCGTGATGACCGCCAGCTCCGCGGAATCGGGGCTGGCCCGCTGCACCAGCGTCCTGCCCAAGGCCACGCGCACCGCAGCCACGAGGGCTTCCGGCTCCTGGGTACTGCGCCCCTGTTCGGCCAGGACCTGACAGATGGTGCGCATATTGTTGACCGGCACCTGATCGCGCAGCAGCTCCTGCAGCACGCGCACCACCGTGCTCAGCGGGAGCGTCTTCGGGACCAGCTCCTCGACCAGCTTTGGCGAATGCTGCGCAAGCCGGTCCAGCAGCTCCTGCGCTTCCTGATGGCCAAACAATTCGTGTGCGTTATCGGCCAGCACCTTACTCATGTGGGTCGCTACCACGGTGGAGACATCGACGACTGTGTAACCTTTAGCCTGCGCTGAATCACGCTCGACCGGGTCGATCCAGACGGCATCCAGCCCGAATGCGGGGTCCTTGGTAGCAAGCCCGTCGACAGCCTCGGTGATATGGCCGGGGTTGATCGCCAGCTCACGATCCAGCATGACCTCACCTTCGGCCAGCGTCGAACCGTTCAGGCTGATTCGATACGCCGCCGGACTGAGCTCCAGGTCGTCGCGAATGCGTACGGCGGGAATCAGGAAGCCGAGCTCGGTGGACAGGCGCTTGCGCACCCCTTTAATACGCCGCATGAGTTCGCCGCTTTGTTCGGTGTCGACCAGCGGTATCAGGCGATAGCCGACATCCAGCGCAACCACATCGGCTTCCCCGACATCATCCCAGCTGAGCTCACGCGCGCTCGCGCTGGCCACCGGGTCCTCGGCCGGCTGCGCAGCGATTTCGGCGGCGGCTGCGACGCCGTCTTCGCGTGCCGCGTACCAGCTGGCCCCGCCACAGACAGCGGCCATCAGCAGGAACGCGACGTTGGGCATACCGGGGATCAGCCCGAGAATGGCCAGGATACCGGCGGTTACGCGGAGTACCCGGCGGTCGCCAAGGAGCTGCGTGGCAAGCTGCGAACCCATGTCTTCCGACTTCGACATACGCGTCACAATGACCGCAACCGAGGTGGCGAGCAGCAGCGACGGGATCTGGGCCACCAGACCGTCACCGATCGTCAACAAGGCATAGGTCTCGGCCGCTGTGGAGAAATCAAGGCCGTGCTGCACCATCCCGATGACGGTGCCACCGAGCAAATTAATAAATAAAATCAGAATGCCGGCGACCGCATCACCTTTGACAAACTTACTGGCACCGTCCATGGAACCGTAAAAATCAGCTTCCGTGCGTATCTCGCCGCGGCGTTCCTGAGCCTGCGCCTGATTGATAATGCCGGCATTAAGGTCGGCATCAATCGCCATCTGTTTGCCGGGCATCGCGTCGAGGGTAAAACGGGCACTCACCTCGGACACGCGTCCGGCACCTTTAGTGACCACCACGAAATTGATAATCACCAGGATCGCAAACACGACGAGGCCGACTGCATAGTTGCCACCGATCACAAACTCACCGAACGCCTCGATGACTTTACCGGCCGCATCGGTGCCGGTATGACGGTCCAGCAACACAACCCGGGTTGATGCTACGTTCAGCGCGAGCCGCAGCAGCGTTGCGATCAGCAGAATGGTCGGGAACGCGGCCAGATCCAGAGGCCGCATGACATAGATGACCGCAAGGATGACGATCAACGACAGGCAGATGTTAAAGGTAAAGAGCGCATCCAGCATGATCGCCGGCAGCGGCAGCACGATCATTGACAGCATGGCCAGCAAGCCGATCGGCAGTGCGATCCCTGAGCGGGCCACCAGGTTTAACCGTGCCAGGGCAGCGTTCATCGGTCGGCCTCACTGACAGATTCGAGGTAGTCGCGATCTACTTCTACAGCAGGCCGGTCGGGATACGGGGCACTGCCCTCGGCGTAGGCCCGCAGCCGCAATACGTAGGTGAGGACCTGCGCGACCGCGACATACAGTTTCTCGGGTATAGCGCTGCCCACCGGAGTACTCCAGTACAGGGCGCGCGCGAGCGGCGGCGCCGCAAACACCGGCACGTTGTGCGCCGCGGCTATCTCGCGAATCTTCGCGGCCATAAAGTCGACCCCGCTGGCGACGACAACCGGTGCGCTCATCTTCCCGTCGTCATAGCGGAGCGCCACTGCAAAGTGTTCGGGGTTGGTCACGATAACGTCCGCATCGGGCACGTCACGCAGCATCCGCCGGTTGGCTATTTCCTGCTGCAGGGCGCGGACGCGGTTCTTGACCTCCGGACGGCCCTCCGACTCCTTGAGTTCGTCCTGCACTTCCTTGCGCGTCATGCGCAGTTCTTTCTGGTGGTTCCACATCTGGAACGGCACATCGAAGAGCGCAATCACGAGCAGCGAAACACAGGCCACCATAAAGACGGTAGTCATCAGCAGACTCGCCGCACCCAACGCTTCCGGCAGCGGCATCAGGTTAAGGTTGAGCAACTGCTGCGCGCCCGCGTACAGCACCACCGCAGCTGCGGCGCCGACTATGCCGGCCTTGCCCAGCGCCTTGGCCACTTCAACCAGGCCTTTAAGCCCGAAAACGCGCTGCAGGCCTTTGAGCGGATCGAGTTTGCTCAGCTTAGGGGCCAGCGGAGTCGCGCTGAACGCCCACCCGCCAAGCGCCACCCCGCCGGCGATCGCGGCGATCATGACCACCACCAGCAGCGGGGCGATAGCCGCCAGTGATTCCCAGGTGGCGGCCGACAGTGCGGCGACCAGGGCTCCCGGGTACTGGATGTGCGCAGGGTCGATGGTCAGCCCACGCCGCATCAGGTCAATCAGCGCGCTGACCATGGCCGGCCCGGATACAAACATCACCAGCGCCCCGCCGATCATCACGGCGGCCATGTTCAGCTCCCGCGAGCGGGGAATCTGGCCTTTGCGCCGCGCCTCCTCGAGGCGCTTGGGGGTCGCCTGTTCGGTGCGTTCCTGAGCCTGTTGTTCAGCCACCGCCGGACGCTCCTGTGATTACGCCGAGGAGGTCGAGCGCCTGCTGCGTCTGGCCGTCCCAGAACAACCCGTGATTGCCGATACCCAGCACCAGCACAACAAAACCCATCAGGATCGCGATGGGGAAGCCCACAGCAAATAGATTCAGCGTCGGCGCTGCGCGACTGATGACGCCAAACGCGATGTTCACCATCAGGATAGCTACCACTGAAGGCAGCGCCAGGTGTATTGCACCGGCGAACATCACGGAGCCAAAGCCGACTATCTCCGCGATTCCGGGCAGGCCGAACGCCAGCGAACCAATCGGCAAAAACTCGTAGCTGCGACCGAGCACCTCAATCAGCATCAGGTGCGCATTAGCGGCCAGCAACAGCAGTGTGGCGATAACAACGTAGAAACGCCCGAGCAGCGGCACGCCGCCACTGTTGGGATCGACCACCGTCGCAAACGCGAGGCCCATGCCCATCGAAACGACCTGCCCCGCAATCAAGGCGGCATCGACCGCCAGCCGGAACACGAAACCCATCGCCAGGCCGATGCCGAGCTCGCGGGCTGCCGCGAACAGCCCGCTCACGCTGAGTATCGGGTAGTCGGGAATGGAGTCGACGAGGGGCAACATGGCAATCGCAAGGGCGACGCTGATGATGACGCGGATACGCACGGGGACCATCAGCGAACCGAGCACCGGCGAGATCAATGCCACGCCCGACACGCGCAGCAGCGTCCACATCATGCTGAACACCAGGTCAGCAAGTTCTGCCAGACTGGCCATTAGTGGGAATTCGCCCGCACCCGCGCCACCCGGACACTAACCGATCATCGCAGGAATGTTGGTGAACAGTGCCTGCGTATAGTTGGTGATGAGCTGCAGCATCCACGGCCCTGCGGCGACCAGCGTGATGACGAGTACCAGCAGCTTGGGAATAAAGCTGAGCGTCATTTCGTTGATCTGGGTCGCCGCCTGCAGCACGCCGATGAACACACCGGTCGCCAGAGCGCTGATTAGCATGGGTGCCGCCAGCATACTTGCCACGGTGAGAGACTCACGGGCAATAGTCAGAACGGATTCGGGGGTCATCGGTTTCTCCTGAAACAAACGCTTCACGCAATAGCAAAACTGGAGGCCAGGGTGCCCATAAGCAAAGTCCAGCCATCGACCAGCACAAACAGCATGATCTTGAACGGCAGCGAGATGAGCATGGGCGACAGCATCATCATGCCCATCGACATCAGGACGCTCGAGACGACGAGGTCGATAATCAGGAACGGTATGAACGTCAGAAAGCCAATCTGAAACGCCGTTTTCAGCTCGCTGGTAAGAAAACTCGGCATGAGCACCGTCAGCGGTATATCGTTGACGTCGGCATAACCTTCATCGCCGGCAAGGCCTGCAAACAGCGCGATATCCGGCTCACGAGTTTGTCCCAGCATGAACTCGCGCATGGGAATCTGCGCCGCCAGCGCTGCCTCGTCGATTTCCATTACGCCCTCGGCATACGGCCCGATTGCGTTGTCATAGACCTCCGTCAGCACCGGGCTCATGACAAATAAGCTCAGGAACAACGCCAGACCGACCAGCACGTTGTTCGGGGGAGTCTGGGGCATACCCAGCGCCTGACGCAAAATCGCCAGCACGATAATGATGCGGGTGAACGAAGTGGTAGCCAGCACCAGCGACGGCAACACCGTAAGCGCCGTCATGATAAACAGAATCTGCAGACTGACCGACCATGTACGGCCGCCGTCAGCGCCCTCGATCAGCGAAACGGCAGGGATGCCGCCGCCCGCCTCCTGAGCCATGGCACCGTCACCGACAAAAACCAGCACCAACAGAAACGCCATCAGTCTCACGACGCTTGCTCCTTCAGTTTCTCATGGTCCGCCGCTTCCGCCATGCGCAGTGAGAAAGCCTGCGGCGCGGTCTTGCCCATCACGTGCAGCGGCTGCATGCCTGCCGCACTCAGGCCCACGAGGACCTGGTCGTCGCCTACCCGCAGCAGCACTACTTTCTCCTTGGGGCCCAGCGACAAACCGCTGACAATTTGTATGAGGCCGCCCTGAATTTGTGTGCCGCGCACGCGCCGGGCCACCCAGGCGCATGCGCCGAGCACAGCCAGCACCGCAAGGAGGCTCAACAGCATTCGCACCAGCGGTCCCGACATGCCGTCGAGGTCACCGCCCGGCACCACATTTTTCGCAGTCCGCGCCGCCGGCGGGCTGCTTGCAGGCGTGCCGGCTTCCGGTTCGGCTGCCGGGGGCGACACCGAGTCGGCTTCTGTCTCAGCCTGACTCAGGCCGCTGTACGCCATGAGCAGTGCGATGGCGAACACCATGGCCACAGCCCGTAAACCCACACTGTTGCTGCACATGCTCATTTACGCCGGCAGCTGTTTCCGCTGCGACACAACCTCGGTCAGCCGAATACCAAATTTGTCGTTGACCACCACAATTTCGCCCCGCGCTACCAGCGCGCCATTGACCAGCACATCCAGCGGCTCCCCCGCTTTGCGGTCGAGCTCGACCACGGCGCCGTGACTCAGCCGCAGCAATTCGCCGACGCTCATCTGGGCGCGGCCGACTTCAAGCGACAGCGTCACCGGCACATCGAGAATCACATCGAGGTCGGGCTCAGCGCCGGCCGATTTGCCAGCCTGGGTCTGCGCGACTTCCTCAAAATCGGGCGCTTGGAAACCGGTACCTGCAGCACCCGCCGCGCCGGGCTCGGTGGTGTTGGAATCAACCATATTTCTTGTCTCCTGATTTTTTCTCGCCGCTGATCTGACGGGTCACCTGGACCGCATGATGCTCGCGAATAATTCCGAAGGTCCCTTCAAAGACCGCCTGCTCGCCGGTCAGCAAGCGCACCGACCGGGGTGCGGCGATAGGAATCACATCACCTGGCCGGCCGGTCGTCAGATCCCGCAAATTAATCTGGGTCTCTGCCAGCACGGCGCGCAGGGTGACTCGCGCTTCCTGCATGTCCTCGCGAATCTGGCTGTGCCACCCACGGTTGCTCATACTGCTGCCCTGGGAAGCTTTCTTGCCGACAAACTGCATGGGCTCGATCAACACGCCCGGAAGGGCGATATCGAGTTGGAACTGGCGCCCTGCATAGTCGAAGGTAAAAGTTGTCAGCGACAATGTGTCGGAGTCAGCCGCGATCGAGAGAAACAGCGGGTTGCTTTCGGATCGCCCCATCGTGAACTTGAGTTCCACCAGCGGCTTCCAGGAAGACTCCATGTCCTCGACGAGAGCGGTGATAAAACGACGCACGAGCCGATCTTCCATCGGCGTAAATTCGGCAAGCTCCACGGGCCGTTCCGCCTGGCCATTACCGCCGAAAAATTTGTCGGCCAGCGAGAATACGAAGTTGGCGTCCAGGCAGATCACGCCGCTGAGACCCAGGGGCGCGATTGCTATCTCGTGCATACTGGCCGGCACCGCCAGCTTGCGCATGTAAACACCCCAGCGGACGCGTTCCGCCGGCCCGGCCGTGACGCTCACAGGCTCGCGAAAGAACCGTCGGCCGGTTTGTTTGAAGCGGCTGACCATCCGCTCGGCAATAGACTCAAGCGCCGGAGCGCGATCCTTGAAAATACGATCCCAGTGATCCGGATCCAGGGCACGCACCCCGCCCGCATCGGGCGTCGGGGCAGAGACGTCAGCCGCTCCGCTGTCGCGCAGCGCCTCAGACTCCTCTCCGGTCAGTACTTCGTTGGATTCCATGCCTGTCTATGCGCTCTACAGAGTTTCGACTCGGGGCGGCCGGCGACTGCAGCCGGCTACTGCACTACAAACGAAGTGAAATAAAGGTCCTCAAGTTCACCCAGCGGCAGATCCGGGTCCGCCGGACCCATCTTTTCCAGAATGCTGCGAACCTCTTCGAGCGCTTCGGCGCGCAACGCTTCTTTACCTTCGCTACTGGTGAGCTCGGCAATGCTCTTGCGTCCAAGCAGCATCAGAAGGTTGTTGCGAATGACCGGTGTATGCGCCACCACCGCGTCCAGGGTCTGCTGCTCGCGGCCCATGACCTCGACAGTAATCTGCACGAAACGGATCGCCTGCCCGTCATCAACACTGGCCACCAGCGGGGGGTCAAGGGCCAGGTAGATCGGTGGCCCCTGCTTCTTCTCTTTCTTGGACTTGGCTGCCTTGCCGCCTTTGCCGTCTTCCGCCATGACTGCAGCGGCAGGCGCCAGCTGCGGAAGGAAGTCGCGGACAATGACGTTGGCCAGCAGGTTGCCACCCACAACCAGCACGAGTATGCCGATGGCGTTAACCAGTTTGCCGCCTATGCCACCTGACTTCGCCGCCTTGGCGGCCTTTCCATCTGCCGATTCATCTGCCATAAGGTTTGCTTCCGGGACGCGCTACGAGGTACCTGAGATCTAGGTAGCAAGACTCGTGCCAACCTGAGGCAGACAATTTTTATTTATTTAAAACAGCTAGTTACATATCTAAATTCGGGGCCCGACGAGCGGCTGCCAATCGCTTGGCTGGGCGCAAGGGCCGTCGCCAAATTATTGGCCTGCGCCCGGCACTACACGTAGATATCGACGGTGCCCCGGGTAGGGCCCGTGCCCAGACTGATTCCGGTCTCGATGCCGGCCACCGCAGTGCTGACCGGTGCGGGCCAGTCGGAACCAAGCGGCCCGGAGCCGCCTTGCTGCGCGGACGCATCCGGATTCCGGTCACTCACCTCGGCCTGGACCAGCTCCATGCCCTGCGCCGCGAACAGCTCGCGCAGGCGCGGCAAGGCCGCTTCAAGGGCTTCCCGAGTGGCCGCATGCTGTGCGCCGAAAAATACCTGAGCGCGATCATCTTCCACGCTAATCTGAATATCGAGCGGCCCCAGGCTGGCCGGATTGAGCCGGAGCCGGGCTGCATCGATACCTTGCTCCGCCATCACCAGCAAACGCTGCCCGAGGCCCTGCGACCAATCGCGGTCGCCGACCGGAGTGCGCAGGCTTGCCGTCAGCTGCGCGGCGGCTGACGGCGGGGCCGGCAAGCCGGCTGCGTCGGCGCTGCCGGCCAGCGGCAGCGCTCCATCGGTCGGGCGCGCCGCCAGGCTGAACTGACTGCCGGCCGTTTCGGTCAGCGCGCTGACCCGCACAGAGTCCAGGCGCTCAGCCGCCGTGCGCGCGGCATCCGGCGCGGCCGCAGCCCAGCTCGCAGCGGCCGCGCGCTGGCGGCCGGGCATCTCACGCGCCGGGCCGGAGCCGGCCATAGCCGGAGCCGCCGTACCCGCGGCAGCCGGGTTAGGCACCAACGCGGCGGCCGTCTCCGCCACGGGCGGACCTGCCGCCCCGCGCGCCACTGCCGGTGGCAATTCGAGCCGCGACTGAGCGCCGGCATCCGCGTCCGCAGCCCATGCAGCAGACTCTGCAGCCATGCGGGCCGTGGTCGCCGTCGCGGAGGCTGGGCTAGCGACCGCTTGCGGGTCCGAACCCGCGGGTAGCGGGGACCCGGTGTTGGGCAATTCCGGCGCCGGGCCTCCGGCGGCAGCCGGCGTGCCGGCGCCGGGCTGCGCCGTCAGCATTAGTCGCGGGCTACTCCACTGTGGCAGCCCGGCGGGCGGCAAATCTTTGCCGGTGGGTGGCAACAAGCTGCCGTCTGCCGGCCCCGTCGCTGGCTGCTCGAGCCATTCCGCGGCAAACTCCGGCGCATCCGCGGTTAGCGAACCGGTGCGCTCCGTCAGCGTGACGGCACGCTGCAGGCCACCGCCTTCGCTGGCGCCGGGCAGCGTCAGCAGGGCCTGCAGCTGCGCCGGGAATCCTTGCGCAGCATCATTTGCAGGCCCAGCTGCCATTGGCGGCCGGGCACGCACAGCCGGGTCAGCGCCCTGCAACAGCTGGGCGCTGAATAACTGTAGTGCTGCCAAATTCTCGGCCACAAACCCACTTCGGCGACTGAACCCTTGCTATACCTAGCAAGTCGCGTGCCAACACAGACTGGCCGTCAGCCTACGGGTCGCGACGCCTCAGGAACGTGCGATTGCCCACTTCATCCAGCTGCCGCTGAGCGCTGCGCTCGCGCTTGCGGGCTTCCGCGTCGAGCTGACGATCTGCGTACCTATCGAGAGCCAGCCGTTGCGCCCGCGCCTGCTGCCATTTTGCGAGATCGCGATCAGCCGCAGCTTGCTGCACAGCCACGGCCTTGCGCTGCTGCCCGACCGCATCGCGCAGCCGGTCAACAAACTGACGCCGTCCGCGCACCGCCATGATGCTCTGGCTGCTCGGGGCTTCAGTAGCGTTCGCACCGTACTCCTCGGCAAACCGCGTGAGCTGATCCAGTCGCTGTTCCTCAACCTGCAGCGTTTTTAATTTAGCGCTCAGATTCCGCTGCCAGCGTGTCTCATGTCCCCGCGCCAGCGTCTGCAGTGACCCAAAGGGTTGCTTGCGTGCCATGGTCTTCAGCCCGCCCTGTTGCGTCGCGCGCCCGCGGTCTGGCTGGCCTCAACCACTTTCTGCAAGCCCGCAATGCTGTCCTGCAGACTGACGTCAGCATGCATCGGCTGACTCAGGAAAGCCTGAATGGCGGGCCATACAGCAATCGCCTCATCCAGTCGCGGATCGGAGCCGGACTGATAGGCGCCCACCGTGA
Source organism: Gammaproteobacteria bacterium (assembly GCA_036351295.1). GTDB lineage: Bacteria > Pseudomonadota > Gammaproteobacteria > Steroidobacterales. The sequence continues at coordinate 11,054 of JAZBOT010000110.1, read as the reverse complement.
TCAGATCACGGTGGCGGTTGTAGTAAGAATACAGATCGCGAAAACTGCGCGCCCACGCGAGATGCTGCGGGTTGGCAACGCGTGGCATGGACCGGCTCACTGATGCTTCAATATCGATGGGTGGATAAACACCGGCTTCGGCAATTTCCCGCGACAGCATGATATGCCCGTCCAGTATCGCTCGCGCTGCGTCGACGATCGGATCGTGCTCATCGTCGCCTTCCGCCAGCACCGTATAGATCGCGGTTATCGAGCCCTGCCCCCGCACCCCCTGGCCGGCGCGCTCGACGAGCTGCGGCAGCCGGGCGAAGACTGACGGCGGGTAGCCCTTGGTGGCCGGCGGCTCGCCAATGGCGAGCCCGATCTCGCGCTGGGCCTGGGCAAAGCGTGTCAGCGAATCCATCAGGAGCAGGACATCCTTGCCGCGATCCCGAAAATACTCGGCGATGCTGGTGGCAAGCCAGGCACCGTGAATACGCATCAGGGGTGAACAATCAGCCGGCGTTGCCACGACCACAGAACGTCGCAAGCCTTCATCACCGAGGTTATCTTCGACGAACTCCTTCACCTCACGACCCCGTTCACCGACGAGCCCCACCACGATCACGTCCGCACGGGTATAACGCGTCATCATGGCCAGCAGACTGCTCTTGCCGATACCGCTGCCGGCAAACAGGCCCAGCCGCTGTCCGCGACCGGCCGTCAGCAGCGCGTTGATCGCGCGCACGCCGACATCGAGCGGCTCGCTGATGGGTTCGCGTGACAGGGGGTTGATCGCCGAACCCTCCAGCTGCACAGGGTCATCACACAGCAGCGGACCGCGGCCATCCAGCGGCTTGCCGGCGCCGTCTATTACCCGCCCCAGCAGTTCCGGCCCCACCTTGACCCGCGCCGCTGATCGCGCCGGTATGACCCGGGCATTCGGGCTGACGCCGCGGAGTTCGCCGGTGGGCATCAGGTAAAGGCGGTCACCCGCAAAACCGACCACCTCGGCCTCGACGCGCTCGCCGTCCATGCCCTCAATATGGCAGCGCCCGCCCACCGCAATTTCGCAACCGACCGCTTCGAGGGCCATGCCGGTCGCACGCGCAAGCTTGCCTTCCACAATGGTTCCAGGGGCAGCGACGCGAGCCCGCAGCCGCTGTAGCCGGTCGGTCCAGCGGGCTGAACGCTGCAAAACGACATCAGCAATCTGGGCTTCAGTCGCCGGCAGCACGCTCGTCTTCCAGCATCGCTGCAACCACGCGACCCAGCTGGGTATCAAGCCGGCCGTCAATCTGTGCGGTATCCGTCACCACACGGCAGCCGCCCTGTTCCATCAGCGGGTCCGGCTCGATCGTCCAGCGCCGACCGTCATCCCCGGGTTGCAATAACTCAGCGATAACCTCAGCGTCCTGAGGATGCAGCCGCACCTGGATGTCGACCGAGGCGGCCGGCAAAGCGGCGAGGCCTTCGCGCACGATCGCTACCAGGTGGGTCGGGTCAAGTTTGAGCTCACGGCGCACGAGCTGGCGCGCAATCGCCGTGACCAGCGCGAGCATCTCTTCCTCAAACTGCAGGTCGAGCGTTTGCACCGGCCGCGCCAGCCCGTCCAGGACCCGGCGCAGCAGATCCGCATGCTGTGCCAGGTCGGCGCGGCCGGCAGCGATTCCTTCGGCACGCCCCTGTTCAAAACCCTCCTGCCAGGCCTGCTCGCGGAGGATGGCGGGATCGGGCTGCGCAGGCTCCGCGGGTGCGGTTTGCTCACGCGCCTTCTCAACGACGCGCGGCGCATGCCAGGTCGCCATCTCCGGCGGCACTTCGGCCTCGCGGATAATCCGGCTAGACGAAGTCATTGGCTTCGTTACCCAGTATCAGGGTACCGTCATCGGCCAGTTTGCGGGCAATCGTCACAATCTCGCGCTGCGCTTCTTCAACTTCGGCCAGCCGCACCGGACCCTTGGCCTCGAGGTCCGACTTGAGCATCTCCGCTGCCCGCTTGGACATATTGCTGTAAAACTTGTTAGCCAGTTTCTCGTCAGCGCCTTTGAGAGCCACCACCAGCTGATCCGTGGTGACTTCACGCGCGAGCATCTGCATGCCACGATCGTCGACATCGATCAGGCTTTCAAAGACAAACATGTTGTCCTGAATCTCCTGGCTGAGCACCGCATCCAGTTCGTTAAGCTGCTCGAAAATGCGCTCCTCGGTAGGCTTGCCAACTGCATTCAGGATATCCGCTACACAGCGCACCCCACCCATCTGCGCAACGCGCGAAGCGCTGCTTGACGAGATGTTCTGCTGCATCAGCGTGTCGAGCTCCTCAATGGAATCTTGCGGCACTTCGTTGAGCAAAGCGATGCGTCGGACGATATCGGTGGCGCGCGTCTTGGGCATCAGGTCGAGCACTTGCGCGGACTTGGCCGGGTCAAGCCCCGCCATCACAATTGCCACGACCTGCGGATGCTCAGAGTAGATCACGTCGGCGATCTCCTTGGCGTCCATTAGCTGCAGCGAATCGAGTCCGGCCTGACCATCCTCCATCAGCCGATCGAGCATTTTCTCGGCCTGCTCCTCGCCCAGCGAGGACGTCAGCAGGCGCCGCAAGAACCGCGGCGAGCCGCCGGCCAGCGGTGCATCGCTAATCACATTGTCGGTAAACAGCTTCAACGCGTTGTCGGCCTGATCCCGCGTCACCTTCTTCATGGACGCCATGGCCTTGCCGAGTCGCTGCACCTCACCGACCGACATGTGCTTCAGGACTTCGGCCGCCTCCCGCTCGCCGAGCGACATCAGGAAGATTGCGGCTTGCTCAACTCCACTCATCGGGGGCGCCTACTTGCCTTCCTGAACCCAGGCACGCACCACCTGGGCGACGCGCTCGGGATCGTTGCTGGCCAGCTGCTTGGCAACATTGACCTTGTCATCAAAACTCAGGGTGGCCGGCATCGCCGCTGCCGGCGCACCGGCGCCGCTACCCTGACTGGGCAACGCCGCTGCGGTGCCACCCGCCATACCGCGACTCAGCAGCAACACCACCGGTCGCACGATGCCAAAAGCAATGACAAACAGCAGCGCCGCCGCGGGCAGCTGGCGCAGGATGTCGCGCACCAGCGGCTGCGCCATGAAACCGGGTCCTTCAGGCTCCGGCAGTTCCGGGCTTTCGTAGAACGAGACATTGGTGATACTGACGCTGTCACCCCGGGCTTCGTTGAAACCGACGGCCCCCTTGACCAGGCTGGTAATTTCGGCGAGCTCTTCCGCGGTGAGCTGGCGCCGGGTCACTTCACCGTCTTCATCAAGCTCAGTGAGGTTGTCGACCAGCACCGCGACCGAAATGCGGGTAATGCTGTTCGCCGCCTCCTTGACGTGGCTCATTGAGCGGTCAATTTCAAAATTACGGGTGCTTTGGGTCGACACCCGCAGCGGCGGCTCCTCCGCGGGGTCCTCTCCGGTGCCGGTGCCTGTGTCGGCCGGGGGCTGGTTGCTCAGCGCGCCCGGGACACCCCTGGAAACCCCGGCAGCATTGCTGCCATCACGCTGGGTGTCCTGACTGAGCTGCTCGCTGCGGATGACCGTCGCCTCCGGGTCATAGACTTCGCGAGTTTCCTCCCGCACCGTAAAGTCGATGTCCGCGTTGACAGTTGCCCGCACCCGGTCAGGGCCCATCATCGGTGTCAGCAGGTTTACGATGCGCTCAGCGTAAGTATCCTGCACCCGCTGCACGTACTCGAACTCGCGACTGCTAAGCGCCGCTGCATCGGAGCTGCCGGGTGAGTTGAGCAGCCGGCCGCGCTGGTCTACCACCGTGACGTGCGACGATTCAAGCTCGGGAATCGACGAAGCAACAAGATGCACGATGGAAGCCACCTGAGTCTCCTCAAGGTTGCGACCCGGGTACAGGTCGAGCAGCACGGAGGCGCTCGGCTTGTTACTTTTGCGCACGAAAACGCTGGGTTTGGGCAGGGCCAGGTGGACCCGCGCACTTTGCACCGGCTGCAGGTTGCTTATGGTCCGCGCCAGCTCGGTTTCGAGCGCATGATGGTAGCGGGCATTTTCCATGAACTGGCTGGTCGAAAAATCACTTTGCCCCTCGATCATTTCGAGGCCGAAGCCGGCACCGCGCGGGAGGCCCTGGGACGACATCCGCAGCCGCGTGGCGTAGACATCTTTTGATGGCACCAGCAGCGCGCCGTTGTCCAGACGGTAGGGGACATCGTCAGCCCGGAGCGCATCCATAATGGCACCGGTATCGCGCTCGGACAGATTGCTGTACAGCAATTCGTAGCTGGGCTCGCGCATCCAGAACGCAGCGGTCACACCAATCGCGATGCTCATGGAAAGTCCGATCAGCAACGCCATCTGGCGACCGCCGGGAACGTTGGCCAGGTTAACCAGTAAATTGCCGCCTGCTGCCTGCTCTGCCATGCCTTACAACCCGTTCAGCACACCGCTACAGCGGCATGCTCATGATTTCGCGATACGCCTCGACCAGTCGATTGCGCACTTCGGTCATCGCCTGAAACGAAACGCTGGCCTTCTGCATTTCGATCATCACCTCGGCCACGCTCGTATCGTCGACTCCGGTCTCGAAGCGCTGCAGTGTGGCGGCGGCAGAGGACTGCTGCAGATTCACCTTCTCCACGGCCTCCTGCATGGCCGCGGCGAAACCCGACCCGTCGACCGGCCCCGTGGCCGAATTCGCTGATGCCACCCCTGGCGGCGACTGAATCTCCTGCGAGAGCAAACGCATCTGCGCCAGCACGCTATTGATTTCAGGACTGCTCATCGTGTGTATCGCTCCATCTATCGCCAAAAACTGTCATCAACCGTGCGCCTAGCCTGTGCGGCCCGGTATGGGGTAGCCCGCGTCGCGCAACCGCGCGATCTTGTAGCGCAGCGTCCGCGGGCTCACGCCCAGCTGCTCCGCGGCCTGCTTGCGGTTGCCGCCGACTGCCCGCAAAGCTTCAACAATCAGCTGACCTTCCGCATCCTGCAGACCCTCGTGCAGACGTGCATCCGTCGCCTCCGGCGCGGCCGGCGCCGCCCGCCGCACCCGGCTGACCCCGCTAACCGCTGGCGAGCCGCCCGCAAACGGCGCCTCGAAATGCAAATCGCCGCCGGCGATCAGCTGGCCGCTGGCCATGATCAGCGCCCGCTGCACGAGGTTTTGCAGTTCGCGCACATTGCCGGGAAAATCATAAGCCTGCAGCAGCGCCCGGGCTTCGTCAGACAGCTGCGGCGCGGGCCGCTTTCCCGCGCAGCAGTCACGCAAAAACAACTCGGCCAGCGGCACGATGTCGCCGCGCCGCTCACGCAGCGGGGGCAAATTCAGCGGGAACACGCTGAGCCGGTAATACAAGTCTTCGCGGAAGCGGCCCTCGGCGACATAGGCCCGCAGTTCGCGGTTGGTGGTCGCAATAATGCGCACATTAAGCTCAATGGCGTGCTGCCCGCCGATACGCTCAACTTCCTTTTCCTGCAGGACGCGCAGCAGCTTGGCCTGCAGGTCCAGCGCCATTTCCGACACTTCGTCGAGCAACAGCGTGCCGCCCTGCGCCTGCTCGAATTTGCCGGGCCTGCTGGCGTGGGCACCGGTAAAAGCGCCTTTTTCGTGGCCAAACAAGATGGCCTCCAGCATGTTCTCCGGAATCGCGGCGCAGTTGATCGCCACGAACGGAGCGGCCGCGCGATCGGAGTGGTCATGGATAAAGCGCGCAAACACTTCTTTGCCGACACCGCTCTCGCCAGTCAGCATGACCGTCGTGTCCGTTGCCGCAACCTTGCGCACCACTTGCAGGAGCTGCTGCGTGATCGGGTCTTCGGCAACCATATCGCCTTCGACGGGTACCGGCGGCAGAATGCGCGCCAGCTTCTCGCTGAGTGCCTGTGCATCGAACGGTTTGACGATGTAGTCAGAGGCTCCGGCAACCATGGCCTCCACCGCATGCTCAACCGAGCCGTAGGCGGTCATCAGCAGCACCGGCAGCTCGGGGCGTTCATCGCGCAGCCGCGCCAGCAGCTGCCCGCCATCCATCGGTGCCATTTGATAATCAGTGACGACAGCGGCAACCGGCGCGCGCTCGAGCGCCTCCAGCGCCGAGCTGCCGTCCACGGCTGTCAAGACATCGTAATCGGCCAGCGTCAGCGTTTCGGCCAGCGCCTGGCGCAGATTGCGGTCGTCTTCAACCAGCAAAATAGTGGTTCGACTCATGCCGCAGCACCCTCCTCCAGCGTCTGGCGGGCTGTCGCAGCAGCCGGCTCGGTGGCCGGCTGCGCCGCGGAGCGCAGCGGCAGCTGCAACACGAACGTGGCGCCGGCGGCGCTGTTGTCGGCGAGGCGCACTTCACCACCGTGGGCGCGCGCCACCGAGCGAACCACCGCCAGCCCGAGACCGGTGCCATCGGAGCGCAAACTGACAAACGGTTCGAATATTTTCTCGACTTGTTCAGGCGCCACGCCGGGACCGTTGTCCGCAACATGCAGCTCCACGCCGCGCGGGCACTCGAACGCGCTAACGGTTACGCGCGCCTCGCTGCCGGCAGCCTGCAGAGCGTTGCGCACCAGGTTAATGAGCGCACCGACAATAGCCTCGCGGTTGCCCTGCAGCTCCATCGCAACCGGCGCGGTTGTAATCACCAGCTCCTGCTGTTCACCGAGCACCGGTGCCACCGAAGTCCCCAGCGCAGCCAGCACATCGTCAAGCGTGAACCGCGCATCGACATAGCTCGCGCCGCGCGCAAAGCTCAGCATGTCGCTCACCAGTTGCTCCAGGTCGCGCAGACAGGCAATCGACTTGTCCAGCAGCCCGGCGCGGTAGCTGGACGAAAGCTCCGGGCGGGTGGCGTTCGATGCATACAGCAACGCTGAGGACAGCGGCGTGCGCACCTGGTGGGCCAGCCCGGCGGCCATTTCCCCCATGGACACCAGGCGTCGGTGACGATCGAGCAGGCTTTCGATTTTGCGCTGCTCCGTGATGTCGTTGAACAACAGCACGCGACCCGCGGTGCCGCCTTCCGCGTCGGCGAGTGTGCGCTGAGCGAGGCTCAAATGGCGGCCGTCGGCGAGCAGAAAATCACCGTGAACGTCACTGCGCCCCGCAAATGCGCGCTCACTGACAGCCGACCAGGCCATGCCCTCCAGTGGCTCGCCAAACAACTGACGGGCCACACTGTTGACTTCGTTGATGCGACCGTCACCGTCCACGACGATCAGCCCGCCGGGCAGCGTCTCCAGCACTGTGCCCAGCCGGCGAACCAGCTGCTGGTTGCGCTCGGCCTCGTGCTGGCGCTCATCGCGGGCGGTCGCAAGCTGCTCCTCCAGCCGCGCTACCTGCAGCTCAAGGTCACGCCACGAGCTGCCGAGCTGCCCGGAAGCCTCGGTGAAGATCTCGAACGCCCGGCGCAAGGCCTGCAGATCCCTCTCCGGCACACTGTCTCTGTCCATGAGCACTCAATCGGCCATTACCTGCCATGAACAGAAGCAAGAACCGTGCCACGGCGGGAGGATCCAGCAACAGCGGCGTGCAGCGTGGCTACCGCCAGTTCCTTGGCGGCAATGCAGCGACGCGGGTAAACTCAGCAGCGCCGGCGCGTCAGGATTTTGACACCGGCTTACGCTGGTCAGCGAGCCCCAAGGCGGGCTCAGCCCTGACGCAGCCCCGCCATCGCGGAAGCGGTATGCGCGACATAAGCCTTGACGGCGCTGTCTGCAGCGCGCAGGTCGCTACTCTGTTCAACGATGAGCTCACGCATAACCTGTACCTTGCGCATCGCCAGCTCGTTGCGGGCCAGCAGTTCGCGGAGCATGTGCGCGGCCGCGGCACGGCCGGGCCCGTCGCCCACGTCGTTCAGGTAGCTGCCGATGAGCTCGCAGCGTTGATTGTCCAGCGCCGCCGCCTCGCCCCAGTCACCGTTATCAATGCACTGTTCGGCGCGGGTGGTCAGCTCCAGAATCTGGTCGATTTTGTTCATTGCAGCGCGTTTCAGGCCGCGGAGCCGGCATTACTGCCCGGCTGGGCAACGACCTGCTCCCAGGCCCCGCGAATCTCGGCCAGCAGCTGGCTGACCTCGTCGAGCGGGACGACCTCGTCGCGGGCATTGCCTTCCAGCAGACGGCGCGTCATGTACTCGTATAACGCGTCGAGATTGCCGGCGAGTTCCGCGCCGGCTTCATGATTAAGGGCGCCCCGCAGCCCCTGCAGGAGGGCGATCGCTTTACCCAGCTGCTCGCCCTTAGCGGCCGTCTCGCCCCGCTCCAGGTGCCCGCGTCCGGCGGCGATGCGGTCCTGCGCTGTCCGCATCATAGTCAGAATCAGCTGCGGCCCGCTGCCCGCCTCGGCGGCACCGTATGCATTGACGGTGGAATAGTGGCCCAGCGGCTGACGGTTGCGAGTGAGGCTCATGAGTTATTCCTTATAGCGCGCGGCGTGGGCAAATTAGCCAACTGGGAAGTGAGGAAACTGCTGGTGGAGCTCAGCTGGGACAGAAGGCCGTCGAGCGCCTGAAATTGCGCAAACAACCGGGCCTCAACCCGCTCCATGCGCTCGTCCAGCCGCGTGCGCTGGTCTCTGAGCTCCTCAAGACGGCCGTTGAGCCGTTCTTCGCGCAGCAGGATCGTCCCGCTGTCATCGAGTACCCGGGAGAGCAGCGCATCGATGCGCACGGCGATGCCGTCGTTCTCGGCCGCGAACAGCAGGCCGACCGCATCAAAATCTGCACTGATGGCATCCGCTGCGCGCGTCTCGTCCAGCTCGAGCTGGCCATTCAGCGTCGTCGTGATACCGATTTCGGCCAGAATGGAAAACGGTGCATCGTCGAGCTCGACGCTGGAGCTGAGCGTACGCCGCAGCGACGACTGCAGATCACGCACCAGGGAGTCGCCCAGCAAGGCACCGGCGACCCCGGTTTCCGCATCAAATGCAGTGACCTCTGCGATCGTGCCGAGCAAGCCGTTGTAGGCATTCACAAACCCGTTCAGGGCCGTGGTTGCAGCCGTCTCGTCCAGACCGATGGTCACGCGCGTGACGTTGCCCGGCTCGGCGGCCAGCAAATCAATATCGACGCCCTCAATGGCGCCGTCCACACTGTTGGTGCTGCTGGACACCGTAAAGCCGTCGATCATCGCCATCGCGTCGGCCGCACTTTCCAGCTCGGTCAGCGCGCTGAGAGCGCCCTGCGGGTCGTAATTGAACACATCCAGACCGCCGTTACCGCCGGTGTTTGCCACGGTAATCGTGTTCGCAGAACCCGTCCTGGCCGAGCTGAGAATCAGGCGTGATCCGTCGTCGGCGGTCACTATCGTAGCCAGGACGCCCGGGTTGTCCCCGGCGGCATTAATGGCATCCCGGATATCAACCAGCGAGTTTTCACCCTCCGCGATATTCACAGCGAAGGCGTCCGGGCCGAGCGTAATGTTTAAAATGCCGGTGCCGACGGGTGCGGTAATATCACCGAATGCCTGCGACGCGAGCTTTTGCGCCGTGGCCAGCGCGATGACCTGCACGTCATAGCTACCGGGCACCGCCCGGGAACTCGCCGTCACACTGACTGATTCGTCAGCATCGAGGTTGACCGTGCGCTGCTGAAAGGTCTCCAGACTTGTCAGCGAATCCAATGCTGACTGGAACGAGCTGACCGCAGACTTGATGCGACCGACCGCCGAGAGTTCGCTGTTGGTGCGGGCTTCTGCCAGGTTCAGACGGTTGGCAGCAGGGCCGCGCTCGGCGGCGACCAGCTGCTCCACCAGGCCGTTGATATCCAGACCCGACCCGATACCGGGCGCGCTCACCATGTCCGGCACCCGCGGTAATTATGAATTGATGTGTACATTAGTTGGGTTAAAGCAAGAACTGTGCCATCAAACCGACTGGTCGAGCAGGTTCAGACCCTGTTCCTGAAGACGCGCCGCAACGCTCAGCACTTCGGCAGAAGGAATTTGCCGGATCAGCTGACCCTGACTGTCAAACACACTAACGACGGTGCGGCCACTGGCCTCGTCAACGCGAAACTGCAGGTCCCGCTGACTCTCCGCAATGTAGGTTTGAATCTGCGCCACGGCTTCCTCGATACTGACTTCAGGGATTTCGATCTCGGGCGCGCGGGGGGGCGGTGGGGCATTCTTGCCATCGACCGGCAACGATTTGCCGCCGGCTGCAGGACGCGCGTCAGCCGCCGCTGGCGAAACGGGCTTAGCGGCTGGAGTTGGCAACTGCGCTGTAAGGGCAAACGCGTCCATTTCCTATCTCGTGAGCATGCGAACCTGGTAAAGCGATGGGTCAGCAAGCTTCACCGGGAAGATGGCCGGCATAAAGCCGGCCATCACCCGTTCAAGCTTGCGCCTGCTACTGGAGCAGACCCAGAACCACCTGCGGAGCAGCATTGGCCTGGGCGAGCACCGCAACACCAGCCTGCTGCAGAATCTGCGCTTTCGTCAGCGCTGCAGTCTCAGCCGCGAAGTCGGCGTCCAGAATCCGGCTGCGCGCAGCCTGCAGATTCTCGGAAACCGTCGACAGGTTGGCGATGGTCGATTCGAACCGGCTCTGGATCGAGCCCAGCGAACTCCGCAGACCCGAGACCGAGGTCAGGGCCGCATCGATGCGCTGGATGGCGTTTTCTGACCCCGCCAGCGTCAGGACATCAACGGAGTTCAGCGTGCTGCTGTCAACCGCGATGGACTGCGGCCCGGCGCCAAAGCCGAGCAGGTTGCCGGTATCGTCTGCCGTGATGTTCTCAGCAGCACTCAGTGTAATGTCGCCGCGCAGCGTGCCGGACTGGCCGATGCCGGTACCGGTTGCGCCGGTGCCCGCAATCGTCTGCGTGTCGACCACAATGTTGCGCCCATCAGCTGCCGTCAGCGTCAAATCCGTGCCGCTTACAGAGGCCGACACACCGGTTGAAGTCGACTGCAGGTTAATCTGCGCCGCCACTTCGTCGATCGTCAGCGTATCGGTAACCGAGGCATCCAGCACGAAGTTCGTGAAGATGGCTTCGCCGTTGATCGTCAGGTTGTAGGTCACATCGTTGGTGCCGTCGGTGCCGACCGTCGAGAAGGCCGCCGTCTGCACGTTGGTTGCG
>JAZBOT010000109.1:0-20565 GCA_036351295.1 Gammaproteobacteria bacterium | reverse complement strand
TTGTTGTAAGTAATGCCGGGCAGCACGGCTGTAATAGTACGCGTGGCCTGCAGCTGGCGGTTGCGTTCAATCTGCGGCGCGGTGAACTGTGCGACCTGGCTGACTGTCAGCGCAGCGCCTGCCGCAATCAGCGTCAGGCTGATGACCCCGGTCCACGACCGGGCAGCGCGGGGTGGTGACTTGTCGGCGGACGGCAGTGGTGTGTTCATGGACGCTGCCGATGGCCGTAGACGCGCGGCACCGTGTAGCGGTCGATGAGCGGCGCGCACATGTTCATAAGCACCACGGCAAACGCCAGTCCATCCGGATACGCACCCCATTTGCGTAACGCGAAAGTCAGCGCGCCCACCCCCGCGCCAAACACTATTCGCCCCGCAGGGCTGGCAGCGCCGGACACAGGGTCGGTGACAATAAAAAAGGCCGCGAACATCGTACCGCCGCTCAGCAGTCCCAGCACCGGTGACGGATTGGCGCCGCTGTCGAGGGCGTAGCCGATAAAATACAGGGAGCCGAGCGTGGCGAGCAGGGCCCCCGGGGCATGCCATGAGATAACCCGTAGCCGCAGCAGCCAGAGACCGCCGGCCAGACTGGCCAGGTTGAGCCATTCCCAGCCGTAGCCCGCCAGCAGGCCAAAGCCCTCGCCAGCCCGTATTTCGGCCATCGTCCGCATGTTACCGAGCTGCTCTTTGAGCGTATCGAGCGGCGTGGCGCCTGACAGTGCGTCGAAGCTGGCCGGCAGCGCGCCGGTGGCAAAGTAACTCAGCGCGGCCGCGGCTTCCGGCCAGCTGTGGTCGGCGCTGAGGCCCGGCCAGTCGGCGACAAACTGCGGAAACGCGATCAACGCCACCAGGTAGCCCACCATCGCCGGGTTAAAAAGGTTGTAGCCCAGTCCGCCGTACAGGTGCTTGGCGACCACGGTCGCAAAAAAGCAGGCCGTCACGGTGACCCACCATGGCAGCAACGGCGGCAGGCTCAGCGCGAGCAGGGCGGCGGTGACCAGTATGCTGTAGTCGCTGAGCGTCGCGGCGACCGGCAGCCCCCGCAGTCGCAGCGCGAGCATCTCGAAACCTGCGCAGGCCGCAACCGCGACCGCGAGGTTGAGCACGACCCCCGGTCCGAACAACCACACGCTGACCAGACTCACGGGCAGCAGCGCCAGCAAAACGCGGCGCATCATGACCGTCACCGTATTGGCCCCCAGCCAGTGCGGCCCGCTCTGCTGGATGAACTTCATCCCTTGTCAGCCGTATCGGGGTCTTTGGTGGTCCGGTCGTTGCCATTCTCAACGCGCTTCAGCAGCTCCGCCAGAGCTGCTTCCGGCGCCTCGGTTTGCGAATTCAGCGCAGCCGTCCGCTCTGCCGCCGCCGCCGCCAGGCGGGCCTCCCGCGCGCTGAACCGTCGCTCTGCCTGCTCTGCCTGCCGACGTTCGCGCGCGCGCTCCCACAGCGCTTGCTTGTTGGCTGCAAATTGCTGAGTGAGGGGTATGCGGCTGGGGCAGACGTAGTCACAAGCACCGCACTCGATGCACGATTGCAGACCCAGGTGTTCCAGCTGTTCAAAGTCATTTTTTCGCCCGCTCTGCAACAGCAGTTGCGGCATCAGATTGACCGGGCATACCGTGGCGCAGTCACCGCAGCGGATGCACGGCCGCTCGGGCGAACGCGGCGTGGTCTCGGTCGGTGCGGCGACGTAGAAACAGTTAGTGGCTTTGGTGACCGGTTGTGAGTCGTTCGCCAGCGGAACCCCCATCATCGCGCCACCCATAATCAGGCGGCATTCCCGGCCCACGTAGCCGCCGGCTGCCGCGATCAGCGCCGCCACCGGCGTGCCGATACGTGCATCAAAATTTGTCGGTCGGGCCACCCCGGCGCCGGTGACCGTCACAATTCGACTGATCAGCGGCTCCCCGCTGGTCAGAAACCGCGCGACGGCTGCTGCCGTGGCGACATTCTGGCAAACAGCGCCGCTGTCCCACGGCAGGCCGCCCGCCGGAATCTCGCGGCCGGTCAACACATTGATCAGCTGCGCCTCACCGCCGACCGGATACACCGGCGGCACGGTAACGAGCCGCAACCGATCGTCGCCCACCTGTTCGATCGCACCGGCCAGCGCGGCAGCGGCGGCATCCATGCCCTGTTTCACGGCGACCAGGCACACATCGGCCTCAAGGATCCGCAGCATAATCTGCGCACCCAGCAGGACCCGCTGCGGATCCGCCTGCAGCAGGGCAGCATCGCAGTTGATACACGGTTCGCACTCCGCACCGTTCAGTATCAGGGTATCGACACCACCCCCCTTGTTCAGCTTCAGACCCGCCGGAAACGCCGCGCCGCCAAGCCCGACGATACCCGCCTCAATCACCGCCTGGCGCAATGCCGATGTGGCAAGGCGCAGCGGTTTGGCATGCGCCGGGTAGCCCGGCCATACCTCATCGGCACCGTCGGTCTCGATCACCACCGCGGGTGTTGCCGGCCGGCCCGGAGCCGTCAGGTTTTCCAGGCCGCGCACAACGCCCGAACTCGGCGCGTGAACCCGCGCCCCGAGGGTCTGGTCGCGCACTGCCCCAAGCGGCTGGCCCTTCAGGACGCGCTCGCCTGCCGCCACCAGCGGCACCGTGCGATGACCGATATGCTGCTGCAACGGTACCCGCAGGATGCCGGGTACCGCTGCGGTGCACAGCGGTAACGTCGAGTGCCGTACCGCATCGCCGGTAAACCGGATGCCCCAGCGCGGCGGGCGCGAATCGGGTGTGGCTGTCACGCCGCAACTCGCTGCGGCAGGCGCAAGCGCAGCGCAATGCAATCGACCGGGCAGGGCGGGATGCACAGCTCACAACCGGTGCATTCATCGCGCAAGACCGTGTGCGCGTGCTGTGCAGCCCCGACAATTGCGTCAACCGGGCAGGCCGCTATGCACAGCGTGCAGCCTATGCAGGCAGAATCATTAATCACGGCGACCTGGGCTGGTCCGGGGCTGCCGTAGACGGGGTTGACGCCCACTGCCGCGCGACCCAGCAGATTGGCCAGCGCGGTCACCGTCCGGTCGCCCCCGGGCGCGCACTGGTCAATATCCGCGTCGCCGGCAATGATGGCTTCGGCGTAGGGTCGGCAACCCGGATAGCCGCACTGCCCGCACTGACTCTGCGGCAGCAGTTGGTTGACCCGTTCGGCCGGTGATTCCGACTGCTGCGGCAGACGGGTGTCGGCCAGCCAGACAGCCAGCCCGATCAGCAGTGCCAGGCCCCCCAGCACGAAAATCTCCGCAACCACCAGCCGCGCACCATGCCCGCAAAACCCATAAAGCCCAGCGCCATGACGCCCGCGGTAAGCAACGCAATGGCAGGTCCCTGAAACGGGGCCGGCACCTCGGGCGTAGCGATGCGCTCGCGCATGCCGGCGAACAGCGCTATGACCAGGGCAAAGCCGAGCCCGCCGCCCAGTCCGTACGCGAGCGCTTCGACGAAGCTGTCGCTGTCCTGAACGTTCAGCAGCGCGATACCCAGTACCGCGCAATTGGTGGTGATCAGCGGGAGAAAAATGCCCAGCATTTGATGCAGGAGCGGGCTGCTGCGGCGGACAACCAGCTCCGTGAACTGCACGGCGCCGGCAATTATCAGAATAAAGGCCATGAGCCGCAGGTACTCCGTGCCGGTTGGCAGCAGCACGTAACGGTTTACCAGGTAGCTCAGCCCGGCCGCCACTGTCAGCACAAAGGTTGTCGCCAGCGCCATGCCGAGCGCCGTTTCCAGGCGGCTGCTGGCCCCAAGGAACGGACATAGCCCAAGGAAGCGGGTCAGCACAAAGTTATTGACGAGTACGGTCGCGACGATGATCAGTATCAGGTCTGCCATGGTGTCTCAGTGCTCGCCCCGGTAAGCCTTATTTCACCCTCATGCCTGCCTGCGCGCCGGTATCCGGGCTCAGCAGAAAAATGTCATCGTCTCCGGCTGCCAGTATCATGCCTTCCGACGTCCCGAAACGCATCTTGCGCGGCTTCAGGTTCGCGACAATGATGACCTGCCTGCCCACCAGTATCTCCGGTGCATAGGCTCGCTTGATCCCGGCCATGATCGTCCGCTCGCGACTGCCGTCGTCGACCACAATGCGCAACAGCTTGTCGGCCTCGGGAATGGCTTCTGCACGCAGGACGGTGGCCACACGCAGGTCAATGCGCTGGAATTCGTCGATGCTGATCTGCGTCGCGTCGGCGTCAGCCGGCGGCGCTGCAACGGCTGCCGTGTCTTGATGGGCCGCAGCTACCGCCGTCAGCATGGTGTCGATGTCCCTGGCATCGACGCGCGTTAACAGCGGCTCGAACGGCTTGATTGAATGCCTCAGCAACGGCTGGGCAACATCGTCCCAGTGCGCCAGCGGTGCGTTCAGAAACTCGGCGGCCCGTGCTGCTACCGCCGGAAGTACCGGACTCAGATAGGCTATCAGCACACGGAACAAATTCAGCCCCTGCGTGCACACGGCCTGCACCCGCGCAGCGTCGCCTTCGCGCGCCAGCACCCAGGGCTTGCGCTCGTCAATGTACTGGTTGGCGCGGTCTGCCAGCTGCATGATCTCGCGCATTGCGCGGGCAAACTCGCGATTCTCGTAGTGCGCCGCAATGCCGGTGCCCGCGGTCACGAACGCCGCGTATGTCTCCGGCTCGTCAAGTTCATCACCCAGACGTCCGCCGTGTCCTTTGTTGATAAATCCTGCGCACCGGCTGGCGATGTTCACCAGTTTGCCTACCAGGTCGGCGTTAACGCGTGCCACGAAGTCGTCAAAGTTTAAATCGATATCATCGATCCCGGCGCTCAGCTTCGAGGCAAAGTAGTAGCGCAGGTGCTCCGGATTGAGATGATCCAGATACTGACGAGCTGCCACGAAAGTGCCGCGCCGTTTTGACATCTTCTGTCCGTTAACCATCAGGAAGCCGTGTGCGAACACTCGCGTGGGCTTGCGCAGTCCCGCGCCTTCCAGCACCGCCGGCCAAAACAGCGTATGGAAATAAACGATGTCTTTACCGATGAAATGGTACAGCTCGGCCTGTGCATCAGCGCCGAAATAGTCATCAAACTGAAGTTCCGGCCGGCGCTTGGCGAGATTGACAAAACTGGCCAGGTAACCAACCGGCGCATCCAGCCAGACATAAAAGTACTTGTCCTCGGTTCCGGGAATGCGAAACCCGAAGTACGGCGCGTCACGGGAAATATCCCAGTCCTGCAGGCCGCCGGCGAACCACTCGGCCAGCTTGCGGCCGACGGCCTGATCCACAACCGGGCCGGCAATAAAGTTTTCGAGCATGGGCGCAAACTGGCTCAGCCTGAAAAACAGGTGCTCCGAGGTGCGCAGCACGGGCGTGGTGTTCGTCAGGATAGATACGGCATCGACCAGCTCGCTGCTGTCATAGGTTGAGCCACAGACCTCGCAACTGTCGCCATACTGGTCGGTGGCGCCGCACTTGGGGCAGGTGCCGCGCATAAACCGATCTGGCAGGAACATGCCGGCTTCCGCGTCATAGGCCTGCTCAATATCGCGGCTTTCGATCAGGCCCTTTGCCTGCAGGCGGGCGTAGATCTCTTCAACCAGCACACGGTTTTCTTCCGAGTGGGTCGAGTGATAATTGTCAAACTCGATATGAAAGTCGGCAAAGTCCTGCTGATGTTCCTGCCGGAAACCCTCCACCAGGGCTTCCGGTTCGACGCCGGCATCGCGGGCTTTCAGCATGATGGGCGTGCCGTGAGCGTCGCTGGCGCACAGGTACAGGCAGTCGTGCCCGCGCAGTTTCTGAAACCGCACCCAGATATCCGTCTGGAGGTACTCAACCAGATGGCCAATATGGATCGGGCCGCTGGCGTAGGGCAGGGCGCTGGTAACCAGCATTTTTCGCGGAGCTGAGGACATCATAGATTCCGTTGCGGACGCCCGTGCATGGCCGGGTCATGCGCCGCAAGTTTACCTTAACGGCAACGGAAAAGGGGTTGTGGCGGCGTCCAGCCTAAATATTGAGGTCGCGATGCTGGCGGAATTTCTCTTTGTCGTTGGCAAACTCGTAGGCCGTCTTGCCGCTAATCTGGCCCCGATCAAACAGGTCGCTGAGGGCCTTGTCCATGGTGGCCATACCGGTCTTGCGGCCGCTCTGCATCGCTGTTTCGAGCTGATCGAGTTTGCCTTGCCTGATCAGGTTGGCAGTTGCGGGAGTGTTGACCAGAATCTCCAGAGCGGCGACCAGGCCATCGCCCGTTTTGCGCGGTACCAGCTGCTGTGAGACGACGCCGCGCAGTGACGTCGAGAGCATGGTGCGGACATGCGGTTGCTTGTCGGTCGGAAAGACGTTGACGATCCGGTCGACGGTTTGGCCGGCACCGTTGGTGTGGAGCGTACCCATCACCAGGATGCCCATCTCAGCCGCTGTGACCGCGATGCTCACCGTCTCGAGGTCGCGCATCTCGCCGACCAGGATGACATCCGGATCTTCGCGCAGCGCTGAGTGCAGGGCCGCGGAAAAGTCCGCACAGTGCAGGCCCACTTCGCGTTGGCTCACCAGGCACTTGTTGCGTTCATGAACGAATTCAATGGGGTCCTCGATGGTTACGATATGCCCCGCCACGGTGCGGTTGATCTCGTTGATCATCGCCGCGAGGGTCGTCGATTTGCCGGAACCGGTTTTCCCGGTCACCAGTATCAGTCCCTGGGTTTGCTGGCACAGCGACTTCAGCACCGGCGGCATCTTCAGGTCATCAAGCGTCTTGGCTTGTTGCGGGATCGCACGGAACACGCCGCCCATGCCGCCGAGATGGCGCATCACGTTGACCCGGAATCGCGCTACGCCGGGTATCGAGTGTGCGAAATCGGCCGAATCGTGCTTTTCAAAATCCGCCCGCGCCTGTTCCGGCATGATTTCCCGCAACAGAGTCTCGGCCCGGTCCATCGGTAGCGGGTCCGGGTCAATAACCGCCAGCTCGCCATACACGCGCATCCGCGGCGGCAGACCCGCAAACATGTGCAGGTCTGAGCCATTGCGCTCCACGAGAGACGTGAGGTACTGATTTATCGCCGCCATGGTCTCAGTGTTCCCCGGGCATCAAGTTGTGGCCTGCAGGTCGACGCGCCGCAGAATGGTTGTATCGGTCACGAATTTCTGGAACAGGCTCTTGTCCGAGGCATACCGGAAGGCATCGTCCGGGTCGACTTGTTTAGCCTGCACGGCGGCAAGCAGCGCCTGATCCATCAGTTGCATGCCTGCCTCGCTGCCGGTCTGCAGCTGGCTGGGTATCTGATGGCTCTGGTCGGTCTGAATGAGATTGCCGATGGCCCGCGTCATAATCATGATTTCCAGCGCTGCCCGCCGGCCCTTGCCGTCGGGTGTCTTGATCAGGTTTTGCGTGATCACAGCACGCAGGCTTTGCGCCAGAAAGCTCTTGCTTTGCTCGCGCTGGTCACTGGGCAGCGCATCGATGATGCGGTCGATGGTCTTCACAGCTCCGGTTGTGTGCAGTGTGCCAAACACCAGGTGGCCGGTCTCGGCCGCGGTCATCGCCATCGAGATCGTGTCGGCATCCCGCATTTCACCGACAAGGATCACATCGGGGTCTTCCCGGAGTGCGGCACGGATGCCATCGGCGAAGGACGGCAGGTGGGTGCCAAGTTCGCGCTGCACCACCTGCGATTTGTAGCTCTGGTGAACGAATTCAATGGGGTCTTCGAGGCTGATGATGTTCAGGCTTCGATTCCGGTTCAGGTAGTCGATCATCGCCGCCAGCGTGGTGGACTTGCCGGTGCCGGTTGAGCCCGTCACCAGCACCATGCCCTGATGGTGATCACAGAGCCGGCGCAGGACCGGCGGCATGTTCAGGCTCTCCAGGGACGGCACTTCGGTCGGAATGAAACGAAAGCATGCGCCCACACCCGTGGCTTTCCGAAACAGGTTGACCCGATAGCGCGCGTTGTCTTCCGAGACGTAGGAAAAATCGAGATCGACACCTTGCGCAAAGCGCTTCTGCTGCGATTGCGTCATGATCTCGGCGACATAGCCTTCCAGCTCCTGCTCGCCGAGGTCGCGGAACTTAATGGGCAGCAGATCGCCATGCATGCGCAACATCGGCGGGACACCCACAGCCAGGTGAATATCCGAGCAGTTCTGGGTCAGCCCGAGCTTGAGAAAAGCGTCTATGCGTGCCATGTCTGCAGCCTCCGGCTCAGGCGACCGCGGTCAGTTCGGCGATGGCCCGACTAAAGTCATCCATCGAGTCAAAGCGCTGCATCTTGTCGACCGCCATGGCTTTGTGCACTGCATCGGCCAGCGCCTTGGGCACGTTCGGGTTCAGTTCGTCGCAGCGCGGGCATTTGCCCTGAACGTGCTGATACATTACCGCCATGTGATCGCCTTTACTGTAAGGGGGGTGGCCGGTCAGCATCTCGTAGAAAATGACGCCGAGACTGTAGATGTCGGCCCGATGATCCACCTTCTTGCCGAGTATTTGCTCCGGCGCCATGTATTTGGGCGAGCCAATGACGTAGCCGGTCTTAGTGAGCTGCGTATCGCCACCGCCGGCAGCTGCCGCGACGCCAAAGTCCACGATCTTCAGCAAGCCTTCTTCATTGATGAGCAGGTTGGCGGGTTTGAGGTCGCGGTGAATGATGCCGACCTGGTGCGCGACCGACATGCCGGTCGCTATGTCGCGGGCCCAGCCGCAGGCTTTATCGAGCGGCAGCGGCTTGTTGCCGGCAACCTCGGCGCCGAGCGTGTGTGACGGGAAGAATTCCATCGAGATAGCGTAGCTCCCCGATAGTTTCAGGAAGTCATAGATGCGGATCACGTTTTTATGGGTGATCTTCCGGGAGAAGCGCAACTCGTGCACGAAGCGTTGCAGCATTTCTTCATCATTCGCCACGTTGGCGTTCAGGAACTTGAGGATCAGCCGCTCTTCGACGACCGTGTCTTCGACCAGCAGTACCGTACCGAAGGCGCCCTTGCCAATCTTCTCGATATAGCGATAGCGGTCCTCAATGGTGTCGCCCGGGCGCAATGCGTTCAGATCAATTTGTGCAGCATGAGTGCGCGCTCCGCCGGCGATTCGGCGCATCTCGGCCTCGTCGATGAGCATGGTGTGCGCCGGTTCCGCCAGGCGCTGCGCTTTCTGCTCCTGGATGATCAGTGACTCGGAGAACCGGTTGTCGATCTTCTGCAGAGCATCCCGCGCCGCAGCCGCTACCGCATCGTTACCCACCTGCAGCAACGGTTTAATGCGGCCGCGTGCATCCTCGGCGTGGGGTTCATCAACCAGGTTTGCCAGCGCATCCAGCGCCTGCACGACAATGTCGGGCTCCGGCCGCTGCAGCATGGCGATGATGTCGCTGATTATCCGCGCATCGCCCAGTTTGCTCAGCGCCCGCAGCACGCTTGGCACAGACTTCGGGCTGCCTTTCAGCATTTCGCGCAGGCGCGGTACCGCTTCCTTGCTGCCGATTTCTGCCAGTGCGTCAACTGCGCGTTCGCTAACCCACCAGTCGTCGTCCCGGGTTGCCTGCAGCAAGTGTTTGACTGCACGCTCGTCCTTGGTTTGATTGAGAATCTCGATGGCGGAGCGGCGAATGTTTTCATCTTTGTCGCTGATCAGCTCCATGACCGCGCCCAGTACCTTGTCGCCGCCGATGGTGGCCAGGGCATCGCAGGCGCGCGAGCGCACCCACCAGTCGCCATCACCGATCGCCACGAGCAGGTATTTTATTGAAGCAGGTTCCGCCAGTTCATTCAGCACCTCTACCGCAGACCGCCGAGTAAATTCGGACTCGTCCTGCAGTACCGGTACGAGGTACTTGAAAGTCTCCGGATGCCGGAGCTTGACCACGATGTCGACGGCTTTGCTTTGCACATCGAGGTCAGGGTCCAGCAGCAGCGAGCAAATCAGTTCGATATTCTGGCCGTCGTTGAATTCGCCCAGCGCCTGCAGGGCCGCTGCGCGCACTTGCCGGTTGCCATCCTTCAGCAGCGTCTCCAGGGTATGCAGCACTTCAGGGGTCGTGAAGCTGGCAAGGATATTAATAATGTGGACCCTTGCCGCGTTGTCGCGGCCCGCCGTTCGCGCAATGAGGTCGGGCACCAGGTCAGGCGTTGCGCGCTTGCTAATCATCTTGAAGATAGCCGACTTTTCGCCCGGCTCAACCTGATAAGCCACGCTCAGTAGTTTGCGGACGTTCATGCGCTCCAGATGTGAGCGCATGATGTCGAGCACCGCGCGCGTCGAAATGTCCTCGATCTGCAGCAGGTCGGGCAGCTTGTCAGCATCAAACTCACTGGAAGATGACAGCGCCCAGGCCACGCCGGCAATGCAGCGCTCGTTGTTGTGGCGCAGCCCCTGTGCCAGCGTCTTAAAGTTGTCGTCGTTGACCTGCGCCGTCAGCGCTTCGACGATGCCGATGGTCTGGTACCGGTCAGCATTCGCGAGGGCGTCAATGAGCACCGGAATAGCGCCCTTGCCGCTATTCTTAAGCGTATTGAGAGCCTTTTGCGCCGTCGGCGTATTGGCGTCCGGTTCGGCCAGTAGCTGCGTAATACACCGTTCGGCTTTTAATGCGCTGAAAAATTTCATGATGCCGTGTTCGTCATTACCCGCTGTGTTGCCGCCAGACCGTGTTTTTTCAGCCCGGACGGGAAACCGCTCTGAGCGGCAATTGCGTTGGGTTACAATGTCGCGCTTTGCACCCCTTCAATACTGTTAAATACGTCACGAAAATGCCTGCGACTTTACAAAATCAGCTCGACGCCCTGTGCGCGACAGTCACGCTGCCCTGGATGCCGCTCACCCTGGCCGCGGCCGGCGCCCGGCCTGAAGTGACGGCCGCCGGAGAGGCGCGAATCAACCTCGAACTGGGCTACCCGGCGGCGGCTTCGGCGGCGCGCCTGCAGGCGCTTGTGGAGGAGGCCCGCGGCGAGATTCCTGCGCCGAAGCTGGAGCTGACGACGCGAGTGGTCGCCCACAGCGTTCAGGGCACCCTGGCGCCGCTGCCCCATGTGAAAAACATTATTGCGGTCTCCTCGGCCAAAGGTGGCGTGGGGAAGTCCACTGTCGCCGTAAACCTGGCGCTGGCACTGCAGCATGAAGGAGCCCGTGTCGGCATCCTTGACGCCGATATTTACGGGCCGAGTCAGCCGATGATGCTGGGCGTTGCCGGGGAGCAGCCTGTCAGCAAAGACGGCAAAACTTTTGAGCCGGTTATGGGGCTGGGCTTGCAGATGAACTCAATCGGCTGTCTCGTGGATACCGAGCAACCCATGGTGTGGCGCGGTCCGATGGTTACGCAGGCGCTCAATCAGCTGCTGTTTCAGACCAACTGGCGCGATCTCGACTACCTGGTTGTCGATATGCCGCCCGGTACCGGTGATATTCAGCTGACACTGTCGCAGAAAGTGCCGGTTGCCGGCGCGGTGATTGTGACCACGCCACAGGATATTGCGCTGGCCGATGCCGTGCGTGGGCTGCGGATGTTTGAGAAAGTCCGCATCCCGGTGCTGGGGCTGGTCGAGAATATGAGCAGTTTCGTCTGCCCCGGGTGTGGCGAGAGCACGCCATTATTCGGGTCCGGCGGGGGCGTGGCGGCCGCCGCCGCCAACGGTATGACCGTTCTTGGCCAGCTGCCGCTCGATCTGCGTATTCGCCAGGAAATCGACAGCGGCAGTCCCACCGTGGCCAGTTCGCCCGATTCACCGCTCGGCCTGATGTTCCGCGACATGGCGCTGCATACGGTGGCGCGTCTCGCGGAGCGACCGCGCGAATACAAGGGCGCGTTTGCCGGGATCAAAATTGAGAAAGCCTGACGAGGTCAGCAAGCAGAGGTGAACAAGCGATGAGTATTAAGGCGGACCGCTGGATTCGTATGATGGCTGAGCAGCATGGCATGATTGAACCGTTCGAGCCCGGCCAGGTGCGCACGCGCGGCGACCAGCGGCTCATCAGCTACGGCACCTCAAGCTATGGCTACGACGTGCGCTGTGCGGCGGACTTCAAAGTGTTTACCAACATTAACTCGGCGGTAGTAGATCCGAAACAGTTTGACGCCAACAGCTTCGTCGACTTCCGCTCCGAGCAGTGCATCATCCCGCCCAACTCGTTCGCCCTCGCTCGCACTGTCGAGTATTTCCGGATTCCGCGCAATGTACTGACAATCTGTCTGGGTAAGTCCACCTACGCGCGCTGCGGCATTATCGTCAACGTGACGCCGCTGGAGCCGGAGTGGGAAGGGCACGTAACGCTCGAGTTTTCCAACACCACGCCGCTGCCCGCGCGTATCTACGCCAATGAGGGCGTGGCACAAATGCTGTTCTTTGAATCGGACGAGGTGTGTGAAACGTCTTATGCCGATCGCGGTGGCAAATACCAGGGGCAGACCGGCGTTACGCTGCCCAAAGCCTGACATCCGGAGTTTTTCTCTTACGGCCTGCCCAGCGAGATTTCGGTAGCCACGGTGGTGACGACGGGCTTGCCGCGCTTCAGCTGCTGCAGCTTGACCGGCAAGTAGTTGACCTCTGGCGCGAACCAGATCAACGTCGACCGGCTGGAGCCCACCCGCTGCCGCAGATATTTCACCGCAGCAAAGCGGCCGGCGGGGACCTCCACGGTTTCCTCGCCACGGTAGGTCAGTTCGTAATCACGCACCGCATTTTTTTCGACGATCTGAAAACGCTCGAGCGCGTCGCCGGTGCCGAGCGACTGCATGACCAGCAGATCAGTGGTCAGGCGATCGTGGACGGCAGACGTCAGTTCGAGGGTCGCTTCCTGCTGTTCGTAGACGCTATGCGCGACGCCGGTGTCCCAGTCAAACGCGATGACGGTGTCATCGTCACCGTCTTTGGTGCCGTCGTCGATGACGTAGCTGAGTGGCACCAGCTGCGCATCGCTTACCCGGAAACGGGCCTCCTCGGTAGCCATGCCGGGGCGCACCAGCCGCGCCAGACCGCGCGCCTGCGTCGTGACCGTGAAGATGTATTCGTCGGCGGCTGTGCTGCGGTTCAGTTCCATCCGCACATCGCCGCTGAAGCCGGCATAGCTGGCGCGGTAGTCCGCCGTAAAGGGCAGCGGGTCAGCAAAGCCGGCGGCCGCCGTAACGGGCAGCCAGACGGCCATGCCGAGGCTCCACAGTTGGCGGCTGTAGTTAAGCTTCATGTCACGGCCTCCACGATGACGGGCGACTGCAGCGGGCTGCCGTCTTTGATTACCTGGCCGGCGACGAGTCGCACCCTTCCCGTTACCAGCCACTGCAGCGCACGCGGATAAATACGGTATTCCCCACGTTGGACCTTCTCCTGCAGCGTCTGTTCCGTGTCGGCGGCTGTAACCGGCACCCGGTATTGCACGATGCCCGGCCCCGCATCGAGTTCAGGGGTGACAAAGTGCACGGTCGTGCCGTGCCAGTGTTCGCCGGCGGCCAACGCGCGGGCATAGGTATGCAGCCCGGGGTAGGCGGGCAGCAGGGACGGGTGGATGTTCAGCATTTGCCCCGCGTAGCGTGTGACCGTGGCGCTGTCGATAATCCGCATGTAGCCGGCCAGCGCGATGAAGTCCGGCGCTACAGCGGCCAGCACCCGCGCCAGTTCGTTGTCGAATTCGGCACGCGTTCCGAATTCGGCAAACGGTACTTCCCGGGTGGCAATACCGGCACGCCGCGCGCGCTCCAGTCCGAATACGCCGGGTTTGTCCGAGATCACGCAGGCGATCTCCACGGGGATTTGACCCGCTGCAACGGCATTCATAATGGCCTGGAGGTTCGTGCCGCCGCCCGAGACCAGCACGGCCAGCCGCGGCCGGCCCCCGGTTGCGTTCACGCGATATGCACCTCGCCGCGGCCTGCGCAAATCTCGCCAATGCGCCACGCCTGCTCGTCGCAGTCGCGCAGCTGGGTGATGGCAGCATCGGCGGCGTCTGCGGGTACGACCACCATCATGCCCACGCCGCAGTTAAAGGTGCGCAGCATCTCGCGGTCGGCGATTGACCCCTGCTGCTGCAGCCAGGTGAAAATCTCCGGCCGCGGCCAGGCTGCCAGCTCGAGCCGGGCGTCCACATCGTCCGGCAGCACGCGAGCGAGGTTCTCAGCGAGACCGCCGCCCGTGATATGGGCAATCCCGTGCACCGGCAGCGTCGCGCACAGTTGCAGCAGCGACCTGACATACAGGCGGGTTGGGGTCAGCAGCGTCGCTCCCAGCGTACTGCTGCCAAACGGCATCTGCAGATCAGCGCCGCAGTCTGCGATGACCTTGCGCACCAGTGAAAAACCGTTGGAATGTACCCCGCTAGAAGCGATGCCGATCACAGCATCCCCCGCCCGCACTTTGCTGCCGTCAATAATCGCAGGCTTGTCGACGATGCCGACACAAAATCCGGCAAGATCGTAATCGTCGCCCGCATACATACCCGGCATTTCGGCTGTTTCGCCGCCTATCAAAGCCGCGCCGGCCAGCTGGCAGCCGGCAGCAATACCGCCGATCACTTCAGCCGCAATGGCCTCGTCCAGACGGGCGCAGCCGTAGTAGTCGAGAAAGAACAGCGGCTCCGCGCCCAGCACCACGATATCGTTGGCACACATGGCGACCAGGTCGATACCAATCGTGTCATGGATGCCGAGATCGATAGCCAGGCGCAGCTTTGTGCCCACGCCGTCGGTGCCGGACACCAGTACCGGCTCTGCGCGGCCATGACCGCTGAGGTCGAACAGTCCACCGAAGCCCCCGATACTGCCCATCACCCCCGGGCGCCGGGTCGCTGCAACCGCCGGTTTGATGCGCTGGACGAGGCGGTTGCCCGCATCGATATCGACCCCCGCATCTTTGTAAGTGCTTGCTTTTGTTTGCGTCATAACTTGTCGTCGCGCAGCCCGAAGGACGGGTCAGCGTCATGAAGGCGAAGGCAGTAGGTAACGCTGCTTATAATAAAGTTATTATGCGCTCGCTGCATGGTTGATTCGGGCTGACAGTGGCGCGCAGCCGTCGTAGCGGGCCGGCTTTAGATTATGCCGCGGGCCAGTTGCGGCAGTGGGGTTTGGGTTATGAACAGGTGGTCACAACAGATACGGAGCGGGGTTCGGCGGGGCTGGCAGGCCCTCATCGGGCTGGCTGCCTTCTGGTTACTCGCCGGCAGCCTGCTGCAGCCGGCGGCAGCCGTTACCGTAACGGATGTTTTTGCGGCTGAAGTCGAGGTCCCGGCCGGCGGCGGACTGCCCGAGGCTTTTGATATCGCGCTGGAGCATGTGCTGGTGAAAGCGACGGGTTTGCCTGCGCTCGGCACCAGCGCCGCCAGAGCGTCTCTGGTAGGCGACGCGGCTGCATGGGTCAGTCGCTACAGCACGCTGCCGGAAAACCGGGTGCGCGTCGAGTTCGACCCGACGGCCGTTCAGGCTGCGCTCGACGCGGCCGGCCAGCCGCTGTGGGGTGCTGAGCGACCGCTTATTATGCTGTGGTTTGCAGCCGACCTGGGCAATGGCAACCGTCAGCTGCTGGGCACGGATTCCGCGGGTTTAGGAGCCGACGATGCGGCGGCTGACGCGGTGCGCGAGCGATTGCTGGAGACCGCCGCAAACCGCGGCTTACCCGTGGTGCTGCCGCTGCTCGACAGCGAAGATTTGGCGGCAGTCAGCTTCGCCGATGTCTGGGGCGAATTCGAACCCCCGCTGCGCGTGGCGGCAGACCGCTATCGGGCCGAAGCACTGCTGGTCGGCCGCGCGCGGACGCTGGACCCTGACCGCGGCCGAGTGCGCTGGCGGCTCTATACCGGGAGCGACGTGGTCGCCTGGGAGGGGGATGTCGCCGCCGGGCCCGGGCAGGCCGCTGACTATTTTGCGCAGGCGCAGGCCACTTTTGCCGGGGCGTCTGACCGGGTACGCCTGCGGGTCGGCAATATTGCCACCCTGCGCGAATACGGGCAGCTGCGCCGCTACCTGCTGAGTCTCAACGTGGTTGCGGGTGCCACTATCGTGCGCGTGCGGGATGACCAGATCGAATTTGAACTGACCGTGCGCGGTGACGCGACGCGCCTGGCCCAGACGCTGGACAGCGGGGGTCGCCTGCAGCCGGCCGCACCAGCCCGCGACACCGGCCCGACCGGCGGCATGGCACGCGCCGCGGACCTTAATTACGACTGGGTCGGGGCTCGCTGAAGGCTGCCGGATGCCCGTGCTGCGCGCCAAGCATATACCCAATGCCATCTGCGTCATGCGCATACTGCTGGTCGCGCCGATCGTGATGTTGCTGCTTGAGCAGCGCTACCTGCACGGCCTGGTGCTGATTGTGCTCGCGGGATTGTCTGATGGCCTGGACGGTTTTCTGGCCCGCCGGTTTAACTGGACCACGCGTATCGGCGGCTTGCTGGATCCGCTGGCTGACAAGCTGCTGCTGGTGTCGGTCTTTGCCGCGCTGGCGTGGGTCGGGCATGTGCCCGGCTGGTTGTTCCTGGTGGTGGTTGGCCGTGATCTCACCATTGTGTCCGGCGGGATTGCCTATGAGTATCTCATCGGCCGGGTGGAGCCGCACCCGTCGCGCGTGGGCAAACTGAACACGGTAGTTGCGCTGGTGTACCTGTTTCTCGTAATGACCGGCCAGGTCTTTGGCTGGCCAACCGACGTGGCTATTCTGACCGCGGGTGCGCTCGTGCTTGTGGTCAGCATTGTCAGCGGCCTCGACTACGTGCTGACGTGGAGCAGGCTGGCGCGCGCGGCGCGGCTCGCGGCCTGAAATCATGCGGCAGCTCGCACTCGAACTCAAAATCGCCGACTACGCGCGCTTCAGCAGCTTTTATGGCGGGCCCAATGCGGCCGTGCTCGCGGCTTTGCAGCGTGCCGCCACTGATCCGGAACCCGCATTGCACTGGATTTGGGGGCAGCCCGGTTCCGGGCGTTCGCACTTGCTGCAGGCCGCCATCGCTGCGGCGGCCGAAACCCGCTGCGCCTGGTTGCCGCTGGGTGAGTCGGCGGGCCTCGATCCGGCGATGCTGGAGGGCATGGGCAACCTGCAGCTGTTGTGTCTTGACGATGTGGATGCCGTCGCCGGTGACGCTGGCTGGGAGCGCGCGCTGTTCAATCTCTGCGAAGACGTTAAAGCCAATCGCGGGCGACTGCTGCTCAGCGCCGGTGTTGCGCCCCGCGGGGCCGGTTTCGCACTGCCGGATCTGACCTCCCGGCTGGCCGCCGGCGCAACCTGGCGACTGCACCCGCTGACAGATGATGACCTGCTGGGTGCACTGCAATTGCGTGCGTCGTGGCGCGGACTCGAGCTGAGTGACGAAGCCGGTCGGTTTTTGCTGCGCCGGGTAGAGCGTCAGGCAAGCAGCCTGTTCGCTTTGCTCGATCGCTTTGATCAGGCTGCGCTGGCGGCGGCGCAGGGTCGGCTCACAGTCCCGTTTATTAAGGCGGTGCTGGCTCAGGGCGCGGGCTAGGGGCCGTCCGCCGGTTCCCGCCGGCCGGCATCGAGCGCGGCGAAAAACACCGCAATGGCGACCACGGCGAGCGCCATGCCGCTGTCGAACTGGCGGAGATTGGCGACCAGGTCCATTACACCAATGCTCGCAAACGGGATCATGGCCAGCGCGGTAATGCCCGACCAGTTGCGACTGCGTGTCAGTACGGCGAAGAGCAACGCGGCGGGTGCAACGATGCCGCCGCCAAGTGCCCCGGTCCAGCCCCAGCCCGGTGCGGCCGCGCGCAGCCAGAGGGGCAACACGACGCCGAGGGCCACCAGCCCCGCAACCACGATCCAGTAGCTCGGTGCCGGCGCGCGCGCGCTCATGAGTCGGCCGCGCGCAGCTGGCGGGCAATGGTAGCGACCCGGCGGCCGAGGTGCCGCGCAACCGCGATCTCGTCATCGGTCAGCTCCGTCGCCGTCTGCGTGCGCGCAACATGACTGGCGCCGTAGGGCGTGCCGCCACTGGAGGTGTGGGTCAACGCCGCTTCACTGTAGGGCACGCCGACCAGCAGCATGCCGTGATGCAGCAGGGGCAGCGCCATGCTCATTAGCGTTGTTTCCTGACCCCCGTGCAGGCTGCTGGTTGACGTGAACACACCGGCCGGTTTGCCTGCCAGCGTTCCCGACAGCCAGTCGCTGGCCGTACCATCGAGAAAATATTTCAGCGCGGCCGCCATATTGCCGAAACGTGTCGGACTGCCCATCACCAGGCCGGCGCATTCCTGCAGATCAGCACAGCTGGCGTAGGGTGGCCCCGACTCCGGAACCGGCGGCAACGTGTTTTCGGTGCGGGCGGTCACCGGCGGCACACAGCGCACTCGTGCTGCGCAACCCTCGGCGCTGTTAATGCCGCGCGCGACCTGTTCCGCCAGCCGTGCGGTGGAACCATGGCGGGAGTAGTAGAGCACGAGAATTTCTGTCATGGGCCGTGGGCCTTGCCGCTTCACCAAGCCTCATTCTAGCCCGCAACGACGCGCGGGGCACAGCCAGCGCTTACCCGCGCAGGGTGTGGCTCAGGACTGGAACCAGCGGCTGCTGAGGCGGCCCAGCACGCGCTCGGGGTACCAGCGCTTGCCGGTACTGCCGTTGTAGCGCGCCAGTGCAGGTGCGAGTTCGCCGTTCTCCATGTCGAGGTAGTAGCGCAGGATGGTGCAGCCCATACGCAGGTTGGTCTGAATGTCGAACAGGTTGGCTTCGGGTTCATCCAGTTCGCGCAGCCAGAACGGCATCACCTGCATCAGGCCACGTGCCCCCGCCACCGAGATCGCGAAGCGGTCGAACGCGCTCTCGACATCAATGACCGCCAGTACGAGCTCGGGGTGCAGTTCTGCACGGACTGCCTCGGCATGCACGTGGCGCAGGATGGCCACGCGTTCGTCCGGATCAGCCACCCGACCTTCGAGACGCAACGCCATGTCGGTCAGCCATACGGTAGCCGCATACTGATCTTCGAAGCTGGTCGAGTCGGCAATGGCGGCCTTCAGCCGGTCCTTCAGCAGCGGGTCGACCGCCTCGGCGGCCGCAGGCCCGCTGCCGCAAAGTACAGCCGCCGCCAGCAGCGCGCTAAGCGGCCGCGACCTGTGCCGCAATAAACCCTTCAAGTTCACCCAGTTCCAGTTCACGGGATTCTCCCGAACCGCGCTGTTTGTACTCCACGATACCCTGCCCGAGGCCGCGGTCGCCGACCACCACCTGATGCGGTATGCCGAGCAAGTCGGCGTCGGCAAACATGACGCCGGGCCTGACATCGCGATCATCGAGCATGACGTCGACGCCTTGCTGGCTCAGGTTCGCATACAGCTCCGCGGCGAAACTGCGAACTTCGGCCGATTTTCGCGAATTCAGGGCAAGTATCAGCACGCTGAACGGGGCCAGCGCCGCGGGCCAGATGATGCCGCGCTCATCATGGTTCTGCTCAATGGCCGCTGCGACGATGCGCGAGACACCGATCCCGTAGCAACCCATCAACATGGGCTGTTCGCGACCGTTCTGGTCAAGCACCGTCGCACCCATGCTCGCGCTGTACTTGTCGCCGAGCTGGAAAATATGCCCGACCTCGATGCCACGGGCGATAGCGATGGGGTTGCCGTTCGGGCTGCAGTCGCCGGCGACGATGTTGCGCAGATCCGCAGTCTCCGGCTCCGGCAAATCGCGGCCCCAGTTGACCCCCGTCAAATGTTGCCCGTCACGATTGGCCCCACAGACAAAGTCGGCCAGCTGCGCAGCGCTGTAATCGGCAATCACCCGCAGCGCCGTCTTGCAGGGGCCGATGGAGCCGGGTCCTGCTCCCATCGCCTGGCGGATCGCTTCAGGCGTGGCCAGCTTGAGCGGGGCCTGGATGCCCGGCAGCCGGGCGACTTTGAGGGGGTTCAGCGAGTGATCGCCGCGCAGTACCAGGGCCACCAGCGGCGGCGTGGCTCCGGTCGCCGTTGCCGCGCCTTCGACCAGCAGTGTCTTGACGGTCTGCGCCGGCGTTACGGCGAGGTGCTGACAAACTTGCTCAATGGTGCCGGCCCCGGGTGTCGCAACCTCGGTCAGCTCGGCGGTCGGCGGCGGGCGGTCTGTCGTCGGCGGCGTCACCGGGGCCAGTTCGATGTTCATCGCAAAATCGTCAGCCTCGGTATACGCCAGTGCATCTTCACCCGAATCGGCCAGCACGTGAAACTCGCGTGACCGCGCGCCGCCAATTTCGCCCGTGTCCGCTTCGACGGCCTTAAAGGTCAGACCCAGCCGGGTGAAGATGCGCTGGTAAGTCGCGGCCATCTCGTCATAGGTATGCTCCAGCGAAGCCGCATCACTATGAAACGAATAGGCGTCCTTCATGACGAATTCGCGCGCCCGCATCAGCCCGAAGCGCGGGCGAATTTCATCGCGAAACTTGGTCTGAATCTGGTACCAGGTCACCGGCAGCTGCTTGTAGCTTTGCAGCTCCTTGCGGGCGACATCGGTAATGACTTCCTCATGGGTCGGGCCGAAGCAGAACTCGCGATTGTGGCGGTCCTGCATCTTGAGCAGGAGCGGCCCGTACTGATCCCAGCGCCCGGATTCCTGCCAGAGTTCCGCCGGCTGTACCGCCGGCATCAGGACTTCATGCGCACCGGCGGCATCCATTTCTTCGCGCACCACGGC
>JAZBOT010000108.1:0-5545 GCA_036351295.1 Gammaproteobacteria bacterium | reverse complement strand
ATTCGGGTCGCCTCTGAGAATCCGTGGTTCGGCTCAACGACGTTCCACGAACACCCGGAAATGGAAGCTATCCGACAGAGCTCAGGACTTTTGGACCTAGTCAACCACTACGCCATCGTCGTGCTGAATGCGGGGTACACCGGACTTACACTGTTCCTGCTGGTCTTGCTCAGCGCTTTTGCGGCTTTATTTCGGGCGCTCCGCAACACCGCCAACGCGCCTGTGGACCAACGCATATTATGCAGGGCGATGATTTTCAGCCTCATCGGTCAGATGGTCGCCATCACGAGTACTAGCGCGCTGGGTAGAGTCGGCCTAATCATTTGGAGCTTCGTCGCAATCGCCGCCGCTGCCGACCTCATCCTGCGACCCGAGCGCTCGGCAACTACCTCCGCGCGACAGGCAGCTCCGTACAGCAAACCCCGGCCTTTCGGCGCCGGCTGAACGCAAATTATCGGTTGCGGCGGCACCGCGGATCGTCAACAACTCCAGCTATCGACCAGCAGCAATGCCGATAATGGCGCGGAGAAACTCAGAGATATGCTGATCGCCATGCGGCAAAAAAAATAGGTGTGTATCCTCGCGCTTTCCGCTTATGTCAAGCGTCCGCCAGGCAACTTTGGCCGGCTGATGCAACGGAAGTGTGACCGGCATCCCAATTTGACATGGTAGCTGGGATTTCCGCTGCAAACGTATGGACACGCAGCCTGCTGATGGCTATAAATAATTCCACTGACAAAGGCAAACTCGTCGAAAGGCGGGGACGCAAAGCCACCGGTCTAAGGGACAGAGTCCTACGACGGCGGGGTTGCCAAACAACCGGACCGCACCATTCAGGTGCCTTCCGTCCCGGCAACGCCTCCGCAACGAACTCGCTCCCGGGGCCACAGATGGCTGCCCGCAGACGGTATGTCATGTCAGCACGCCCCTGCTAACAGCAGGGCCAAAGCAGAGGAAGCTGTAGAAAGTCGAGGTCACTGATAAAGGGCAAACTCTCCGAAAGGTGAGGACGCAAAGCCACCGGTCTGCCGGGCCCCGAATGAGGTCCAACGATAGCGGAGCTGCCAGAACGACAGGAACGTAAACCCCGAAACTCGGGTTTGCTGCCTGACATGCGTCCCGGTCATTGCTGACCAGCCAGTCGCTCACGCGACGACTCACCCGCAGAGCTTAGCCCCTTTACCAGCCCGAACGCGGAGCGAGGTTAGGCGATGGTTAGCGGGAACATTCAGAGTGCGATTAGTTGGAACTCCAGGACGAACCCGCATTTTCGCCGTAATGTTCGCCAGCGGCTACTGCTGCTGGCACTGACGCTCACGCTGGTCGGGTGCGGCGACTTTGACTACTCAAGCGAGTCAACAACCGAGGCCAACGTGTCCCCCACCCAAACGGGAGGGGGTACCAACTTGGAAATCCCCAGCATCATCAGCGGCAGTATTGGCGACGGCCCCATCGAGGGGGCGCAACTGCAAGTCTACTCAAATAATGGACAACTGCTGGAGCAGTTTGACGACACGCCAGCAGACTACGAAATCACAATTACCGCCAGCGGCGGTAATTACCCCCTGAGTGTTCGTGCTGCGCAGGGCACCGGCCTGGTAACGGGCCTTGCGCCCGACTTCACACTGCTTTCGGTCGTTGAAAACCGCGCGCAAAGAACCGTAAGCAACCTTAATCCGTTCTCGACGCTAATATACAAGTTAGCCGAGCTCAGTGGCCGCGTTAACCGCAACTCGATCGCTGCCGCACGCAATACCATCATGACGCGCTACAGCTTCGGCCTCGACGCTGCGGCGTTCCCGGACCCGGTAACCACCGAAGTGACGCCGGACAACATTCATCTCATCGTCAAGTCCAGCGAGTCGCTCGGCGAGATGGTGCGGCGGACGCGTGATGCGCTCCTCAGCAGTGGTGTCAACTACACAGGCGACGAGGTGGTCGACGCGCTGGCCGCCGACCTTACCGACGGCTGGCTCGATGGCACCGGTGGCTCGGGCAGCAGCGCCCGCGTGGCGGCGATCGCCAATATTGCCAGCGCCGCCGTACTGCTGGAGAGCATGACCAACCAGCTGCGGGTGAACGGCACCGATGCAAGCGCCGCCATGGATATGGCTATACGCTTGGTGCGCAGCGGCGCGCCGGCCGCTTCGGTCACTGGCAACGTCAGCCTGACTGACGAGGTGCTGGAGCAGGCTGTACGGTCGCTGTGGGCGGCACATGTGCTTAGACCGGACGAGCGTATTCTGGACACAATCGGCTTGCTGGAAGCAACAACGGCGGGCACCCTGCCGGGCGACCTCGCCACGGCGCTGCCGGCCGGCCTGGCGGACGTGCTCCGGCAGGCGACTACCGAGGCCGCTTATGCGGATACGTTCACGCTTGATACGATCAATTCGCAGGCTGCCGGGGCAGAGTCGCTGCCGGAACCTCAGCCGGAGCCAGAGCCAGAGCCACAGCCGGAACCGCAGCCAGAGCCGGGGCCGGAACCCCAGCCTGCACCGGAACCGCAGCCAGAACCTCAACCAGAACCGGAGCCGACACCCGCACCGGAACCTGCGCCCGTACCTGTGCCGACGAATACGCCACCGGTGATCACCGGGACGCCGGCAACCAACCTGACGGCGGGCGACGAGTGGAGTTTCCTGCCGACCGCTGCGGACGCTGACGGCGACAGCCTCAGGTTCACGCTCACCGGTGCACCCGCCTGGATCAGCTACAGCAATGCAACCGGTTTCATGACGGGTACGGCAGAGGCCGGCGTGTACGCCAACATTGTCCTGTCGGTCAGCGATGGTCAGGCCACAACACAACTGGCCCCGTTCACGCTGACGGTGGCAGAGCCGCAGCCGCCGGCCACCGGCTCGGCCACCCTCACGTGGCGAGCGCCGGAGGCCAACGTCGACGGTTCCGCGCTGACCAGTATCAGCGCGTACCGGATCTACTATGGTTTGAACCCGACGAATCCCGAGCAGGTCACGACGGTAAGCGGCACTCTCACCGAGCACACCATTGACGGCCTGGCCGCCGGTAATACCTGGTATTTCCAGCTGGCAGCCGTTGACGCCGAAGGTGTCGAAGGGCTGCGGACGAATCCGATCAGCAAGAACGTGCCCTGATACGCGACCGCCACGTTACCGCCACGTTGCGGAGCAGCGCGCAACGTGGCACGCGCCGGGCACTGCCATGACCCGACTCGACACGGAGTCGTCCCCGCAGCAGCGCGGCGCGGATACTGCTATTCCCAATCTGCTCAAGTAGCTGCGCGAGTCTGTTCAACCGTTCTGTGGACAGCAGGCGCCTGCGGCACTTGCCTGCGCAGAGCAACCCTGTGACATAATCCGACATCAGGATTCGGGTTGGAACGGATTCCAGCCTTCTTCAGGACTACAGGGAACGCATGCACTCCTCGCCACTTTTCTACATTCCGGCAGCGGTGCTCGTCTGCGCGCTTATGTCCGGCTGCCGCGACAACGATCCGGTCGGCAGCCAGCGCGTCGGCTCTACCACTGCAAGCGCCGAATCGAGTACGGAATCCGCCGGACCGCTCACCGCAGGCAACATCGGCTCTGCCGCCAAACCTGAACCCAACCAGTCGCCGCAGATTTCTGGAGTCCCGCCTACCGCCGCTACGGTGGGGCAACTGTGGACGTATCAGCCGGCGATTTCCGACCCCGACGGCGACCGGCTAACGGTCAGCGCCACCAACCTGCCAGGGTGGCTGACGCTAGACACGGAGACCGGCCGACTTTCAGGAACCCCGCAGGCAGGCGACATTCGTACCTGGACCGGCATTGGACTGACTGTCACCGATGGCAGCGCCAGCGTGAGGCTGCCGGTGTTTTCGCTGGCAGTCGTGGATGAATATGCCGGCCCCGGCAGCGTCACGCTGAGCTGGCTGCCGCCGACGCAGAACGTGGACGGCAGCCCGATAGCTTCATTGTCCGGCTACAGGCTGTTGTACGGACAGACCCCGCGTGACTACACGGAAGCGGTCGTTATCGACAACCCCGGAGTCACGACCTATATGCTCGAGGGCTTGACCGCAGGCGACTGGTATTTCGTCATTCAGGCGGTGGACGGCGACGGCCTGATCAGTGAACCCTCCGCCGAGGCCCGCGCCCGCATCGGCTAGCCGGGCAGACGCCGGTTTCAACAGCGTTGAGCCGCGGCGCATCGCGGCGAACCCCGGAAAATGAGACACTCGTCTCATTAAGGCCACTCTTATCCGTTCATTATCAGCAAGTGGCTATGGCAGGCTGGCTCGCCGCTGTGCCATTGCTGTGTCGCAACAATAATAACAATAATAACGATAAGAACACGTCGAAGCGTCCAGAATGAATGACACCATGTACATCAGGAACAGCCTGCAGGTGGCTTGCATTGCCGTGCTGCAGATTGCTGCGCCGGCGATACTGGTGGTGTTGTCACTGTATGCGTTTGCGGCGTACCACAACCAGCCGTTCAACGAATATTTTCGGGCGCTTGCGTTTCTGGCCGGAGTGCTGAGTCTCACGGTACTCACCATCCGGCCCTACGAGAAACCGTTAATCGTCACGGCCCCCCTCACGATAGTGCTGCAGGTGCTGGCGCGCTGGCTCGGAATCCTCGCGGTGATCTTCCTCGCCGGGCAGACAACCGGTTTCGCGGCCCAGTTCCCGCGCAACATCATGCTACCGTGGGCTATTGTGGTGCCGCTGCTCGTCGCGCCCACGGTGCTGATGCTGCAGCGGCTGCGCCGCCGCGCCACGCTGGCCCGAGAGAACGTGCGCTCCGCTGTCTTTGCAGGC
The DNA here is from genome assembly GCA_036351295.1 of Gammaproteobacteria bacterium. Classification (GTDB taxonomy): domain Bacteria; phylum Pseudomonadota; class Gammaproteobacteria; order Steroidobacterales. Next base: position 758 of record JAZBOT010000108.1, on the reverse strand, counting down.
TTTACCCCCCACAGTCGTGCGCTGGCCGAGAAACTGACGGCGAACCCGGAACTGTGCAAAAAGGTCGTTGGCTTTTTCGACGATCGCAGCCAGCAACGCCTGGGGCCGATGGGCGACTACAAGCTGCTCGGGGAACTGGCAGACCTTACGAACTACATCAATAGAAATAACGTCGACGTGATCTTTATTGCGCTGCCCATCAAGCACCTGGAGCGCGTCGTAAGAATGCTCGATGAGCTGCACAATTCCACTGCGTCCGTCTACTACCTCCCCGACGTGTTCTCGTTCGACCTCACGCAGTCGCAGGCCATGGATCTGCTGGGTAGCCCGGTTATCGCTCTCTGCGAGACACCGTTTTATGGTTTCCGTGGCGTACTTAAGCGCGTCACCGACGCCGTGCTGGCCGCAATCGGCCTAATGCTGCTCGCGCCGCTCATGCTGGTGCTGGCGCTGCTGATTCGCCTGACATCACGGGGCCCCGCTATCTTCCGGCAACGCCGCTACGGTCTGGATGGCAAGGAGATAAAGGTTTACAAATTTCGGTCGATGTACGTAACCGAAGATGGTGCTGAGCTATCGCAGGCCTCCAGAAACGACCCGCGCATTACGCCGGTCGGTCGGCTACTGCGGCGTTTCTCGCTGGACGAACTGCCGCAGCTGATCAATGTCCTGCAGGGACGCATGAGCCTAGTCGGCCCGCGCCCGCACGCGGTCGCTCACAACGAGGAATACCGCAAGCTCATCAAGGGCTACATGCT
>JAZBOT010000107.1:0-4582 GCA_036351295.1 Gammaproteobacteria bacterium | reverse complement strand
TCGTAACTTTTAACAATGAAGTAAATGAGCACCGCGACAACGAGTCCCGCCAAACCCAGCGCGGGCGGAATCAGAATGAAATCCGACATGAAATACCCCCTTTAAAAACAACGCGCTATATTAACTTTTTCGAACAGCGGTTGCGACCTGTCAGTCAGGCTCGCCAGTTGTATCATTGAGCATATATGGGAGCGGCATGGCGCGTGGTACTTTATCCGCAATGCTGCTGCAGCAGCGCGGCCGCCAATGGCGCCGGATAAGCCGCATACCGCCGCAGGGAGGCCGATGACCAACGCGAAACAACCCCCCCGAGACCCGCGGATCCCGCCGATGACTGAGGCGGAATGGCCACCCGAGCAGCGCGCTATGCTAGAACCCGCGTATCGCAAGGGCCGGGTTTACAACATCATTGGCACGCTGGCGCGCCACCCGGCAGCGTCGCGCGCCATCGGCCAGGTCAGCAACCATGTCATGGGGCCGGGCTCGACCCTGACCGCTCGGGAGCGCGAGTTGCTGATTCTGCGCACGGCCTGGTTGTGCCAGGCCGAGTACGAGTGGGCGCAGCATGCGCTGCTGGGCGCTAAAGCCGGGCTGAGTGCTGAGGACATTGCGCGCTGCAAGCGTGGGCCCGCTGCTGCGGGCTGGTCTGGCACGGAAGCCAGCCTGCTGCGTGCGGCTGACGAACTGCACGCCGTGCAATGCATTAGCGACAGCACCTGGGCCGAGTTAGCCGAGCATTACGAGCAGCGCCAGCTCATGGACATCGTGTTTGCGGTGGGCCAATACACGCTGGTGGCCATGGCCCTGAACTCTTTCGCTACCCCATTGGATGCAGGGCTTGAAGGGTTTTAGTGGCGCGGAGCGTGGTGTGGGCAAGTGGCTGTAGAGACGTTTACCGACCCGGATGGCCTGTAGGTGGACCCCGCAGCCGTTTGACGGTGTCACCATGCCGCGAAATGTGACCCTGGTGATTACCCGTAAAGACGGTGGGATAGTCGGTAGCTGATACCGCCGTCCGCCAGATACAACGGGTCCCGCTGCGCTGGAAGCGTCGGAGCCCGTTGTAATATTGGCGCAGGCTTAATTTGCCTGCGGCGGCTTTATAGTGCGGCGCACCCGGACGTTATCCGATAGTTCAGAGCACAGCTTTAAACTTTGCTGCAATTTGCGCTACGTGGTCCGGATCCGCCTGACTCACGGGCGCATAGTCGGTGAAGCGCTCGGGAACCTTGATGGTCGCGTCGATGCCGATCTGCTCGCCGACTACAGCAAAGCCCTGATCCCCTTTGGGGCACGAAGGGTCCAGTACCATAGCCTGTCCAGCCTTATTGATAATGGTGTCGCTGTAGGGCTGGACGCGAGTCTGCAGAGCCCATTCGACCGAGCCGAGGTCGTACGGGTTTACATCAGGCCCAACGACAATCACCCATTTTGCCGTTCGGCCCCAACGCCCCGACGCGCCCCACACCGCATGCAGTACATATTTGCCGAATTCGGCATGAGGCTTGCGCGCGCCATCGACCGACAACTGCACAACGTAAGTCAGATTTGGCGTCACGACCACGTCGCGCACTTCGGGAATCTTGCGTTGCAGATCAGCAAGCAGTTCGCCTTCAATCGGCATGATCGCCAGATAGTTGTGATCAAACGGCGGCATCATTTCAATGGTTGCATACCACAGGGGATTTTGGCGGTGGGTTATATGCTTTACCTCGAAGACCGGGAAGATCTGGACCTTGTCGTAGTAACCCACTGTATTGGAATGCCAGCCAATGACTTCCTGCTCGACGTTGGGATGAAACACGCCTTCGATGACAAACTCGGCGCTGGCCGGCACTTCCAGGTCGACGGTATCGCATTTGACCAATTCGACGGCCGCGCCGCGCAAGCCACCGGCGTAGGCGAACTCGTCCTGGCCGAATGGCACCGAGGTGCAGGCCGCCAAGTGGACGGCTGGATCGCACTGGCAGGCAATGGCAATTTCCAGCGGTTTTCCCATGTTCTGCGCCTTGGCCAGATGTAGGCCGATGTGGCTCATCGGCGGGTTCCAGAAGGCGAACACCGACAGCCACTTCTGTTGCCGTTCGGCACTGTATTCGCCCCCCGTGCCGTGCTTGGCATTCCAGAACTGGGTCAGCCGGTACCAACCGACATTGCGCTCGCCGGTTTCGGGGTCTTTGGTCGTTACTACGCCCCCGCAAATGAACGAAGAACCTTCCTTCCCAAACCACACGTGCGGCAGCTGTTTGTGAAGCGCAATCGCGTCTGCTGTGATGGTCACTTCCTTGCAGAGCGCCTCACTGCGTTCAACCATGACCGGGCTAATCCAGGCCCCGGTGTCGGCCAGTACGGCCGCGTGCTTGAGCTTCGCTTTCAGAGGATCGCGCTCGCCCAGGGTCATGGCTGTGCGTTCACGGGTACCAAAGGGGTTGAATATGACCGGAATATCGGGAGTATTGTAGTTGATAAGGTTTCGGAGGAGCAGCGCGGGCCCCTCGTTTGCGGCGAGATGTCGCATTAATGCCTGCAGGTCATTGTCGCCGCGAGCGCACTTCAGCGGAATATTGATATCCCGTAGCTGATCCGCGTCGCGCAAGTGCTGCAGGAAGTCCCGCATGTCACGATAGGCCATAGTGTCCTCCGGGTTGTGTTGCTATAGCGAGGTGGCAGCAACGGTGTCATGTGCAGTACTCACTCTTTGCCAACCGCACGGGTTTGCCGTGGTGGTTGAGGTTCGCTCGACTGGCTTTCGGCATATAGTAAGTAGCTATCTGAGCAATTGCCTTTGATCTATATCAATACACGATGCCTACTCCTGTAGCCGAATTACCGTGTCATCACTGTATAGCGCGCTCGACCACGCTCTGCGCCGGGCTGGAGATTAAGCACATGCCGCGCTTGTTTGCGCTGGCAATTGAGGAAGCCTATGCGGCGGGTGCGCAGGTGGTCCCGGAGGAATCGCCGGCGAAATCTGTAATTAACCTGCGTTCCGGCCATGCCCTTGTGTCGCGCCTGGCCGCCGATGGCAAACGACAGATTCTAGCCTTTCTGTTCCCGGGTGATTTTTTTGGGCTGACGTCGGAGGACAACTACCATTACAGTGTTACTGCGCTCACTGACGTTACGCTCTGTCGTTTTGCCCGTACCGGGCTCGAGGTCCTGATCCTGGACTTTCCGATGATGGACCGCCGGCTCAGGTTTTTGCTGACGCGCCTACTTGACAGCGCCAACGAGCTTATTTTCTCGCTGGGCCGCAAAACCGCCTTGCAGAAGGTAGCGTCGTTTATATGGTACGTGAGTTACCGTAACCGCAAGCTCGGGCAGCCGGACAACCCCGTGCAGTTGCCTATGCAACGCAGTGACATTGCCGACTTCATGGGTCTCACTGTCGAAACGGTCAGCCGCTCGTTGACGCAGTTGAAGCGGTCCGGTGTGCTGCGTATGCCGCGCCCTGACCTGATTGAGATAGTCGATCAGGCACAGCTGCGCGTGGTCGGGGTGGTAGTGGCAGAGCCGTCGTCCCGCCGCGACACTGAGCGTCGGCCGAACAAGGTCTGAGTGGCAGTTGTCATTGCCCGCGCTACTTGATCTGTGTCAATGACCTTCTGCCGCGACTGTACGCATACTGATGGGCAGCAGGTTCACTGGGAAGCGCGGCATGGCGTGGTCAAATATAAAGCAGGAAATGCCTCTGCTGGCCCTCAATGAGGGTGTCTGGGCCGACACCTATCGTTGGGTAGACCCGGAAGGCACTCTTCTCAACGAGCACCGCTGTACGATGCTGGTGACATTCCCGGAGCAGCCGCCGTATGCGTATCACCAGACCAATATGTACACATGGGCAGATGGCCGGGCTGCGACCAAGGACTTTCAGATTCGCTATGTCGAGGGCAGCAAGCGTTTTGCCATCTGGGATCGTGATGTTGCGGGATGGGTCACCGAGCCAGCCGACGACGATCAGAACCTGACGACGTACATGAAATGGGTGCGTGTCGGCGGCACGCCGGAAGATGCCGGCGTCTACTACGAAATGATCAACAACAGCGCCTGCGGGCGCTATCGGGCACGCGTCTGGCAGCAACTGCAGGACGGACAGGTGGTGCGGCGCTGCTTTATTAACGGTACCAAAGTGGCAACGGACTGGCGGGCGTACGTTGATGGCAACCCCGAATGGGATTACTGCATGCCGGCGGCAGCCCGCTGCCGGCAGGTTAGCTAATTGAGCCGCGGCAGGTCGGCAGGGGCATGATGGAGCAAACGTTTTTTGACGATCCCGCAGTCGATCGTCTGATGCGTATTAACTTGCTGCTCGCCGCTGAGCTGCACGTCACCCGTGATCGACTGCGCGCCGTGGAAGCTGTATTGGAAGAGCAGGGCCTGCTCGACGCTGCGCGGGTAGAGCAGCAGGAATTCACTGCCGCGCAGCAGGCCGTCGCAGACGCCGAGCGCGACCGCTTTGTCGCGACACTGCTGGCCATTGCAGCCGGGCAGGATGCGTAACCCAGCCGCTCTGGAACTACGTCCGGATCGGGCCGCGCGCGCGTGGCATGATTTTTTGCGCGCCGTAAAAGTCTACTGGTCG
>JAZBOT010000106.1:0-17426 GCA_036351295.1 Gammaproteobacteria bacterium | reverse complement strand
CGCGCCGTCCGTCGTTTCGGGCTGCAGCATGGCGCGCACAGCGGAGACGAATCCGGGCATACCCTCATCGGCGGTGGGGGCCGAACGCAGCGACTGCCAGCCACCGGGCTCCTGAAAGGCCTCCAGGGTCAGCTCGCGGGTCTTGCCGCTCCAGAACAAGCGATAGCGCGTGCCGGCGCGCTCGAGGTGCGCGAGCCAGCCGCCAAAACCGCCCTGAGCGGCCACGTACTCGTCAACCTCGTAGCCGCAGGCCGTGCAGGCATCACGCAGGGCGGGCTCGTAGCGCTCCGCTTCGGGCGGCTTACGCTCTTTGCTTTTGCTGCCGGGCTTGCCGCCCAGCCAGAAAACCGGTTGTTCTGCCACTGCTGTGTCCTTAAGGTCTGAAGCGTAACTTTAGCACGATGTCCCGCGGCCAACCGGCCGCCCCGCGCTCAAAAAAACCGGGCTTCGAACCGCGCCAGCCGCTGCTGGTTAGCGTCGAACAGCTCAAGGTGCTGCCCCAGCACACGCCAATAGGCTGCGGCCTCAAGCGCGCGCAGAAACTGCTGCTCAGGGAAATCGGCCGGGAGACACGCCATGCGCGTGGTCGCCAGCGCGCCCAGCTGCAGGGTATTGCCCTTGACGGCATAGGCGCCGGTAAAGCGGTTGCAGCCGCTAAAGCCGACAGCGGCAGCGCCGTCAGTCTGCAGGCGCAGGTGCGGCTCCCGCTGGCCGTCCGCGACCAGCACCGGTTCATCGCCAAGCCGGGTCAGCCGCCAGTAGGTGTCCTCCAGCGCTTCGGCCGCAAAGCGCGTGCCGCAACTCTCCCCCGGCCACACACCCTCAAAGCGCTGCACGGCGAGCGTCGGCACCCGCCGGTCACCCTCCATGCCCGGCTCCGGTCGGACCACCCCCTCGACCGTAGCAAGCAACGGTTGTGCCGGGGTGACGATGCTGGCGAGGTACGCGCGCTCCAGCGCCAGGTACTCGCCCCGCTGGGCGACGGGCCAGCGCTGGCCGGTGAGGCACTCGGTAAACAACGGCGCGTCGGCCATATAGGTGAACATGCCGCGCATGCGGAGGCGCGGCTCCAGCCGGACGAACGCCGCGTCGCGGGTTAGCGCATAGTTCAGCTCCGACGCAATCACATTGCCGTCGAGGTCGAGCAGTTCAAGCGAATCGGCTGCGGGCTGGCGCCACAGCAGCGGTGCCTCGCGACCTCCCCGCAGGAGCAGCACCTCGCCGTCGCTGGACCACGTCCACGAACCGATGTCGTCAAACTGATTCGGGGATGGCTTGCCCAGGTAAGTCTGCCGTAAAAAATAGGTCTGGTCGGCAAACAGATTGAGTTGGTAACGCAGCGCGGTGCAGTCTGCACACGGGAGATCACCTGTGAAACTCGCCGGCAGCTGTAACGATGGGGGTTCGGCAGAAACGCTGCCGGCAGTCTGAACGGCAGTATTGCCCGGCTGCGTGGCGCAACCCAGCAGCACCCAGACAAGCGGCACGAGCCGCCATAGCTTATTCATACACCTGCCCCTGATGGCGCAGCCAGCCGCCGGGGTGACGGCCGGCCGGATCGTGATGGGTCCAGTGCACCACCCCACCGTTATCATTCCATTCGTATTCGCCGGCAAACTCAACGAGATCTCCGGGCCGCAGCCCGGGGATCCGCGGTGCCAGGTCAATATTGTGCGCGATAAGGACGGTCTGACCGCTGCCGAGCTCGAGAATAAAGCGCTGATGGCGGCTGCCCTGATTGTCGTCGGCCAGAACGCGCTTGACCCGGCCGGCACCGTTGTTGACCAGCACATCGCTGCGCTGTTCGGCAAACGCAGCCGCCAACAGCTGATCGGCACCACCGGTGCCCGCCATGTCCGCAGGCGCCTGCAGCGCCGGCAGCAGGTAGTTGGCCGCCAGCGCCAGCGCCACCACCAGCAGGGTACGTAACCATTGTTTATTCATGCAGAAGAATATGCAGCACGGCCCCCGGTTGGGGCAACCGTCCGGCTATGGACGGGCAGCCGGCGCACGACCCCACCGGCAGCCACCGGTGGCGGATCTATCGCGCTGTGGTTCGGGCGGTGTCGTCCGGCTGCCAGCCGGAGCGCGCAACTGCAAAGGTCAGCTGCTGGCCGGGTGTCAGGTTCAGGGGCGCGCTGGCGACGGTAGCGCCGTCCGTGAAACGCGCATGAAACACGCGAGCAACTTCCGGACGCACCCGGAAGGCGCGCGACTCACCCGCGCCCAGGCTGCCCAAATCACGCGTGACGCCACCGCCCACGTCGGCCAGCAGCACCACGGGCGTATCGGCCGCATTTCGCACCCGCAGCAGCGGGTGGTCGTTGGCCGACTGGTCGAGCACGACGAACACGCTGACAACCACGATGACGGCCGTGCCGAGACCGATGCGCAGCGGATTCACGAGGCACCGCCGGCCGCGTCACTGCCGGCCGCCGCTAACGGCACCGCCAGCAGCGACCGGGCGGCGCCCGCGACATGCCAGGGCTCTTTGAAGATTGGCGAAATCATCATCACTGCAGAAACTTAACGAACAGTCCGTGTCGACAGTGTGATGACAGTCACGGATCGGGGCCAGCAACCAAACACAGCGATTTGCGCCCGAAAACCTCGGGCCCGGCAGGATGCCGGGTTCCACGCACGGCGGACACCCATTGTCACCTGGGAAGCTTTGCGCGTTTCAGGGCCGCGCGACAAGGATGAAAAAGCTTAGCGCCAGCGCTGCCAGCGCCAGTACGAGCGCCGCTACGGTCAGCCGCCGCTGTCGCTTCACCTGCGCCTGCAGGTCAGCGGCGGCTGTCTCCAGGCCCACCAGGGTTGCCTGCAGCTGGGTCGCCAGTTCGTGCACCGAGGCGGCATTCTGCGTAGCTGCAGTTTGCAGCTCTTCAATCTGCCGGGCCGTCAGCGCATCACGATCTGCGCTATCGGTCCTGGCAGTAAACATGGGCAGGGCAACACTAACGATTTGGGCTATATGCGGAATAGCCGCTTTCACTACCGGTAGCCAGCCCGCCATCTGCCGTTACCCGCAACCTGCCTGCAGCACGCTCACCGGCTACTGCTTACCGATATTGAAGAACGGAAAGCACGGCAGAAACCCGTTCTTGGCGCAGTTCAGCAGCCCGATCTGGATGCCGTCGATACGATCCGTGACGTTCAGGAAGCCCAGCTGCACAGTCGAAGCTTCGGAAATATTGGCGATGCTGAGGTCCACCACGGTCTTGCCCGTACTGTAGTTGACCCAGCCGGCGTTGAGGCCATTGACGTTGTTGGTCAGGTTGACCGCGCCAAAGTTAGCCCCGGTATCGGCACCCTCGTGCCAATTAAACAAACCGAAACTCACCCCCACCATTTCTTTACGAATGCGATTGGCACCAATCAGTATGGGGAAACTGACGCCTTTCAGGCTGTCCAGCTCGGAATAGCCCAGCGGGAAATCGACACCGCTAACGTGTCCGGACTTGCCGTACAGCAGCGCCAGCCGCGCGCCTTCGACCCGGCTGGCCTCCGGGGCGTTGGTATTGTTCAGCGTCGACAACTGCAGCGGGACAGAGTCGCCGTCGGCAGCTGCAGGCAGTGATATGGACAGGCCGGCAAGTGCGCATAGCAATAAAACTTTGTTCATCAGTACAACCTTTAGGAATGTAAATTCACCGCCATTATACGCCCGGTAACGGCGCCTGCAGGTTATTCGGCACGCAGCGTCGCTCCGGCCCGCCACGACGCCTGTGCAGCAGAATCGCGGGGGACCCTCGGCAGCGCGGGGCTCACGGTTGACAAAATGTTGTGCGCTGCCGCGCCGTTCTGTGAACCCGGTCAGGGGGCGCCGCGCGGCCGCATGCCACACTTCCCCCAGTGACGGGCGCCAGGCGCGGTGCCGTAGCGGAGAATCAGGTTGGACCAGATAGTGGACACAGATCACGATCTCGCTGAGATCATTGCCCGTATCGACAGCGAGCGCGTCGAGCTGCCGGCTTTTCCGGACGTCGTCAACCGGCTACAGATGATGCTTGCTAACGCGGACGTGTCGATGAAAGACGTCGCTGCGCTGATCCAGTCCGACCCGGTGCTGACCGCCAAGCTGCTGCGCACCGCCAATTCGGCGGCATTCAATACCCGTGGCGTGGAGATTGAAAACCTTAATGTGGCCCTCAATCGACTGGGCGGCACACTGATACGCAGCGTTGCCATGGCTTTTGCCATGCGTCAGGCCGAGCAGGAACCCTACCTCGCGCCCATCAAGGGGCAGATGCGTGAGCTGCTCCGCCGCAGTAACTATGTGGCGGCCATAGCCTGTGTGGTGGCCCGGGCGCTGCCGCAGGTCAACGCCGATCAGGCCATACTCGCCGGGCTGGTCCACCAGATCGGCGCGCTGTACCTGATGATTACAGTGCAACGCGACTACCCCGAGATCACCGAGAACCTCGATTACTTCGAAGCAGTAGCCCGGCAAGGTGCAGCGGCGGCCGCACCGGTGCTGAACGCCTGGGCGTTCCCGGCGGAAGTGCGCCAGGCCGTCGCGGAACAGGACGGTTTGCTGCACCCGCCAAACCATGAGTTGTCGCCGGTCGGGCTATTGCTGGCAGCCGCCAAGCTGCGCGACCAGATGGAAAACGATCCGCTGCTGCGGGATGACCATCCGGACGCCGATGAAAAACTCGCCGCCGTGCGTTTTAACGAACGCAATTTTCTCGATATCGTCGCCGCTTCCCAGAACGAGATCCGCGACATCCAGGAGTCGCTCAGCTTTAACCTGGCCGGCGCGTAGCGGCCGCAAATAGCGCCGCCATTCCGGCTAGCGGTACGTGATCTTAAAGGTGGCCAGTTCGTCCTCGGGCGTTGGTTGCCGGCGGTCACCGCGTTCGCGGCGCTCGTCGCGCTCGGCCTGCTGAATGCCGTGCAGGCCGGCGTAAAGGTCACGGCGGTTTTCGGAGTCGCGGCGGTCGGCGTGGCGCTTGAGGGTGCAGCGGCAGGTTTCGGCGCGGCAGGTGGACAGGGGCAGCCGTGGCATCTGTTCCGGCAGCGCGCGTTTGCCCTCGAGCGTGCGCGCTGCATGACAGGCGCCGACACCGCAGCGGATGGACACGGCACGGTAGTCGCGGCGCTTAATCGCGGGTTGGGTGGTGCCGGGGGTCAGCTGGGGCTGGCGGCGTTGCTGCAGGTAGGTGCCAGCCGAGACAAATCCGGCGCGGCGGTCCCGACTTTTATAGACGAGCAGGGCGCCCACGGCGCAGCAGGCGACTGCGAGTATGATCCAGAAAAACACAGCGCAACCTCGTTATTGTTGTTATGGCGGTATGGAGCTGTTGCGCCACTATGACGCAGAACGCGCTGCGTGAGTGATAACCACGTCGCAGTTTGTGCGTCGGCCACGCGACATAAGCACGGTGGGGGGGGCAGCCCACACGTCGCTGCGCGACGTCTCCGCCAACGCAGCGGACATCGGGGATCAGCTCACTGACGGAGCAAGACTACTCGCGCGACTGCAACGCTTGGATGATGCGCTCGATGTCGCTGTCAGTCGGCGGCTCGGGTGAAAATCCGGGCACCACGTCAGTGCCCGGCAGCAGTTCGGCGAGCGCGTCGAGCGCGTCGCCGCGCAACTCATCGTCGGTCGATTGCAGCATGCGACGCAGCTCCGCCACCGCAGCGGAATTGCCCTCGCCCGCATAGCTGCCCAGGGTGCTGATGGCGCGCACGCGATCGTCGCCCACAAAGCCGGACGCATTGAGTGAAGCCGCTTTAGCGCGCTGCTGGCGCGCCCTTTCTGCTGCCTCGTCGGTGGGTGTGATGTAGCGAGTGGAGTCACCGTTGTCGATGACGAGCAGATCGTCTTGGCTCTCGTCATCAGGGTAACTGGAGTCGTCGAAGTAGCCGCCGTCATCAAGCGCCGTCGCTATATTAACGTCGTCCGGGTCGGGCAGCTCATCGTCGTCGCGGGCGTCCGGCAGTTCCGTGGCTACGGGTGCAGGGGCCGGCGGCACGACGGGCGCGGGCGCGACGGCCGTGGGGGCGGGCCGCGTTGCAACAGGTGCGGGCGTCGAAGTCGCGTAGAGGAAAGCAACAAACACGACAAACAGCGTGAGTCCCGCAATCGCGAGGCTTTTGGTATTGGTCATTATTCAGGGCCGGTGGGTGGCTCGGTTCCAGTCTCGCTCAGGTTGGGCACCCGCAGCAAGAAAGGCAGGGCCAGAGGCCCTGCCTTTCTGCCACATCACAACAGTGAGGTGCATGAGCGTGCGATTCTAGCGGCCGATTTTTTTGCCGCGCAAATTGCGCACAGCGATCAGACTCGGCTTGGAAACCTGGGTCTCACCAATCGGCCACAGCGGCAAGGGGTTACCATCCGCATCCTGCGGTGCAAAAGTCTGGCCGTCGTGCGGGTGTTGCGGCGCGCAGAAGAATGTCCTCTGGTCACCGGAGAACTCGGGCCCGCAAATTTCGCAGCCCGGCACCCCGGACAGAAACTGCCGCAGCACGCCGCGATTCTCACCTGCCACCGGCACCGCAAACACGCCGTCGTTCTGGCCGAAGCCGGCGCTGCCGCTGAAGAACTGCCCGTCGGTCGAGATCCAGAGGTTACCGTCGTCATCCCAGACAATGTTGTCCGGGTCCGAAATCGGGCTGACGCCGGCGGCCAGCGCTTCGGCATTGCTCAGTTCGCCGTACTTGGTGTCGTCGGGGTCGCCCGGAAGCGCCGGGTTGCCGCACTTGATGAAGATATCCCAGGTGAAGCTGAGTGCTGCGAAATCGCCGCGGTCCTCAAACAGCTCAATGAGGTGACCGTTCTGGTTGTTGATGCGCGGGTTGGCCTCGTTGGGCTCCGTGCGGCGGCTGTTATTGGTCAGCGTCACCACGACCCGGCCGTCCACCGGACTCACTTCAACATCCTCCGGGCGGTCCATCGGTGTTGCACCGAGAACGTCTGCAGCGCCGCGGGTGTTAAGCAGGACTTCGGCCTGAGTCGTGAAACCGGCAGCCTGCAGGAGCGGGCCGGTCTCGGGGTCGTTGATGTCCAGCGGCAGCCACACGCCGGTGCCTTTGTCGTCGCCGGTTTCGCTGCCCGCATCGAAGCGCGCCACATACAGCGTGCCTTTATCAAGCAGCTTGCCGTTGCGCGCGCGATCGCTCGGACGGTAGCGACCCTTGGACACAAATTTGTAGACGTATTCAAAGCGCGCATCGTCGCCCGAGTACACCACCACCTTGCCCGACTTCGCGATGGCGACGGAGGCACCCTCATGCTTGAAGCGGCCCATGGCTGTGCGTTTGACGGGTTTCGCCTGGGGGTCGTACATGTCGATCTCGACGATATAGCCAAAGCGGTTGTACTCGCGCGGGTTCTGCGCCAGGTCAAAGCGGCTCTCGGTTTCCTCCCAGCGGCGCCGCGACGCGCCGTCAGGCGGTGCGATGCGCTCACTCAGCGCTTTGCTGACAGCATCCGGGTTGGCCGCATTGTTGCCAAAGTACTGATCGAAGTTCTCTTCGCAGGTCAGCACCGTGCCCCACGGGGTGCGGCCGCCCGCACAGTTGTTGAACATGCCGAGAACTTCGGTACCGCTCGGGTCGGCAGCCGTCTGCAGCAGCTCATGGCCGCGCAGCGGCCCGCTGATCGCGATCGGCGTGGTGCCCGTAATGCGGCGGTTGAACGGCGAGTTCTTCACGAACCGCGTTTTGCCATTGTTGCGATGCCGGACCTCGATAATCGACAGGCCGTGTGACTCGATCTCGACGCGCCGCTGCTGTGCCTGCAGGGTCGAGTTGCCGGCAAGGCCGCCCACGTAGTCGGGGAACATGTCCGGGCCCTGCGTGTACTCGTGGTTCACCGCCATCAGTGCGCGCCGGCTGTAGCGGCTCTGCAGCGCGGGCAGGAACAGGCCGAGGAAGAAATTCTGGCGCCAGTAGAGCGTGCCCTGGCGACGCACGGCGCGACGGACCCACTCGGGCAGCGGGTACCAGAGCACCAGATCGTTGTTATACCCAAACTGCAACGCCTGGGCCTCGGGGGTCTGGTTGTCGACATCGAACTCGGGTGCGTCGGGGAACAACGGGTCACCCCAGCGGATGACCACGTTGTAGTCGTATCCGGGCGGCACCGCGATGTCGGCATTGTTGCCGGGCGGGACGGTTTCAAAGGTGAGCCGGGCGCCGGGGTCGCGCTTCAGCCACTCTTTGCTGCCCTTGGCGTCGGCCGTCTGCACGAGCGTCGGTGCGACGGTCAGCGCGGCTCCGGCACCGACGGCGCCTTTCAGGAATGCGCGCCGTTCCACCTGGCGCTGCATGACATGCTGGATGTACTCGCCTTTACACTCTTCCAACGAGCGTTCCGGCGCTTCCCAGGCTTCGATCGATTGTTGGGGCTGTTGCACTGCGTCCTCAGGTTTTGCTGCCATGCTCAATTCTCCGCATTTGATGTAACCGCTACCCCGAAACAAGGCTGCGGTGCAGCCGTCAACTATTGCGGGGTTGCAAACAAGGTGACGGGAGAAATTCTAGGGAGCTTTCGCAACAGGACGGTTGCATGCATATTGCAGGAACGTTGCGCGTGCGCGCCGGTTTGAGACAAGCGCGGGCCAGGCGGTCGCCGGCCATCCGGCCCTGGAGAACTACTCGACGGTTACCGACTTGGCCAGATTGCGCGGCTTGTCGACGTCGGTGCCTTTGAGCACGGCCACGTGGTAGGCCAGCAGCTGCAGGGGCACGGTGTAGAGCACGGGGGCCTGAAACTCCTGGATAGCCACGGGCATCTGCATAACGTGCCAGCCCGCGCCGCTGGTAAAGTGTGCGCGCGAGTCTGTGAACACAAACAGCTCGCCGCCGCGCACCCGCACTTCCTGCAGGTTCGATTTTAGCTTCTCCAGCAGCTCATCGCTGGCAGCGATAACCACAACAGGCATGTCTTCGTCGATCAGGGCCAGCGGGCCATGCTTGAGCTCGCCGGCGGCGTAGGCCTCGGCGTGGATGTAGGAGATCTCCTTGAGCTTGAGCGCGCCTTCCATCGCCGTAGAGTTAAGCGCCCCACGACCTAAGAACAGGGCATTGTGTTTCTCGATAAAGCGCGCGGCGAGCGCTTCGATTTCGGCATCGAGCGTGAGCATCTTCTCGAGCAGGGCCGGGAGCTCCTGCAGCTGAGCCGTTAGTTCGCGCTCACGCGCTTCAGGCATGCCCCTATGCCGGGCAAGCGCCATCGTGACCAGCCCGAACGCGGTCAGCTGGGTGCTGAAGGCTTTGGTCGACGCCACGCTGATCTCGGGGCCGGCGCGGGTCATCATCACCAGCTCTGACTCACGCACCAGTGCACTCTCAGGCACATTGCAGATCGCCAGCGTGGCCATGTAGCCGATGCCTTTCGCTTTCCGCAAGGCTGCCAGCGTGTCGGCCGTTTCGCCGCTTTGCGACACGGTAATGAACAGGGTGTGCTCGGGCACCGCCACCCGCCGATAGCGGTACTCGCTCGCAACCTCCACGGTACAGTGCAGACCGCAGTAGTCCTCAATCCAGTAGCGGGCGACCAGCCCCGCGTGATAGCTGGTGCCGCAGGCGACGATGTGCACGTTCGCCACCTTGTCGAGTATCTCGGCGGCACGCGGGCCGAGCACCGCGTCAACCACGCGACCGTCCACAATGCGGCCCTCCAGCGTCTCGGCTACGGCCCGCGGCTGCTCGTGAATTTCTTTCTGCATAAAGTGGCGGAACGGCCCGAGCTCGGCGGCCTCGGCCGTCAGGGAGCTTTCGGTCACGGCGCGCTTTACGGCGTGGCCGCCGCGGTCGGTAATCTCCACGGAGTGGCGGGTAACCACGGCGATATCGCCTTCCTCCAGAAACATGAAGCGCCGGGTTACCGGCAGCAGCGCCGAAATGTCGGAGGCCACGAAGTTCTCGGCTACGCCGAGCCCGATCACCACGGGACAGCCCTCGCGCGCGAGCACCAGTTTGCCCGGGTCAGCCTTGCTCATAACCACCAGTGCGTAGGCGCCGCGCAGGTCGGCCACGGTTGCGCGCACGGCGGCCGCCAGCTCCCCGGTAGTCTGCAGATGCTGGTGGACGCGGTGCGCGATGACTTCCGTGTCTGTTTCGCTGGTAAAGGTGTAGCCGCGTGTTTCCAGTTCGGCCCGCAGCTGCTCGTGATTTTCGATGATGCCGTTGTGCACGATAGCGATGTCCGGGCCGGACACGTGCGGGTGGGCATTGGCTTCGCTGGGCACCCCGTGGGTTGCCCAACGGGTATGGGCGATGCCGGTAGCGCCGCTCAGGGGGTGCACATCGAGCACCGCCTCGAGTTTTTCCACCTTGCCCAGCGCCCGATGCCGCTCAATCGCGGCGGGCGTCTGCACTGCAATGCCGGCCGAATCATAGCCACGATACTCCAGCCGTCGGAGGCCCTCCATGAGTACAGGTACGACGTTACGTTCTGCTACCGCGCCGACAATTCCACACATCTGCCTAGTCCTTTTGCTTCTGCGGCCGCTGCCAGCCGGCTACCGTGCGCTGGCGGGCGCGCTCCAGCGTCAGTTCACCCGGCGGAGCATCTTTGCCAATGGTGGAGCCCGCGCCGATGGTCGCGCCGGCACCGATCGTAACGGGCGCGACCAGCTCCACGCCCGAGCCGATGAAGGCGCCGTCGCCGATGACGGTGCGGTGCTTGTTGGCGCCATCGTAATTACAGGTAATCGTGCCGCAGCCGACGTTGACCTCGGCACCGATGGTCGCGTCGCCCAGGTAGGTGAGGTGGTTGGCTTTGCTGCCGCGACCGAGTACCGCGTTCTTGATTTCGACAAAGTTGCCGACGCGAGCCCCGTCTCTGATGTCCGCCTGTGGCCGCAGCCGCGCAAACGGGCCAATATCGCAGTGCGCGCCCACGGTCGCGTCTTCAAGCACGGAGTTGGCCTTGATGCGCGTGCCGGCGCCAATGGTCGAATTGCTGATCACGCAGTTCGGCTCGATGGTCACGTTGTCGCCGAGGCTCACATCGCCACTGAACACGGCGTTGATGTCGATAAACACGTCGCTTCCGGCGGTCATCGTGCCGCGCAAATCGAAGCGCGCCGGGTCGGCGAGCGTGACGCCGTGGTGCATCAGCGCGCTGGCGGCGCGCTGCTGTATGGCGCGCTCAGCGGCCGCGAGCTGAGTCTTATCGTTGATCCCCATGACTTCTACCGGGGCCGCCGCCGCGACAGCCGTTACGGGCACGCCGCTGGTCACAGCGCTGGCGACAATGTCGGTCAGGTAGTACTCCTGCTGCGCGTTATCCGCCCTGAGCGCGTCGAGCCAGGGGCCTAGCTGGCGCACGGGCGCCGCCAGCAGCCCGGTGTTTACCTCGCGCAGCGCACGCTGCTCGGCGGTGGCATCTTTCTCTTCGACAATGGCGGCGACAGCACCGCTGGCATCGCGGACGATGCGGCCGTAGCCGGCGGGATTGCTTTCGGTGACGGTGAGGATCGCGGGGCCCGCCGTTGCGGCGGCGACCAAGCGCTCCAGCGTCGCCTGCTGCACCAGCGGCACGTCGCCGTAGAGAACAAGTGCGACAGCATCGCGGTCGAGGTGCGGCAGCGCCTGCTGCACCGCATGACCGGTGCCAAGCTGCGGTGCCTGTAGCACCCAGTCAGCATCGAACTCGGGGAACCGCTCGCGCACCGCTTCGCCGCCGTGGCCGTACACCACGCACAGCTTGCCAGGCCGCAGCGCGGCGGCGGTAGCGAGGACATGCGCCAGCATGGGGCGGCCTGCCAGCGGCTGCAGCACCTTGGGCAGAGCCGAGCGCATCCGGGTACCCTGGCCCGCAGCCAGAATGACGACGTTGATATTCACCACAGAATCAGGCTCCCCCCGAAGCATTCATAACGGCTCGATACTATAAGCCATTCGCGGCGGAATCCCGTCATAGCGGGGAAAAAATCCGGACTCGCCACAGGGCGGTAAGACTGTTCGGAAACAGTGGGTTATGTCTGCTAAGGCGCCGCGCTGAGCGCGGTGCTGGCCAGTCTAGCCTTTGCGACCCTTGAGCTTTTGCACCGCGCGATAGCGCGCCGCCGCTTCGATCAGCTGCATGCGCGCATGCTCGAGGTCTTTCTTCTCAGTGGCGCCGGACAGGGCCTGCTCGGCCGCCTGTTGCGCGGCCAGCGCCGTGGCTTCGTCGAGCTCGTCGCCGTGCAGCGCCGAATCGGCCAGTACCGTCACCATGTGCGGCTGAACCTCGATCACGCCACCCGTGACGTAAAAGAAGCGCTCTTCGCCGTCGGTGGTTTCCACGCGCAGGTCACCTGGCCGCAGCGTCGTGAGCAGCGGCGCGTGCCGCGGCGCAATGCCGATGTCGCCCTGACTTGCCGGCGCAAACACCATGCTGGCCTCGCCCGAGTAGATCTCGCCCTCGGCGCTGACGATGTCGACTAATATGCTGCTCATACGCGGCTCACTTTATGGGTTCTGCTGCGCCTACATGCTCTTGGCGTTTTCGACGGCTTCTTCGATCGGGCCGCACATATAAAACGCCTGCTCGGGCAGATCGTCATACTCACCGTTCACAATGCCCTTGAAGGCGCGGATGGTGTCTTTCAGCGCGACGTACTTGCCGGGCTGGCCCGTGAAGGTTTCCGCCACGGTAAACGGCTGTGACAGGAACCGCTGCACCTTGCGCGCGCGCTGCACGACCTGCTTGTCTTCTTCAGAAAGCTCGTCCATACCCAGAATGGCGATGATGTCCTGCAGCTCCTTGTAGCGCTGCAGCACCGATTGCACCCCGCGAGCGCAATCATAGTGCTCGGCACCGATGACGTTCGGGTCGAGCAGCCGCGAGGTTGAGTCGAGCGGATCCACGGCCGGGTAAATGCCGAGCTCGGCGATCTGCCGTGACAGCACCAGCGTGGCATCAAGGTGAGCAAAGGTCGTCGCCGGCGACGGGTCGGTCAGGTCATCGGCGGGCACGTAAACGGCCTGGAAGGAGGTGATCGAGCCGGTCTTGGTGGAGGTGATGCGTTCCTGCAGCACGCCCATTTCCTCGGCCAGCGTCGGCTGATAGCCCACGGCCGACGGCATACGGCCGAGCAGCGCGGACACCTCGGTGCCGGCCAGCGTGTAGCGGTAGATATTGTCGATAAACATCAGCACGTCACGGCCTTCGTCACGGAAGTACTCGGCCATGGTCAGGCCCGTCAGCGCGACGCGCAGGCGGTTACCCGGCGGCTCATTCATCTGGCCGTAGACCAGCGCGACCTTGTCGATAACGCCGGAGTCGGTCATTTCGTGGTAGAAGTCGTTACCTTCGCGAGTACGCTCACCCACACCGGCAAACACGGAGAAGCCGCCGTGCTCTTTGGCGATGTTGTTGATGAGCTCCATCAGCGTAACGGTCTTGCCCACGCCGGCACCGCCGAACAGCCCGATTTTGCCGCCCTTGGCGATGGGCATGATCAGGTCGATCACCTTGATGCCAGTTTCAAACAGCTCGGTGGCCGAGGCCTGGTCTTCATAGGCCGGCGGCGCGCGGTGAATGGGCAGCTCGGACTCCGCGCCGATAGGCCCGGCGTTATCGATCGGGTTGCCGAGCACATCCATAATGCGCCCCAGCGTCTTCTGACCGACCGGCACCTGAATCGGTGCGCCGGTACCAACCACGTCAAGACCGCGGGTCAGGCCTTCGGACGGTCCCATCGCGATCGCGCGGACGATGCCGTCGCCCAGCTGCTGCTGCACTTCGAGCGTCAGGTTGCGGTCCTCGATCTTCAGCGCGTCATAAATGTTCGGCAAGCTGTCCTGCGGGAACTTAACGTCCACCACTGCGCCGATGACCTGTACGATTTTTCCGGAACTCATGTTCTGTGTCCTCTGGTGGCGGGCCGTGTCGGGCACCGCCGATTGCTTCTTACATTAAACTGCTATTCAGATACGGCGGCTGCGCCACCGACGATCTCGGATATTTCCTGCGTAATCGCGGCCTGCCGCGCCTTGTTATAGTCGAGCTGCAGCTCGTCGATGAGCTTGCCGGCGTTGTCGGTAGCGCTCTTCATTGCGACCATCTTGGCCGCCATCTCACAGGCCACGTTCTCCACCGCGCCACGGTAGACCTGTGACTCGATATAGCGTTGCAGCACCGTCGTCAGCAGCTCCGTCGCCTCAGGTTCATACAGGTAGTCCCAGGTGGCGGGCAGCGCATCGGCATCCGGCGCTTCCACCGGTATCAGCGTTTTAATCATCGGCTTCTGGCTCATCGTGCTTTCAAACACGTTGTGCACCAAAAACAACCGGTCGATGCCGCCATCGGCGCCGCCTTTTTCAAAGGCATCCAGCATGATCTTGATCGAGCCAATCAGCTCAGCCACGCTGGGGTTCTCGCCGATGTCCGAGGCCGCCGCGACAACATTGACCTTGAACGACCGGAAAAACTGCACGCCTTTCGAACCGAGTAGCGCCAGATCAACCTCAACGCCTTTGGCTTCCCACTCCTGCATCGCGCGCAGCAGAATGCGGAACTCGTTAACGTTCAGGCCGCCGCACAAGCCGCGGTCCGAAGTGATCACGATAAAGCCGACGCGTTTGATCTCGGTCGGAGCATTCAGATACGGGTGCCGATACTCAGGGTTAGCCTGGTACAGGTGACCGATAGCGGTGCGAATCTTGTCCGCATAAGGACGCGTTTCTTCCATGCGCTGCTGCGTACGGCGCAGTTTGCTGGCCGCGACCATTTCCATCGCCTTGGTGATCTTCTGCGTATTCTTGACGCTGCCGATCTTGGTGCGAATTTCCTTCAAATTGGCCATGCAGTGCTGTCCTTTGTGGGCCTGGTCTGACGGTGACTAGTAAGCGCCGTTGCGCTTGAACTCTTCGATGGCAGCTTTCATGGCCGCCTGAATGTCATCGTTGTAATCACCGCTGCCGTTGATCTGGTCAAGCAGGTCGGCGTTGTGCTCGCGCAAATGCGCGTGCATCGCCGCCTCAAACGCCACGATCTGGTTCGCGGCCACGTCATCAAGGTAGCCCTCGTTGGCGGCCAGCAGCGAGAACGCCATTTCTGCCACCGACAGCGGCGTGTACTGGTTCTGCTTCATCAGCTCGGTGACGCGCTGCCCGCGGGCCAGCTGCTTGCGGGTCGCCTCGTCAAGATCGGAAGCAAACTGCGCGAAGGCCGCAAGCTCACGGAACTGCGCGAGTGCCAGCCGCACACCGCCGCCGAGTTTCTTGATGATCTTGGTTTGCGCCGCACCACCGACACGCGACACAGAGAGGCCGGCGTTGATGGCCGGGCGAATGCCGGCATTGAACAGGTCAGTCTCCAGAAAGATCTGGCCGTGAGTAATGGAGATCACGTTGGTGGGCACGAAGGCCGACACGTCACCGGCCTGCGTCTCGATAATCGGCAGCGCCGTGAGCGAACCCGTTTTGCCTTTGACGGCACCGTTCGTGAGCCGTTCAACTTCAGCTTCGTTGATGCGCGATGCGCGCTCCAGCAAACGCGAATGCAGGTAGAACACGTCACCCGGATAAGCTTCACGACCCGGCGGACGGCGCAGCAGCAACGACACCTGGCGGTAGGCCCAGGCCTGCTTGGTCAGGTCGTCGTAAATAATCAGCGCGTCTTCGCCCTTGTCACGGAAGTACTCGCCCATGGTGCAGCCGGCGTAAGGCGCGATGTACTGCATGGCGGCTGAATCAGACGCCGTCGCTGCGACGACAATCGTGTGGTCCATCGCACCGAATTCTTCGAGTTTGCGCACCACGTTGGCGATGGTCGATGCCTTCTGACCAATGGCCACATAGATACATTTAATGCCGGTGCCTTTCTGGTTAATGATGGCATCGACGGCAACAGCGGTCTTACCGGTCTGCCGGTCACCGATAATCAGCTCGCGCTGGCCGCGACCGATCGGCACCATGGCATCGATGGCTTTCAGGCCGGTCTGCAGCGGCTGATCGACTGACTTGCGCTCGATAACGCCTGGCGCCACTTTTTCGATGGGGGAGGTAGCGGTCGCGTTCACCGGACCCTTGCCGTCGATTGGCTCACCGAGCGAGTTGACCACGCGGCCCAGCAGGCCCTCGCCAATTGGCACCTCGAGGATGCGCCCGGTGGTCTTTACGGTGTCGCCTTCGGAGATGCCCTTGTAGTCACCCAGCACCACGGCACCGACAGAGTCCTGTTCGAGGTTGAGCGCAAGGCCGAACACATCGCCGGGGAACTCCAGCATTTCACCGTACTGCACTGAACTCAGGCCGTGAATGCGGGTGATACCGTCGGTAACGGCGATGACCGTGCCGACATCGCGCGCTTCAGCGGCGCTCTCGAATTTACTGATGCGATCTTTAATGAGAGCGCTGATTTCAGAAGCTTTAATAGCCATCTCGTGTGTCCTCTAATTCGCCTCGCCGGCGAAAATTTTTAATTCGTCAGGGTGGTGGCAAGCCGGCTCAGACCGGCGCGCACCGTGCCGTCGATCACCAGGTCGTCCGCCTTAAGCAAAGCACCGCCGATGAGGCTGGGGTCCAGCTCAAAGGTGAGGCTCACATCGCGTCCGAAGCGCTTTTTCAGGGCCTCAATAATCCGCGACTGCTGCGCCTCGTCGACCGGACTCGCAGCCGTCAGCGTCACCTCAACGCGATTCTCGGTTTCGGCCTTCAGCGCATCAAACGCCGTCGAAATCGCCTGCAGCGCCTGCAGCCGACCGTTTTCCTCAAGCAACCGCAGCAGGTTGTGCAGTTCGCTGTGCGGCGCCGCCGGCGCAGACTGCTGCACGACGTCAGCAAACAGCTTTACCAGCTGCGCCGGGTCAGTACCCGGAGCGGACAGCAGCGCCATCACCTGGGCGTCAGCGGCAACCGCTGCGGCAGCCTGCAGCGCATCCGACCAGGCGTCCAGCTGGCCGGCATCACGCGCCAGCTCAAATGCTGCCTGCGCGTAGGGTCGGGCTATTGCGGCAACTTCAGCCATGGCCGTCTAGATCTCCGCCGCGAGCTTGTCGAGCAAATCGCGGTGCGCGCTGGCATCGATCTCGCGCTGAATAATCTTCTCAGCGCCGGCGATGGCGAGCGCCCCCACCTGACCCCGCAACTCTTCACGCGCGCGGTTGGTGTCCTGCTCAACCTCGGCTTTAGCCGCCGCCACGATGCGGTCTTTCTCTGCGGTGGCCTCGACCCGTGCCTCATCGACAATCGTGCTGGCTCGCGTGTTGGCCTGATCAATAATCTCGCGCGCCTGGCCCCGCGCCTGATCGAGAATCGAAGCCTTCTCGGCTTCGGCCTCTTCAAGCGCCCGGCTGCCTTTGTCGGCAGCGGCGAGCCCGTCGGCAATCTTTTCCTGCCGCTCTTCCAGGATCTCGATAATGATCGGCCAGATAAACTTCATGCAGAACCACACGAAGACGATCATCGCGATGGTCTGGCCCGCAAATGTTGGGATGTTCAGTTCCACTGTTTACAGCTCCTGCGTGGTTTGCGTT
>JAZBOT010000105.1:0-4197 GCA_036351295.1 Gammaproteobacteria bacterium | reverse complement strand
TTCTAGTTCCAGCTTGACGCCAGCCTGCGGCTGGCCGCAACGACTTCCTCCGCATTGCGGCCCTACTTGTGAGGGCCGCCTTTTTTTGTGCCGCCGCTGCCCGCCGCCACGGCTTGCTATGATGGGTACGCTGGTTCAGCAGCACAAACCCGAGGCTCCGGAGGTTGGTAATGAATGAATTCCCCGCGGTGAACGATGCCGTGGCGCTGCTCGCCACGTTAACGCCTAACCCATGGGTACAGGCCGCCATCGTGGTAGTGGCCGGACTGGTGCTGGCCAAACTGGCCGAATGGTTTCTGATCAGCATCGTCGCGAGGCTGACCCAGCAAACGGCGAGCGTTGTCGACGACAGCATTATCCGCATGCTGCACAAGCCGGTGTTCACCACCTTTGCTGTGTTCGGGCTGATGATCGCGAGCCTGCAGCTCAGCGAGGAACTGGGCGCAGCCGCGCTGAGCGCGACGACCGCCCTGCTCCAGTCGATCATCATCCTGACCTGGGTGGTGTTCCTCATCCGCGCCGCCAGCCTGATTCTGACCGGCATGGGCCAGCAGGAGCAGCGCTACAACTTCGCGCAGAAAGACACGGTGCCGCTGCTGCGCAATCTGGCGACGGTCTTCCTCGTGCTGGCCGGTGCCTACGCCATCCTGGTGTCGTGGAATATCGACGTGACCGGCCTGGTCGCATCGGCCGGGATTGTCGGCCTTGCGCTCAGCTTCGCAGCTCAGGATACGCTGAGCCACCTGTTCGCTGGCGTAGCCATCCTCGCCGACCGCCCCTATGTCATGGGTGACTTTATCGTGCTGGACACAGGCGAGCGCGGTCAGGTCACCGCGATCGGACTGCGCAGTACGCGCCTGATGACCCGGGATGACGTCGAGATCAGCATTCCGAATGGTGTCATGGGCAGTGCGAAGATAGTTAATGAATCGGGCGGTGGCGATACGCGCTACCGGATTCGGGCGATGGTCGGAGCCGCCTACGGCTCGGACGTTGATCACGTGCTGCAGGTGCTGGAAAGCGTCGCGCGAGAGAACCCCGCCCTGTGCCCCGAGCCCGAGCCCCGCGCCCGCTTCCGTAGCTTTGGCGCCTCAAGCCTGGATTTTGAACTGCTGGCGTGGATTCGCGAACCCGGTGAGCGCGGGCTGCGCGTGCACGAGCTGAATTGCGCTATTTACAAGCGCTTTGCGCGGGAAGAGATTGCGATTCCGTTCCCGCAGCAGGATGTCTATATCCGCGCTCTGCCGGAAAGCGCTCAATCCACTGCCGGCGATGGCCCAACCTGAACGAGTTCGCCGGCTGAGTTAAACTCGAGCGCCAGCCGGGCGCTCCAGTCGCTGCGCAGTGTCGCAGCCTGCCCCGGCAGTTCCGCCGCGTCGGGCTCAGCAAGGGCAAACGGTTCAACAGTGGGGCGGCCCGCTCCCCCGGGCCGCAGCAGTAGCGCCGTTTCGCCGCGCGCTTGCGGCTGCACGCGCAGGCGGGCGGCAGGCAACAGGCGGGTATAACGATGGGCCAGCCCCGCCGGCGCCGCCGCAGCGGTGTGCAACCAGTGCCCGGCCTGCACGGTCAGCCGCCGACCGTTGGCCGTGAGCCACATGGCGTCGACTTCACCCGCAGCCTGTATCGCGTCCGGCAGCATCTTGCCGGTGCTCAGGTCCCACAGCCGCAGCTGCAGGTCGGCACCTGCCGTCACCAGCCGCCGGCCGTCGGCGCTCACCGCAAGCCGTGTGACCGCGGTACTGCCCGGCACCACGGCGGCGCTGGTGCCCGTGTCCCAGTCCCAGCGCACCACGCCACGTGTGCCATCGGCTACAAACAGCTGACCGGTGGCCTCTGCGTAAGCGACGTCCGGGTTAGCGGTCTGGATACGCAACCGGCCCACCGTGGCACCCGTCTGCATGTCCGTCACCTGCACCTGCAGACGACTGGCGGTGACGAGGTAGCGGTCCGCGGCGACAAAGCGCGCCAGCAGCGCCGGACCATCGGCATGCCGGACCGGTGGCAGCGCGGGTCGACCGCTGACGGTCTCCCAGACATGCACCAGCCCGTCCGTGGCGGCGGCCGCGAGCCACTCCTGCCCGCTGCTGAAACGCAGGTCAACCAGCTCGATCCGCTGCGCCGCGGCTGCGGCCTGCACCGCGGTGCCGAAAGTCCGCGCTGCCGGCTCCCCGGCTGCATACAGGCGCAGGTCTTCCAGCCCGGTGCCCACCGCAATCAGCCGGCCGTCGTGACTCAGCGCGCTGCGCAGGCCGGGTTCTATGCGGCTCTCAGCCAACAGTCCGCCGGCGGGCGGCGGCAACCGCCACAGTTTCAGCCCGGCCCCGGCATCGGCCGTCACCAGCAGTTCGCGGCGCTCGAGCAACGCGACCGGCAGGCGCCGCAGCGGCCGGTCCGCGTCGGGTAAGGCGGGATGCCGCAAGGCAGTGACGCCGCGCCGGCGATCCTCAAGGTACACGGTCTCGTAGGGGCGGTCGAAGGCGCCGAATATCAGCAACGATGAATCGGCGGCGAAGCCCGCCTGCCAGCGACTGGTACCGACGCGCTCCAGCACGGGCACGGCAGCCTCCTCCAGGTCCCACAGGCGGAACGTATTGCTCAGGTCGTCGGCCGCCAGCCACCGGCCGCTGCCGTCAAAATGCAGGGCGCGTGCGGGAGCGCTCAGCACGAATTCCCTCAGCAGCTCGCCGTCGGGCACCGACCAGACGCGCACAAAATTGTCGGCACCACCCTGGGCGAGGCGCAGCCCGGCCGCATCGACCGCCAACGCCGCCATGTCGCTGGCCGCGACCACACGTCCGGCCTCGCGCATGCCCAGCAGGTCCCAGACCACCACGACAGGCTGGTCGGCGGGCTCGGTCGCGGGCAGCGCCCACGCGGCATAGCGCCCGTTCAGCGCCAGCGCCAGCGTGGTGAAGTCATCGCCGCTAAAGGGGATGGCGCCGAGCGATGCCGCCCGGGCGGTATCCCAGACACGCAGCAGCGGGCCGTCAAGAGCCAGGATCAGGCGCCCGCCAAGCGCAAAGCGGGCGTCGCGCAGTGCCGCCGTATGCGGCACCCGGGCGACCACGGCGTCTGTATCGAGGTCGCGGACCTGCAGCGCGCCCGCGTTGGCGACCTGCTGCGGCCATGCCAGCGCGAGTCGCCCGGCGGCACCCAGACGCACGCGCGCTGCGGTAATCTGCCGGGGCTCGGGAATCGGCTGTTCCACACTGGCAACATCGCGTAACCGCGCGTCGCCTGCCGCGACAATATCCCACGCCAGCACCTCGCCCGCGACCCCGGCTACCCGGTCAGTCACCAGCAACGCCCAGTTGCCTTCCGCGGCTCCGGCCAGCAGCGCTCCGAGCTCAGGATAGCGGCTGAAATCGAACGCGTATGTCGCCTGCCCCAGCGCGTTGGCTGGTGTCAGCGACAGACTGGCCTCCTGACCGGACGGTGCGCGCAGCCTCACACTGAGCTGCTCGGGCGCATTATGCTGCAGTGCCAGCAGCAGGCGCGGCCGCCGGGGCAGCCCCGCAAAATAACGTCGCAACTCGAGCGGTAAATGTTCCTCCGCAGTGACGGTGGTGCGCAGCACCCGCGCCGGCAGGGCATCGCCAACGGCCCAGCGATCGACGGTGTTGTCCGCGGTCAGTAACGTCACGGTAGCGTTGCCGGCGTCGGCCGCCAGGTCGTCGACAGCCGTGTCGCTGTGCACCGTACCCAGCAGATTAGGGTAATCAGGCCCGACCAGTTCGCCGGCGCGACTGCGGCGTGCCGGCGTAGAGCGCTGCAGCGCCTCGATGGCTGCAAGCAGCGCCCCGTCGCGGTCACCCGCGTGCATACGCTGCGTCACCACGCGATCCCAGTAGTCCGCCTGCAGCTCTGCGGCCAGCTCCGCACCGCCGGGCAACGCCGTCAGCGCCGTGTTCAGGGCCTGCACGGCGGGCAATGCCGTGGCCT
The DNA here is from genome assembly GCA_036351295.1 of Gammaproteobacteria bacterium. Taxonomy (GTDB): domain Bacteria; phylum Pseudomonadota; class Gammaproteobacteria; order Steroidobacterales. The sequence continues at coordinate 255 of JAZBOT010000105.1, read as the reverse complement.
GCAAGCTGCGGCGCCTCAGGTAGTTGGTATACAGGCGCTCGGCGGTCGTCGCAAAGCCAGGCAGCCGGCGCAGGCTGGCGAAAGCGTCCGCCGCGCTCTGCGGATCCTGTTGCGGAGCGGTTAACGCGACAATGTAGGGTTGCGGCAGGTACTGCGAATACCAAACCGGCACCGCGATGATCGCCGCCAGCACGACCGCCGCCGCGGTGAGGCTGGGCAGACCGATTGGCAGGTTGGAGTTGGCCCAGCGAGTGC
>JAZBOT010000104.1:0-16673 GCA_036351295.1 Gammaproteobacteria bacterium | reverse complement strand
TCCGCATGCAGATTGAAAACTCTGACCTCACGCGCGAACTGCATCACCGGGCGACCCACGACTCGCTGGTCGATCTCGTCAATCAGGGCGAGTTCAAACGCCGACTGCAGCGGCTGACGAATGCCACCCAGCAGGATAAAAGCGACTACTCATTGATCTTTATTGATCTGGACCTGTTCAAGGATGTGAACGATACGGGCGGGCATGCCGCAGGCGACCGCGTCTTGCAGGGCGTGGCGGAAATTATCCGCTGCAACACACGTACAGGCGACACGGCAGCGCGGGTAGGCGGCGATGAGTTTGCCGCGATTCTGTATGGCTGTCCGCATGATCGGGCCATGGAAATCGCCGAACGTATTCGCACGCAAATAGAGAATTTTCAGGTAGCGCATGATGGCCGCTACTATTCGGTGCGCGCCAGTATCGGGGTCGCTTACGGCAAGACCGGGGAACACACCGCAACCAGCATGCTGAAGGCCGCCGATGCGGCCTGCTACGCGGCCAAGGAGGAAGGCCGCAACCGGGTCCGCGAAAAAGCGGTTGGCGGTGTTTTCGACAGCAGCGATCGCTTCGAGCTGACCCAGGCGCTGTCCGCGCAGGGCAGCCCTTCCTGAGGGTAAGTCAGGCCGTACCCTCGCAGAGTGGCACCCCTATCGCCCCGGCCTATCTCGGCCCGTTACAAATTGTTACAAGCTGTTACCACCGTGTGGCGAAGCGTTTATCGGGTTGGTATAGATTCTAGGCTGCTGGAAAATTTACCAAAAAAACCCTAAGCCACTGTTTAGTAGATCATTATGGACGTAAAAACCTTGTGCCTCGGCTTGCTGACCATGGGCGAAGCCTGCGGTTATGACCTGAAAAAGACTTTCGAGACCTCTTTCAAGCATTTCTTTCCTGCCGGGTATGGCTCAATTTACCCGGCACTCGCCGATCTGGCCCGCAACGGTCTGGTGATTTGTCGCGAGATTCCCCAGGTCGGCAAACCCGACCGCAAGGTTTACGCGATCACGCCAGCGGGTGAACAGGCTTTTGTGGATGCGCTGCACCGCAGCGAACCGCAGCACAAGCTGCGCTCGGAGTTTCTGGCCATGATTTACTTTGCTGACCGCATCGACGAAACTCGCCTCGCCGCGCTGCTCGATGATCGCATGCAGAAGCTGCAGGAAACGGTCGACCTTATCGCTGAGCATGAAGACACAGGCGCCGCATCTGCAGGTGCTGCCTTTGTTGCGGGTTTTGGTACGGCCCTCGCGCAGGCTGCGGCCGACTATATTGAAGCCAACCGGCATATGCTGAGCGGCGCCAAGCCCCGCCAAACCGAAAGGTCGCGGCCCGGAAATCACGCTACGAGCGCACTCGTCATCAGGAACGTTGTGTAATGAGCATCAAAGCCACTGTCGCGCGGAACCCGTGGATACTCGCAGCGCTGGCCTTCGGGGTGGTGGTTGTGTGGATGCTCACCGGCGTGTTCGATGAGCCCTCACTGGTCGGGGAAAATACCCAGATTAAATCCACTGATGACGGCGGCTCCGGCCCCATGAAGGTGCAGGTCAAGCGTCTGTATGCCGAACCGGTTGAGCGTTTCGTGACGGTCTACGGGCGCACCGCGCCAGCGCGCGAGAGCGCCATCAGCGCTGAAACCGAAGGGCGCGTAGAAGCTATCAATGCGCGCCGCGGTGAGCAGTTGCAGGCCGGTGCACCGATGGTCACGCTGGACCTGCGGGACCGGGTTGCGCGAATCAAGCAGGCCGAAGCCAGCGTGCGTGAACATGCCACGGCGTATGCAGCACAGAGCACACTGAAGAGCGATGGCTATGTCTCAGACACGCAGATCGCCGAGACGCTGGCCAAGCTGGAAGCGGCGCGGGCGGAGCTCGTGCGGGCTCAGCTTGATCTGGAGAACCGTATCATCCGCGCACCCTTCGATGGCGTGCTGCAGGAACGCACGGTTGAAGTGGGCGACTTTGTTCGCGCCGGCGATCAGGTCGCGACATTTGTCGACAACCTCACTCTCATCGTAACCGGCACTCTGGCCGAGCAAGAGGTCGCCGCCATCAATCGGGGCGAGCCCGCCACAGCCAGCCTGGTGACGGGCCAGCAGGTCACTGGCACGGTGCGCTATATCTCGCCGGTCGCCGACGAGTCCACCCGGACGTTTCTGGTCGAGCTGGAGGTACCGAATCCGGGTGGTCGTCTCCCCGCAGGCGTGACCGCTGAAATGCAGTTAGCGGGCGGCACCGTACTGGCACACCGAGTTTCTCCGGCAGTGCTGACGCTGGCGAGCGACGGCACGCTGGGCATCATGACGGTTAACGACATGCAGCTGGCCACCTTCGTACCGGTGACCATAGAGAAATCTGAAAGCAACGGAGTATGGGTATCCGGTCTTGAGGAAGCCTCGCAGGTCATCGTCGTGGGCCAGGGCTTCGTCAGTGCGGGACAAGAGGTGGAAGCGGTGATCGTAGACACGGAAACAGCGTTAGCAGCAGGTCAGCCGCTATGATGCAGCTGATCGAAGCGGCAACCCAGCGCACCCGCACTGTCATTATTGGATTCCTGGTCATCATAGGGGCCGGTATTGCGTCTTATCAGTCGATACCGAAAGAGTCCGAGCCGGAAATCGACATCCCGTTTATCTACGTCGAGGTGTTTCTCGAAGGTGTAGCGCCTGAAGACGCCGAGCGTTTGCTCGTGCGGCCACTCGAAGCCGAGCTGCAAACGGTCGAGGGAATAAAGGAAATGGTGACCTCAGGTGGCGAGAACCGGGCCACGGTCACGCTGGAATTCCAGCCTGAAGTCGATGTTAACCAGGCACTGAATGAGGTGCGCGAGCGCGTCGACAGCGCCAAGGCCAAGCTCCCGGACAGCGCCGAAGAACCTGTCGTAATGCAGGTCAAGTTTTCTCGCTTCGACCCGATGCTGGTGATGCTGCTCGGCGGCGATGCGCCCGAGCGCACAATGAACGCGATGAGCCGCGCCCTGCGCGATGAAATCGCCAAACACCCCGGAGTGCTTGAAGTTAACGTAGTGGGGACGCGCGAAGAACTCCTCGAAGTGGTCATCGACCCGCTGCTGCTCGAGAGCTACAACCTGTCTCCGAACGACGTCCTGAGCTTCGTCGAGAGCAACAATCGGCTGGTTGCCGCAGGCGCTCTGCAGGGCGAACAGGGTCGGTTCTCGATCAAAGTGCCGGGCGTCATTCAGTCTCCGGAAGACGTTTTAAGCCTGCCCATCAAAGTCGACGACGGCCGTGTCGTGCGCTTCTCCGATATCGCCACCGTGCGCCGGACGTTTAAAGACAGCGAAGGCTATGCGCGGCTCAACGGTGAACCGGCGATAGCGATAGAGGTGGTCAACCGCGGCAAGTCTAATGTTCTGAAGACAATCGATGAGGTTAAGGAAATTGTCGCGCAGTCGTCTGAGCTATGGCCCGCCGGCATCAGCCTGACGTATTCACGCGACAAGTCGTACCATATCCGCAAGAACATCTCGACGCTGATGAACAACGTGGCTACCGCAGTCATTCTGGTGTTTATCGTGTTGATCGGCATCCTCGGCATCCAGAATGCGCTGCTGGTAGGCATCGCGATACCCGGCTCTTTTTGCGCGGCGTTTTTCTTCCTGAATATTACCGGCATGACCATGAACATGGTGGTGCTCTTCGGCATGATTATGGCCGTGGGCATGCTGGTTGACGGCGCCATCGTGGTGACCGAACTGGCTGATCGTAAAATGGCGGAAGGCATGCACCGCCGGGTCGCATACACGCGCGCAGCGCAGCGTATGGCCTGGCCCATCATCGCCTCAACAGCGACAACGCTGGCGGCATTCCTGCCGCTGGTGTTCTGGCCAGGCTTTACCGGCAAGTTTTTACAATTCATGCCGCTCACGCTGATCTACACGTTGTCTGCATCGCTGCTGATGGCGCTGGTTTTCGTACCCGCGATGGGCTCGGTATTTGGCCGGCCGGGCCTGTTTAACGACAAGATCCGCCAGGACCTGCTGGCGGCCGAAGATGGTGATCTGTATAGCATTGGCGGCTACACCGGTCGTTACCTGCGGGTTCTGGAGAAGGCCATCGACAGGCCGCTCACCACTCTCGGCAGCATCATCGTATTGCTGCTGGTCCTGTTTGCTGCATACGCAGTATTTGGCAACGGGGTCACGCTGTTTCCGAATATCGAGCCAAACACCGCCAGCATTGATATTCGGGCCCGGGGCGATATGTCGTTGCAGGAAAAAGATCAAATCGTGCGCACCGTGGAAGAACGTATCTATGGCATAGATGGCATCGACTACGCCTACGTAAAAAGCGGCGCGGGTAGCCGCGGTGCCGCACCAGACCTCATCGGCTCGGTGCGGCTCAATTTCGCGAATTGGCGCACGCGCAGACCGGCCAACGAGATACTGGCCGAGGTGACAGAACGCACCAAAGACATTGCCGGCGTATTTATCGAAGCGCGTGCCCAGCAGGAGGGCATGCAGGAAGGCAAGCCGATCGACATCGAGTTATCCGCGATTGACCGCAAGGTGCTGGCGGATGCTGCTGTAAAACTGCGTTCCGCGCTGCAGACCATACCAGGCGTGATTAACGCCGAGGACACCAGCCCACTGCCCGGCATCGAGTGGCAGCTGCAGGTCGATCGCACCGAAGCCGCCAAGTTTGGCGCCGACGTAGCGCTGGTGGGAACCATCATTCAGCTGGTTACCAACGGCATAAAAGTTGGCGAGTACCGGCCGGACGATGCCGACGATGAAATTGACATCCGGGTACGTTTCCCGGAGGACAAGCGCAGCCTGGACAGGCTTGGAGAACTGCGCATCCCGACCGAGCGCGGCAATATTCCGATCGGTACTTTCGTCACGCGTGAGCCGTCTGACGCAACCCGGACAATTATGCGCACCAACATGCGGCGCACAATGCTGGTGCAAGCTGACCTGGAGACCGGTGTGCTGATAGCACCGGTGCTGGAGGAGCTGCAGGCGAAGATTCCGGACCTTGGCATTGACCCTTCGGTGCAGTTTCGCATCAAGGGTGGGGCGCGTGACCAGGAAGAAACCATGGCATTTCTGGGCAAAGCTTTTGCGCTGGCCCTGGCGCTGATGGCGATGATTCTGGTTACGCAGTTTAACAGCCTGTTCCAGGCTTTCCTTATCCTGACAGCGGTTGTCTTCTCGACCGGCGGCGTACTGCTGGGCCTGCTACTGACAAACCAATCGTTCAGCCTTATTAACTGCGGCATCGGTGCAATCGCGCTCGCCGGCATCGTCGTTAATAACAACATTGTCCTGATTGACAGCTACAACACAGTTCGCGCTCAGGTTAGCGATGCGAAGGAAGCGGTGATGCGCACATGCGCACAGCGCCTGCGGCCGGTCATGCTGACCACCGTAACCACAGTGCTGGGTCTGGCGCCGATGGCGTTTGCACTGAATATCGACATACTGAATCGCGACATCTACTTTGGCGGGCCCAGCACCCAGTGGTGGAAGCAGATGGCTTCGAGCATTGGCGGCGGGCTGATTTTTGCAACGGTGCTGACCTTGCTGCTCACACCGGCGATGCTCATGCTGCAAGCGAATATCTCCGACAAGCTGCGCGCCCGCAGGCACCGGAAACGCGATTCACGCTCCCGGACTGCCACCGCGTAAGCCCGACACGGGTTAGTATTAAGCAGTTGCAGTCCTACGGAGCGCCGCGTGCTGCCCGAGTTTTTACAGAATTTTTTTGCGGCCCAGCAGGATTTGCTGTGGGTGTGCACCCTCGTTCTCGACTTGGGTTTAACCGTGCTGATGTACCGGCTGTTCGGCCGTGAGGGGCTGCTCGGCTGTATCGTGCTCGCCATCCTGCTGGCCAACCTGCAGGGTCCGAAGCTGACCATTATTTTTGGCTTCCAGACCAGTCTCGGCGTTATTTTCTATTCCGGCATTTTTTTTGCGACGGACTTGCTCAGCGAACGCTACGGACGTGCCGAGGCCGGCAAGGCGGTGATGATCGGCTTCGGCGTCAGCTGTATTGTTGTACTAATGCTCACCATGGCACTGTTGTTTGAACCCAGCGACCGTCCGAACACAGCTGAATTCTCCCAGCGCATTCAGACTTCATTCGAGAACATTATCGATTTCACACCGCGTTTTGTGTTCGGCTCACTGCTGGCCTACCTGCTCAGCCAAAGTCTCGACGTCTGGTTATTCCATTGGATTAAACGCAAGACCGGAGGACGCCGTCTCTGGCTGCGAAATAACGCATCGACCATGCTGTCACAACTGGCCGATACGCTAATCTATTCTTTCGTGGTGTGGTGGGGCGTCGTTGACCTGCAGACGGCGCTGGAACTGGGGGCCGTGAAATACGCTTTCAAGGTCGCCATCGCGGCCATCGACACCCCGTTTATATATTGGGCGCGCAGCTGGGATATGGGTGACATAGCCAGCGGCGCAAAGGCTGTCGAGACCGCTTGAGCCAGCATCGCACCCGGGCCTAACCCATGTTGGCCTTTTCGATCTTCGCCCAGGAATCGCGCAACGTCACGATACGGTTGAACACCAGTTGTTCGCGCGATGAGTCAACCGGATCAGCCACAAAATAACCGGTCCGTTCGAACTGCACCTGCGTATCATTGATATCGGCCAGTGCTGGTTCAACTCGGCAGGCGCGCTTGATTACCAGCGACTCGGGATTCAGCGCATCCCGGAAGTCGCCCCCGTCGCGCCCGGCGCCGGGGCGCGGCACCGTGAAAAGCCGGTCGTAGAGGCGAACCTCAGCCGACAAGGAGTCGCTGGCGCTGACCCAGTGAATGGTGCCCTTGACCTTGCGCTGACTGGCGTCGGCGCCACTGCGGGTATCGGGATCATAGCTGCACAACAATTCTGTTACATGCCCGTCAGCGTCCTTGATGACCTCATCGCAGCGGATAATGTAACCGTAGCGCAGCCGGACCTCACCACCGGGCCGCAGCCGAAAAAACTTGCGCGGCGGATCTTCCATGAAATCGTCGCGCTCTATATAAATTTCCCGGCCCAGCAAAAGCTCGCGCGTGCCGAGCTCCGGATGGTTGGGGTGATTCTGTGCTGTCAGCGCTTCGGTTTTCTCGTCAGGCCAGTTGGTGAGCGTAACTTTCAGCGGTTGCAGCACAGCCATAACCCGCGGTGCCGACGCATCCAGACTCTCGCGTACGCTGTTTTCAAGGACGCCCATCTGAATGATGTGCTCCTTCTTGGTAACCCCTACCCTGCCACAGAAATCACGGATCGCGGCTGCGGGATAACCACGGCGCCGCATGCCTGCGAGTGTCGGCATGCGCGGGTCGTCCCAGCCGCTGACGGTGCCGTCGTCGACCAAAGCTGACAGTTTGCGCTTGCTGGTTACCGTATACGCGAGGTTGAGCCTGGAGAACTCAATCTGACGTGGGCGCGAGGGCAGCTCAAGATTGTCAATAACCCAATCGTACAAGGGCCGATGGTCTTCAAACTCAAGTGTGCACAATGAGTGCGTGACATGCTCCAGGGCGTCTGAAATCGGATGAGCAAAATCGTACATGGGGTAGATCGGCCACTCGGTGCCGGTACGCTGGTGCGGAATCTGCCTGATCCGGTACAAAACGGGGTCGCGCAGATTGATGTTCGGCGCAGCCATATCGATACGGGCGCGCAGCGCATGTTCTCCATCGGCGAACTCGCCGGCACGCATGCGCGTGAACAGGTCGAGACTCTCCGCTACCGGGCGGTCCCGGAACGGACTGTTCTGTCCGGGTTCGGTTAGCGTGCCCCGGTAGCGGCGGATATCTTCGGCGGGCAGACTGTCAACATACGCCTTGCCGGCACTGATGAGCTGCAATGCGCATTCATAGAACACGCTGTAGTAGTCAGAGGCATAGGTAAGCCGATCACCCCAATCGAAACCGAGCCACTGCACGTCACGCTGAATGGCATCGACAAAGCGCTGCTCCTCCTTGCTCGGGTTCGTGTCGTCGAAGCGCAGAAAACACAGGCCGTTGAATTCTTCGGCTACACCAAAGTTCAGGCAGATCGACTTGGCGTGCCCGATATGCAGATAGCCATTGGGCTCCGGCGGGAAGCGCGTGGTCAGCCGGACACCGGAGGCGGCCGACTGCTTCCAGTCCGCGATACCCTGGCGAATGAAGTCGAGTCCGGCGGAATCTGTATCAGCCGTCATGCGAACCTGCCGTTTGAGGGAAAAATATTGCTCATATTGTTGATTTTAGACTTGATTTTATTTGGAATGTTTACATAATTGATCGGGTAAGGTCTCGACTTTACTGCCTTCCGGTTTTTCCGGTAATTTTCGCACTAATAATAAGAAGAATAACCATGCGAAATCTTTATGATCGTTTTGCAGCCGCCATGCGCACATGCGTGGGTCCCGAGCCGATAAAAGTCCGCTTGAACGCCGCATGGCTCGAACATTTGGATGTTATACAGCCCGCCGAAATGCCGGACATCCTGCAGCAGGAATTCCGCGCACTGCGCCGGGCCATGTACGCGGTGCAACCTTTACCGGACGAAGCTGAGCCGACAGCAGCCATTCGCAAAATGTCAGCGGCGCAGGCAGCTCAGCATACGGGGACCATACTGAAACTGGCAACCGAACTGCTGGCATTATGCATCAGTCATGACAGCCGGAGCGACGCCGATACGCAGCAGCTGGTTTTTGGCCGCGATTTCGTCACGCCGGAACGCCTCAACTAGGCTGCAGCCGGTTCGACCAAGGCCATCGTTTAATCCAGACCCAAAGCGCCGGGGTTCATCAATCCGGCCGGATCGACGCTGGCCTTAATCTTTTTCAGCAAGCCACTCGTCTCGGGCTTCCGGGTCTGTAAATACGGATAGTCCTTGCCAATCTGCATATGGCAAGCGCCGTTCTCATTGCACAGGGCCTGGATGCGCTTCTTGATTTCCTTTACCAAGGCCCGGCCCTCAGGGTTATCGGGATGGACCGGCACCGCGGGCAGAAATTCCGCCGGATACACGCGCTCATGATAAACACTGCGCGAATCATTCCAGAGGAAAGTTGGTTCATAAATAAATCCATTGGTGCTAAAAAACATCAGCATACGGGTCAGCTGCACCCCATGTTCAGCCATCCGCTCAGCGTACTCGGCCTTGAGGGCCTCGAAGTCTGCGTGATGCTTCAACACTTTGGAAAACGGAATAACGCCATGCGTAGGTTTCCAGCGCTCGCCATTGGGGCCGAGTATAGGCAGCAACGGCATAAACGGGTCGGCGTTAAAGTAAGTCGGAATCGAATTGGCCACCTCCGCACCGTACCGGCGGGCAATGCTGCGTACTTCAGCAATTTTGGCTCGCGCTTCAGCGTCAGTCAGCCCTTCAGCAGAGAAGTGCGCCGAATAATTGGCGTGCTTCAGGAAGTTGCGCCCCGCCAGACCCATCCGCGCGAGCTGTAGTAAGCCATCCACCGGGCCCCGCGCCCCGCGCATCACAGAGCGCGCGGCATCCAGCGTGCTGGTTGACGCCATCCGCGTCAGCGCGGTTTCCTGCTGCCGCGGATCCAGGCCAAAGTTCTGCGCAACCACGCCCAGCTTCGCGATCTCCATGAGAGCCTTGAGCGCACTTTCACCATCAGGAAACCCAAACGAACAGGCCGCGAAACCTTGCGGGAGCTTCATCAGGCGCATGCTGACCCGAGCCTTGATGCCTAGCGCACCGGCATCGCCGACAAACAGGCCGGTGAGGTCGGGGCCATAAAAGCGAAAGAACGGCGAACTGTTCACGCCGCCCGCTGAACCGGTTGACAGCAATTCGCCACTGGCCAGCACAACATCAAGTCCGGTCAGTGACTCAGCCGACACCCCATAAAGCCCGGAACCGTAGTTCACGGCATAGCTGGACATCGAACCGCCAACCGTTGCCGCCAAACCCGAAAACGGGCCCCAGAACGGGGTTCTGAGCCCACGCGACTTGAGCTCCGTGTAAAGCTCCGCCCAGGTCACGCCCGCCTCGGCCGTCACGTACATGTCGTCTTCGTTGACGACAATGCGCTTTAGTCGACTGACATCAATACAGATTGTTTTATCGCGAACCGCAAGGTAACCGTCCGTGTAGGAAGCACCGCCACCTCGCGCCACCATGCGATAGCCGGCGCTGGCGCAAGTCTTGACCACCCGCCGCAACTCATCGACGCTACCCGGCCGCGCGACCGCCGCGCTGAGGACATCGGCCTGACGGTATACGTCGGTGGAGTAAAACAGGCGTGAATCATCGTCGAGCAGCAGGTACTCGGCACCCAGAATGTGCTCAAGCTCTGCAAAGATTCTGGCCGGCGCTGCCGGCGGCGTGGGGTCTGTGGACATTCCGTTACTCCTGAAAGCAGGTCATAGCCAGGCCGCCAGTGGCTGCCAAACTCTCAGGATACCTTGTCTTGTGGCGCCGCGCCTCCCTCCCCGGACCCGAGCAGTGCGCTCACCACACGCTTGCTAAACGCCGCATAGCGGCGCACCGGCATAAACGGGTTCCGCGCCACGGCCCGGCGAAAGGACCGAAAGGCTGAGCCCATATCACCATCCGACATAAATGCCTCGGCCTGAATCATATCGGACATGGAGTACACATAGCGGGAAGAAAAAAAGCCAAGTGAATCAATAAGCTCACCGTGCTTGGCAAGCAGAATGGCGCGTGACTCGGCGGCCACCCGGGCGAGATTTTTGTTCAGGACCAGGAAAATATTGGCGAGCGGCTCCGAAATGCTGGCGATCTTGTACCGCGACAACAGCCGGATATAAAAATCGACATCCTGACTCCGGACGAGCCGTTCATCCATCAATCCGATCTCGTCAAGGCAACTCCTCCGGAACATAAATGTTGGGGTCCAGATCACGAAGTTACCCATCAGGAGGTCACGCACCAAATCGCCTGATTTTCGCGGCCGGTAAATGCGATGTCGAGTGAGCCCGCCGACTTTGTTGACGAAGGCCCCGGTGTAACAACAACCCCATTCATCGGATAAAGCTTCCAGACAGGCAACTTGTTTCTCCAGCTTGCTCGGCAACCACTCATCGTCGCTGTCAAGAAACGCAATGTATTTGCCACGCGCCCGCTGCATACCCGCATTGCGAGCCGCAGCCGCCTTCTTGTTGGTGGAAAAGCGTATATAGTGGATACGCGGGTCATTAAAGTATTCGATCAGCTCCGGCGTTGCATCGGTTGACGCGTCATCAACAACGAATACTTCGAAATCCTGCAGGGTCTGATTGAGGATGCTGTGCAATGCGTAGTACAGCACTCCGGCACGATTAAAAGTCGGGATAATAACGCTGACGAGCGGCGCGCTGGCAGCCGCAGCTTCGCTGTTTACCGCGGCTGCGCCCACGGCTATCCGGCCGACTCGATTTCGGCCAGAACCCGGCGAGCTTCAGCTTTGCCCGGATAATCAGGTGATCCCTCTGCAGTGGCTAACTCGAGGTGCTCGCGCGCCCGCTGAGGTTTGCCGAGCGCGTAATAATTCATGCCAAGATGAAACCGCAATACCGCTACCTGTCCGGCCGCCGCCACCGCGCGCTCCAGCAGGGGCTGCGCGGCGTCATAGTCACCCAGCTGATGATGCAGCCAGCCCACCGTGTCCACGAAAGCCGGGTTATCGCTGTCCGCAAAGTCACTGACCAACTCAAGCGCCTGCTGCAAGCTTGCGCGATCACGGCGGAAATCGGCAATCAGCGCGGCCAGGTTATTGGCCACCGCCTGCATTCCCGGGTTGCTCTCCAACGCCTGCTCATAGGCCGCGATGGCGTCATCATACTGACCATTGCGCTCATAGGCGGTGCCCAGCAATAGCACCAGCTCCTGGCTGTCCGGAACAGCCTCTGTCCCGCGCTTATAGACTTCTATTTGTGCGCCCAGGTCCGTGCTGTTCAGGCCGGCCAATGCCGTATATGCGGGCAGGTACTCCTCATTGGCGCTGAGCGTGGATTCGAAAACTTCGCGCGCCGCGACCGTGTCCCCGCTGCCGGCTAATACCTGCCCCAACAGGGTCCGCGAATAAAGATTGTCCGGGTATTCACGGCCCAAACGTTCCAGGTAAGCCCGCGCCTCGGCGGCACGGTCAAGTCGAATCAGGCTGGCGATATAACCCTGCAATGGCTCGCGTGCCGTGGGCTTGCGCGCCAGTGAAGCCGCAAAAGCCTCCAGCGCCGCCTCATCCTGGCCGCGTGCCTGGTAAATGCCGCCGCGCAAATAGTCGCCGACCGCCTCCTGTCCCTCAATAGCGCCGAAGCGTCGCGCCTCAGCCAGCGCGTCATCGAACCGCTCCCGCTCCAGCAAAATGGCAACCAGGGCGCGAGTGACCCGGAGATCTGCCGGTGTGGCGCGGATTTGCTCGGTCAGCAGCGCCTCCGCTTCATCCAGTTCGCTTTCGCGAACGAGCAGACGCACGAGCTCGAGCGTGCTTTGCGCGTCAGCGGGCTGCATGCCGATAGCGCGTCGATAGGCATCCTTGGCCAACAGATAGTCTTCCGCTTTGGCATGGGTGCGTGCCAGCAATAGCTGGGCACGCTGGTTGTCCGGGTCTTCGCGCAGCACCGACCGCAAGTCAGAGACTGCGTCTTTCAACTCGTCCCGATCGTAATTCAGCGCGCCCCGCAAAATAAGCGCATCCGTGTTCACCGAATCGACCTCGAGGACTTCATCGATCAGCGCCTCGCCCGCCTCCAGGTCACCCGTGCTCAGCTTAATCGCGGCCAGACGGCTTTTTGCTGTCAGCGCCGCGTCGTCGTTGCCCGCACGCTCGATCACTTGTTCGTATGCGGTGATGGCCGCTTCCTGACGATCCGAGAGTTGATAAACGCGAGCCAGCAGCAGGCGCAGCTGATGCGCATCGGGCTGCTCGGCCAGAAATCCCTGCAGCAATTCTTCGCCCGCTGCAGAGCCGCGGTTGCCGGCCACGAATTGCACCAGTGCGAGACGCGCGGCAATATTCTCCGGCTGGCGTGCAGTCAAATCCTTTAGCACTGACTCGACCGCAGCCGGTTGACCTGCCGCAGCCAGAAAGCGCGCATACTGGTAGACGTAATCCGCCTCGTCAGGGTAATCAGCGAGCAGCGCCTTATAGGCCGCATCAACCGCATCGACGTCACCCGCTCTCTGCAGGAGCTGGATCTTCAGCAGACGCAGGGCACGCGGATCCGCCTGTGCCTGCATGGCCCGGTCAACCATCGCAATGGCCGCATTCACATCGGTCGCAGCCGTGACATTGGCAAACAAACCAACGGCCTCAATATCGTTGGGATCCTGCGCGAGGGCGGCCTGCAGCTCCACTGCAGCGCCTTCCAGATCGCCCTGGGCGGCGAGCACCCGGGCACGCAGCACATGGACACCCGCGGCGTCGGGCGCCAGGCGGGCAGCCGCCTTGAGTTCAGCGTTGGCCTCGTCGAACATGCTGCTCAACGCATAGAGGGTACCCAGCTTGAGGCGGGGCTCCAGGGAATCCGGGCTCGCCTCGATGGCTGACCGCAAATGTCCCGCCATCTCACTGAAGTCGCCACGTGATTCTGCCACCCGCGCCAGCACCATACGGGCTTCAGCATTCTTCGGCTGAATCTGCAGTGCGTTCTTGGCCTCCAGCTCGGCCTTAACCAGATTGTCAGCCTCCAGTAATTTCTGCGCCTCGGTCACGTACGCCAGCGCTCGCTCTTCCGGACTCTCGCAGCCCGTCAGCACAGCGCACACGGACAGCACAACGGTCAAACCGCGCCAGCTTAAGCCACGCTCAGTGATCAGTTTCAGAATCATCATCGTTCTCATCCGTTCATCGATTCGCAGCAAAAAACTCGTTCAGGCTGGCCACGCATCGCTCTGCTGTCCGGCCGTCCCACAGATCCGGCTTGCGACCGGTTGGCCAGTCACCGGCCAACGCCTGCCGCACAGTCGCCAGCAGCTCTGCCGGTGGCACCAGACGGTTCGTACCCTCTGTAATCGTTATCGGCCGCTCTGTGTTGGGCCGCAACGTCAGGCAGGGTATACCCAGATAAGTGGTCTCTTCCTGCAAGCCGCCGGAATCCGTAATGGCGAGCTGTGCCCCCTGCACCAGGTTCATAAATTGTATATAGCCCAGAGGCTCAATCAATGTCACTGCATCACAATGGGCCAGCCGGTCGAGCAAGCCATGCCGCAGCAGCGAGTTACGCGTGCGCGGGTGCACCGGGAACACCAGCTGCACTTGCTTGCTCGCCGCAACGAGCTGCTCAGTCAGACTGCCCAGCGTCTCGAGTGCATCGACATTAGCCGGCCGATGCAGTGTAACCACTCCGTAGCCACCCGCGACGAGACCCATGTCACGGGCCGTCGTATCCGCCTCAATACGGCTACGCAGCAACTCAAACGAGTCGAGCATGATATTGCCCACGCGGCGCAGCCGGAACTCGGCAACGCCTTCGCGACGCAGGTTCGCGTCACCATCCGGTGACGGCGTCCAAAGCAGATCTGCAATCGCATCGGTCAGCAACCGGTTTATCTCTTCGGGCATTGTCCGGTCGCCACTGCGCAAACCGGCCTCCAGATGCACGACAGGAATATGGAGCTTGGCACAGACCAGCGCGACGGCCGCAGTCGAGTTGACGTCGCCGACGACAATAGTGATATCGGGACGCTCCCGCTGCACGGTTTGCTCGTAGCGAACCATGACGGCACCCGTCTGCTCAGCATGACTGCCGCTGCCAACCTCCAGATAGAAGTCCGGTGCCGGCAAGCCCAAATCATCAAAAAATGCCTGCGACATGTTGGCATCGTAGTGCTGACCTGTATGGACCAGCTTTACCTCGAACCCGCTGTCACGCCGCAAAGCGTGATAGAGCGGCGCCACTTTCATGAAGTTGGGACGCGCGGCTGCTATCAAATGCACCACTTTGCGGTCTGTCATTACTTTCTTCCGACTAGGTTTCGATATCGCGCGGCAGGTAATACGCAAGTCTGGAGTCAATCTCTCTGACAAACTCCTGCATCCGGCGATCCGCGTCTGCAATCTGCTCCGTGTCTTCGAGCGGAGTTACCAGACGCACCATCGCGCCATCGGTCCGGTTACGAGTGAGCGCATCCCAAAAAATAAACCACTTGACGAGATACTCATTGGTCAGGTTCCGACCGCGCTGCTGGAACCAGTAGTAAACCAGCTGGCGACTCTCGCCCAACGAAATCAGCGCCCGATTTACTTTCAGCCCCTTGCCGTCGGGCCCCACATTCTGAATAGTGCGCTCGCCAAAGGTATCGATATTCCACCCGCCACCCGGCAGGCAGGCTCGCGGCGAATGCACCGACGCCCCCTTGCGCTGGGAATCATAGTACGCGACGTACAGTTCAATAGGCAGCGGGTCGCCCGGACGCCCATACCGGGCCATCAAGTAGTCATCCAGTTTAAGCTCGCGGATGTAGACCTGCTCCATCGCCAGCTCGCGGCCGCGCCAGTCGTTAACTAATAGTGGAAAGGTGCTCAGCGCTTCCCGCTCAGGTACATATTCTTCGCGGGCCTGAAGGGACTGCGTTGCCAGGCCCACGGCGGCAAACAGCGCAATGATGACGGCGAACGCCGGCCCGGGCCGGCGCTGCGGCAGAAACGCGGCGAAATCACTGAGGGGCGGCACATCAACGACGAACACATCGGCGAGCCTGCGGCCCGTCAGCAACGCAAACAACCACAGCTCAAGGAATAACAACCCGACACAGGCCATGAACACGATCCAGCCCTCAAAGTCGTGGAGAAAACCCCGCGCCATCGAAATACCGTAGTACTCGACCAGCAGGCCGATGACGCCGATACGGAAACTGTTCATAAACAGTGTGATTGGTATCGTTGAGACCACCACAAAAACCTTGTGCCAGAGCGGCCCCCGGTACAAGACAGCGCACAAAAACCCGAAACTGGTGAGCGGAAACAAATAGCGCAGGCCGCTGCAAGCTTCAGCGACCTGCAGCTTGAATTCGCCAAGGTCAATGACGTTGCCCTCGAGGAATACACTAACCCCCACAAGACGGAGAAAGGCCACGCCGAACTGCGATGAGTAGAGCTGGAGTTCGGCTGACAGGTTGTTGTAGAGAAAACTCGGCAACGGAATCATAAAGAACAGGTAGGCCACCGGAACCCAGATGACCCGCAAACCAGTCCAGCCATAGGCGAGTACGATCAGGCCAACGAGGGTCAGCAGAAACGCGTATTGCGTGATGACGTAGACGGCGCTGAGCTCCCCGAGGGCCATCCCCGCCAGCCCCAGCAAAATCACCAGCAAGCCGTTCCAGCTACCCTGAACCGGAGTATTGCGAAACTCCTGCGCCCGCAACAACAATAAGTAGGCTGCGACGACCGGAATCAGATAGCCGTGGTTGTACTCGGGCTTGAGCTCCCACCATTCCACCATCGACGCCAGCCCGTCACGAAACACTGTTAGCAACGCGCCCAGCACCAGCACGGCTGGAACGACCCAAATCCAGTTGGGTGCCGCCGGCGGCCTCTGGTCGCTATGTGTTTGTGTGGTCAAGGCAGGCGTCGTGTCTGGCTATTTGATTGACAGGCTAAAATTATAGGTGGAATTGCGACACGAGTACGAATTAAGCCACGGATCAGGACCGCGGCCAGCAGCCGCCCATTATGTCCAGAGCTTCTCACAGTGCCTGCACCGACTTCGTGCCAGTCAATGGGGTCACGCGCTCCAGCC
>JAZBOT010000103.1:0-23528 GCA_036351295.1 Gammaproteobacteria bacterium | reverse complement strand
CATCAGATCGGCCCCGAGATGCTGGTAGATTTCGGCGATGCGGAAGGTGGCGACGGTGGTGACATCGGCCACTTCGTAGCCGGCAGCCGCGTTATAGGCATCCAGCGCCGCTTCCATGCGCGCTTTTTTCAGCTTCAGGCTGTCGGCCAGCGGCGCGGTCAGCTTGACGCTGGCGTAAGCCAGACGCTTCGGTTCGGCCAGCTCGAGCGAGGCCCGGGCCGCGAGCGTGCGGGTGCGCAGCGTGCGCTCGGCGCCGGCCCGCGCATCGGCCTGAATAATCGACAGCAGCCAGTCGTTGCGATCGACCGAATCGCCGGCGGCCTGGGCCAGGTCGGCGAGACGCTGCCGGACCTCCATGACTTCAGCCAGCGGCTGCGGGAACTCGCGCACAAAGCTCTTCCATACGCGCCGGGCGGCGGCAATGTCGCCCGCCTCCTCGTAGAGTTCGGCTGCGTTCCAGCGCGCCTCGCGCTCAACCTCCGCACTGACGCCCGCAAGCACAGCGACCTGCTCGAACTCACGCGCCGCCGCGCCGGCCGCACCGGACTGCTGGTAGGCGACCGCCAGCTTCTGGGTCACCTCAGCATTCAGAGGATGCTCGGGATAGGCGTTGCGAAAGCGCTGCAAGACCTCGACCGCGAGTTCCCACTGCGCTGCATTCACGAGCAACGTGGCCGCGTCGTACGTGGCCGTGACCCGCAGCGGCGAGCGCGGTGCCGCTGCGTCCACACGCAGAAACTGGTTGACCGCGGTGTTGACGTCACCCGCGGCCTCGGCCGCTTCAGCCTGACGATAAATCGCCGCCGCGATACGGTCATCCAGCGCCGCACCGGCCAGCAATTCGGTACCGCCGAGGTTGCGCAGCTCCCGGTAGGCGCGCTCTGCCCGCGGATACTGCTGCGAGTCGAAATGGCTGTGGCCGGCGACCGTCCAGGCAACACGCGTCAGCTCCGCGGATGCCGGAACCGCACGGTTAATGACGGCACCGGCCACCACCAGCGCTTCATCCAGCTCGCCGGCATTGAAATAGTTCTCGGCGGCGTCGGTCAGCACAGGTGCTGACTGCGGGTGGGCCGGAAAGCGCGTGGCAAACCGCAGCGCCTGCGCCAGTTGTTGCGCCTGCCAGTCGGCCCGGCCTGCGCCGGTCAGGCCCTTGAGATGCTCGCGCGCCGCCAGCAAACCGGCGTAGGCCGACTCGGCAGCGCGTTCGTAGCCGGGATAGTCGTAGGCTGCGCGCACGTAATAGCCCGACGCCTCCGCGTAGCTGCCGGTCTCCATCAAAATTTCACCCAGCAGAAAGCTGCGCTGCGCGGATTCGGGATCGGTCGGAAAGTACGCGAGAAACCGCTTGTACCAGTCGGCAGCGCGGGCGTAGGACTCTGCTGCGCCGGTCTGCTGTGCCTGCGCATGATCGTACTGTGCCAGATCGGTCAGATTGGCTTTGAGCGGGGCAATCACGTCATCGCGGAGCGCAACATCATGGAACGACCAGTAGTCGCTCTCGAGTCCGTAGGCCTCCACAAAGGTCTGCTTCGCTTCGAGCACCAGGCCGGGGAAGCGGCCGGCCTTGTACGACTCGATCACCTGCAGGGAGACCGCCGGAGCCAGCGCATGGAACGGTTCGCGCTGGACGAAACCGGCATACGCGGCGGCCGCATCGAGGTAGCGTTCCTTGCTGAGGTACAGGCTGCCGAGGCTGTCATAGAGCAGATAGGTCGAATCCCGCCCGCCGCGCGCGCTCAGGTAGGTGTCGATGGTTGCCGGACCGTCCATGTACGAAAAGGTCAGCGCCAGCACCCGCAAAGTATCGTCGACCAGTTCGCGCTCTGCCCGGGTCATGCGCTCGAGCGCCTCACTCTCGGCGCGGGGTGCCGATGCGTCAGCGCCGGCCGCCTGCAGCCGCAGGTTCAGGAGGTCGAGAAACGCATGAATGCTGCGGTCATACTCGGCCTGTTTGAACTCGGCCCAGCCGTATTTGTACAGCGACTGCTCGAAGTAAGCCGACTGCGGCCCGACCGCTACCACCGCCGCAAAAGCCTCGGCCGCCCCAAAATAGTCTTTCCTGACAAACAGAATCTCGCCGCGCCGGAACTGCGCTTCTGCCAGATAGCGGCTGGCCGGAAAATCCCGTACGAGACGGTCGAGCGTAACCAGCGCCTGCTCGGGCTGGCCCGCGCTCTCGTAGGCCCGCGACAGCTGATACAGCACCTGGTCTGCCTTGGAATAGTCTGACTGCCGCTCCAGCAGCTGCTCGTAAAGCAAAATCGCGTCTTTATGGAACGCCATTTCCTGCTGATAGGCGGAATCCTCAATACTGGCGGCTTCGCCCACTTCCAGGTTCAGGTCGCCCAGCCGGCGCATCGCTTCGAGCCGCGTGACCGGGTCGCCGTCAGGAGATTCTAGGTACTGGCGGTATTGCTCGAGTGCCGCGCGCTGGTCCACCGCCTGCGGCTCCGCCACGGGAATCTCGATGGCCTTGCGCTGCAGATCGCCGATGGTTTCACCGGCGGACGCCCGCTCCCCGTCGCCGCCGCCAAACGGCCACAGCCAGCTGAGCATAATCAGGTGAATGAGTGCGGGATTGGTCATGCCGCTAGTCCGTCTGCGCCGCCAGGCGATCGTAGATAGAGGCCAACGCGAAGCGGGCCTGCGCCCGGTACGTGAGCAGGCGCTGTTTCTGGCCGTTCAGTTCGTCCAGCGCGAGCCCGTTGAGATGCTCGCGGTGCGCCCGCATCGCCGTCGCCAGTTGCTGCTGCCGGTACTCCACTTCGCGCTCCAGGCGGTCTACCCGGGCAGCGAACCCCGCCACCGTGCCGTCGAGCGAGGCGGTTGCTGCCTCCACACCGGCATACCGCGCCGCTGCCTGTTTCATGACCTCGCGCAGCTCGGCATTACGACGCTCCTGCTGCCACACACGCAGCCGAAACTCTTTGTCCATATTCCACTGCGCCAGCCCTTTGAGAATGCGCTGCCGCTCGCGCTGCTCCGCCGCTGCAGGCGTTGCAAACGCGGGGTTTTTTTCGAGCGCAGTCAGGCGTGCCCAGACTTTCTGTTCGGCGGCCGGCGCAACGGCAACGACGTCGCGGCTCGCCCTGGCAGCAGCGGTTGCTGCCTCGATAGCCGTAAGCTCGGCCTGCATCGCCGGCAAATCGAATTCGGCCACCCGGTCCTGCAACACCGGCAGGCGCTGCGCGTAGGCGATCTCACGCGTCGCCACCATGTCGCGGTAGGCACTGAGCTTGTCACGCCAGTTACTGAGGTAGGTGTCCAGAGCAATGAGCTCGCGGTAGCTCTTCAGCGCCTCGTGGAAGCGATGGTCGGCCACTGCGAAGTACAGGTAGCGGCTGCGTTCACCCTCGGGCAGACGCTCCAGCTCCCAGGCCCAGCCGTCGGCAGCCGACTCATCGGCAGCGAGCAAGGTCGTCAGGAGCTGACCGCTGTCCGCTTCGGCGATGACTGCGTCGAGGCGCCCGATTTCGGTGCCGTAAACATCAAGCGCGCGTGCATAGTAGTCAGCCGCCTGCGGCTCAGCGCCCAGCTGCGCGAAGGCGTAAGGCACTGCGAGCAGTGACTCCTGCACCGCGCTGTCAAGCACATCGCGGCGGCTCAGCTCGAGCCACGAGGCCAGTGCGGCCGTATAGTCGCTGGCGGCGGAGTCGGCCCAGCCGGCACCCAGCAAGGCCTTGTTCGAAAACGGTCCGTTCAGGCGCACCCGCTGTAACACAGTGCGGGCATCACCCTGCAAATCGGCCTGCAGGTACGCAAAGCCGAGGGCGACGTTGGCGCGGTCGCGCAGCGCCCGCTGCTCTTCTGTCGGCGCCCGCATGGTGCCCACTTTTTCCAGCAGCCGGGCGCCGAGCTGCAGTTCGCCCATCCGCACCAGCGCGACGCCGGTATTGAAGCGCGCGAAACCTCGCCATTCACGGGGGGACCGCTGGCCTTCCAGCAGCTCGACCGCGGCGGCAAACCGGCCCTGATCCATGTAGACCCGCGCCAGTAAATCGTAGCGCTCGGCCTCGAGATCGTCAGGCAGCTCGCCCGCAATGTTTTCCAGCGCCTGCTGCGCCTCGACCAGATAGCCGCGCTGATAGCGAACCTTTCCCAGGTAGAACCAGGCGCGGTCCCTGACGCTCGGATCCTCAGCAGTTTCCAGCACGCGATCAAAGATCTTGCCGGCCTCAACATGCTGGCCCCAGGACAACAACAGGCCGCCCTGCAGGAGTTCTGCCTCGAGATCATGCTCGGGCACGCGGTCCTGCGCACGCGCGGTAATCAAGTGTGACAGCGCGGTAAAATGATCGTCCTGGTAGAAATGAAACAGTACCTCGCCATAGTGGGGGTCGCGCACCACCACGCCCGACGGCTCCCCGGCCAGCGCTTCCGACACGGCCGCGCACGCCAGCAGCGCAACGACGCTCCTGCAGATAGCGGATCGATTGAAAGCGGTCAGGCGCACGGACTTATTCCCACTCCCGCACGACGAATTCGGGCTGCATCTTGGCCTCGCTGTCGGTGATTCGCAGCTCGACAAACTTGGCGCCAATCGACTTCTCAAAGCTGAGCGAAGCCCCGCGGCGGTAGTCCCGGTTGTGCGGGCCCTCACCCGTCAGCACGGCGACGAGCTCATGCTCGCCCACCTTCAGGTTGCCCAGGTACAGCTGCTGCACACCCCCGCGATACAGCGCATCAACTTCCCGCTCGGTATACAGGTAATTGCTGACGTCTTTGCCGTCCAGTGTCAGCTCGACCGAGTCGAGCGCAAAGTACTCGCCCACATCCATCGATACGAAGACCGACACCTGCGTATTCGCGGGGTAAAGCAGCTCCTCCTCGAGAATGAACAGCTCGCGGTTGAGATCCAGTACGGCTTGCTTCAGAGACTGCGTGCGCTGGTCCAGCGCCGCCATGTCAGCTGCCGTGGTTGTATCTGCAGCTGCCGTATGCAGCAGCAGCACGGCTGCGAGGCCGCCCAGTAGTTTCCTGATCATGTCGCTCACTTCCTTTTGATTGCGCATCGGTGCCGGGGGTCCTCATGCGGGCACTGCAGCTACTCGGCCAGCAGTGCGTTGACGTTGGCCGCCAGCGCTGCGGCATCCGCCGCATCGCTGCCCTGATAAACAAACCGCACGGTGCCTTCGCGGTCGATAACCAGCGTCGCCGGCAGGCGACTGAGGTCATAGTCCCTGCTCACTTGCTGGGTGCTGTCGAGCAGCTGCGGGTAACTGAGCCCGAGCTCAGCCATGGTGGCGGCGGCCTTCTCGGCCTTGCCCTCCACGGCGACGCCGAGGATGCGCACGCCGGCATCCGCATATTGCTGCTGCAGTGATTCAAGGGTGCTCATTGCGGCCGCGCACTTGCCGCACCAGCGCGACCAGAAATTTACGATCACGACCTCGCTGCGGTACTCGCTCAGGCGGAGATTGCTGCCGGACAGGCTGCGCAGCGCGAAGTCGGGTGCGGGCGCCTCAAGCAGGCGGGCCGGCGAGGCAGAGACGCTGCCCGCCCCGGCCAGCGCCAGGGCAGCGAGAAGATAAAAGTAGCGTCTGTGCATGCCTTGCCCGTCAAACCTTAAGCGCCCCGTGGGGCGAGTGTTCGTTCAGGGCCGACGTATCATCGCGACGCGTGCACATGCGAACATGCGGCAGCCCCGCTGTCGTAGACACTGCTGCGCAGTGCCGGTAGACCGGTGGCTTTGCGTCCCCGGCTTTAGCCGGGTTTGCCCTGGGTTAGTACACAGTCTCGAGACGAACCGCAGGCGCAACGACCCGATACTGTGCGGCTAATGTTGGCAGGGATGCCGGGCGATTCATGTGACACGAGTCACGAATCAGCGGGCGTTATGGAAAGAAATTAAGGGGCCGTGGCGGCGCCCCGCGCGGAGCCTAGTCGGGTGACAGGCCGGCTGAGTAAAAGTACTCCTCGTCGGTAATGACCAGGGCCTCGTAGTCGGTAAGTTCGGCGATCAGTTTCAGGCCGCGCTCCGGACCCATCACGAACACACTGGTGGACAGCGCATCCGTGACCGTCGCGTTCGGCCCTACCACGCTGACGCTGCGAACCCCGGTCGCAGGCACCCCGCTGCTCGGGCTGATGATGTGATGGTAGCGCTGCCCGTCTTCGACGAAAAAACGCTCATAATCGCCCGAGGTGGAGATGGCCTCATCCGCCAGCGCCATGCGGGTAAAAATCGCCCGCGCATCGTTCGGATCACGGACGCCAACAATCCACGGCTTGCCCACCCGATCGCCCAGAATCCGGGTATCGCCACCGGCGTTCGCGAGCGCGTGCTTCACCCCGGCCTCCGCCAGCAGCTCAATCACCTGCTCGACCGCATACCCCTTGGCTATACCGCCCAGATTAATGCGCACGCCCGGCACGGCGAACTCGACGGTCTGCTGCTCGGGGTCCAGCACAATATTCCGGTAATTAATCGCGGGCAGCTGCGCGGCGATTTCTGCCTCGTCCGGCCTGAGCCCGGCGCGAAAATCGTAGAGCTGGCCGACGCTGTCGTAGCTGATATCAAATGCACCTTCAGTGAGCTCGGAGATCTCCTGCGCGCGGATCAGCAGCGCAAACAACTCGGGCGTGACGGACTGCGGACCGCTTGCTGCCAGCCGATTGATGCGCGACATCTCGGAACTCTCGATGTAGGTACTCATCTGCGCTTCGATGCGGTCGAATTCCGCCATGCCACGGTGCAGCAACTCAGCAGCCCTGACGGCGGCCGCCCCGTCGTCAGGCAGCCATACCTGAATTGACACGCTGGTGCCCATCTTCTCTTGTTGATCGGTGTACCACTCGGCCCGCGCAGTGCCGGCGACGAGCGCAGCGCACACAAGCCCGCAGCACCAGGCGACAGCGCGGTTGAGAAGCAGTTGCATAGCAGGTTCCGTTAGCCGGTTTCGGCAATTATACGGCAGGCCGTCGAATCAGAACCAGAAGGACAGATACACCTGGATCACGTCGGCGTTGAACTCAAACAGCGGCTCTTCTCCCGGATCGCCGCCCGCCGGTATATTCCGGAAATCTTCGTACTCGAACATGATGTAGTTATAGCTGAAGTTCAGCGTACCGCGATCGAGAAACCGGAACATATCGACGCTGAAGTCATAGGTCACGTCCAGTTTGATACCGGTGTTGGTAAAGGTCGAAATCTCTTTGTCGCGCCCCAGAAAATTCTGCGCATTCTCGAACGGGTACAAATCGCTGAAGAAATCGGCGGCTGTCTGACTGTAGTGCCGCGCACTCAGGTCAAACAGCCACTTGCTGCGCAGGCTGTAGGTATAGCCAAGCTCGGCGTTCCAGGCCGCGATACCCCAGGTGTCACTGTAGGTGCGCGCGTTCGCGTAGACAGCCGACGGCCCCGCACCGATAAAGTAGCGGCCGCCGAGCGAAAAGGCGCTGCTGGTGCGGGTTTCGGGATACAGCTCAGGCTGAAAACGGTAGCCGCGCGCGTCGCCGGGATCCCGAAAACGCACCTGCCGGTAAGAGTTGTTGAGGAACCCTTCGTCGGTGATGCCTTCGAAATCGAAGGTCAGCAGCAGGTTCTTGGTGATGACCTGTGACAATCCGACCCGATACAGCCGGCGGTCCGCCTCGCGAAAAAACTCGGGATCCGTGACCTGGCCAATTTCGTCCCAGCCGCGGGCGTAGCTCAGGTTCACCGTGGTCAGGCCACCAAAGACTTCCTGCGCGACTCCGAAGAAGGCGGTCTGCGCCTCGAAGTCCTGCTCGTCACTGTTGGTGTATCCGGCGGTAAGAATAGTCTCACCCACGAGATAGTCGGCGCTCAGCGAGAACTCGTTACGCTGCTCCGTGTAGGGGCTCGCGTAGCTGCGCACGTCAATCGAGGCGCTGCTGATTTCATCGACGTAGTAGTTGGCCGACACCGAAACTTTCTGGCCGATTTTTTTCCGCGCGAGCAGCGACGGCCCGGTGATCGTAATCTGATCACCTTCATAGGAATGGTAAAGCAGATCGAAACGATCATCCGGCAACACCTGCGCGTGCGCGACCGGCAGCAGCACGAACGCCGCCAGGGCGCCCGCAATCAGCCGGAAGAAGCTTTGCTTTGCCATCGGTGTTCCTAGTTACAGCCGCAGCCGCCGCCCGAGCTGCCGGAGGCACCGCGGGCGCCCTCGCGTGACTCATGCACGTGGTTCATGTACGAGCCTGAGACCGGGTTGCGATCCAGCTTCATCACCTCGGACGCCAGATTCGCGCGCTCGTAGGGTTTGACCCACGGCTCGATATTGCTGCAGCCGGCACTCACCGCGCAGCCGAGCAACAGAACGCCTGAAATAAGTGTGCGCATGCGGGTTACTCCTACTCGCGAATTAACGCGCGAATCTGATCCTGATAGTCGTTCTCGTAGCCCGGCTCGTAGCCATGATGTACGAAGCGGACAGCACCCTGACGGTCAAGAATGACGGTCGTCGGCATCGCCACCACGTCGTACAGCTGACTTACGCTGTTGGCGCGGTCATAGAGAATCGGAAAATCAACCGGGGTGCCCTCGAGGAAGCGGTCAGCCAGAGCGGAGTCTTCCTCCACGTTGATGCCCAGCATCGTGAAGCCGAGATCGCCATAGCGATCGCTCAGCTGGTCGAGCAGCGGCATCTCTGCGCGGCAGGGACCGCACCAGCTGGCCCAGAAGTTGAGCAACACGACATCGCCCGCGAAGTCATCAAGGGACACCTCGTTGCCACTGGCATCCGGCAGCGTGAACGTGGGCGCTTCGCCGGAAGCCTGGCCATTGCCGGCCACTATCAGCAATGCGGCTGCGAGTAGCGCCTGCACACTATTAAGCGTCTTGAATTTCATAAGTAATCCCCGCCTAGAAAAAGAAACTGATGTTCAGGGTGGTTTGCAGGTTATGCGTCGTCTTCTTTTCGCCCGTGATTTCCGAGTCAAACAGGTAATCGCGCGCTTCCAGACGCACCGCAATGAAATCGGTCGGCAGCACTTTCACGCCGAACCCGAAGTTAGCGGTGAAGTTGCTGTCGCCGCCAAAGTCCGTGCTGCCGACGCCGGCTATCAGATAAACCGAGCTGTTGTAGGCACGCCGCGAACCAAGAAACACTTCTCCCGGAAACAGGTTGTAGCCCAGCGACAGGTCGTAGTAAGTGAGGTCGCGGTCGGAGAGCAGCACGGCTCCGCCGCCGAGCTTTTCGAAACTGGAGGTACCTACCGTGGTCGCGGCATAGGTGGCCTCGCCAAAAAAGGATTCGCTCACGTGATAGGCCAGACGCGCGCCGTAGACCGCGTTCGACTCAAAGTCCTCGACACTCATGACGCCCGCAAAGGCAGTGACCTCAAAGTCTTCGGTGTCGATTGCGGCCACATCGATATCGCGCCGTTGCACCTCCGGCTCAATCACCTGCGGCGTGCCGGTCTGCTCCGGTGCCGGCGCGGTAGCGCAGGCGCCAAGGCCCAGACATACGGCCACGCTCAGCGGCCTCAAAAGAATACTGCGAATCCTGCTTTCCATTCGTCAACGTCCTCGTTGTCGTTGCGGCTACTCAATACGACGTAACTTTTGTATTCGGCGCGCAGCACAAAACGCCGCGTCAGATAAGCCTGGACTCCCGCGCCCACAATCGCCGTCTGATCACTGCGGTCTTCCGCCTGCGCCAGCGTTGATTTCGGCTCTATACGGATTATTCCTGTGCCCAGCGAGAAAAACGGTGACGCACGCCACTCTGGGAGAAATGTATGGGTGATGTTGACGCCGGCAGACCAGCCGTCGGAGAAGTTACCCAGTATCTGTGATGCGTTTAACTCCAGCGAGAGATGCCGCGACAAGCGATATGCCCCGAACCCGGTGTACACCGTGGCGCCACCGAAGTCGCCGGCCAGCAAGCCGGCCGACCAGCGCTGCGACTGATAGTCTTCGCGCCCCGGCTCGGTAAAGTCTGCCGGCTTGCCGGATGGCTGGAGGGTGCGGGCCATCTGATCCCGCGCTGCCCAGCCCGACTCGCCGCGATCGTCGCGCACCTTGAACCACTGCGTGCGCCGCTTGAGTATCTCAATGCGCTCGCCCCGCTCGACGATTCGCGTGATCGGGTAGCCGCTGCCCGGACCGGTGTGCAGCTCGATAAACGGATCTGCCACGGTGACGAACTGCGATTCGGCGGCGTTCGCCGCTTGCCAGAAGCAGATCAGGAGAGCGGCAGTCAGCCAGACACGCAACATGCATCAGTCCTCGGGGGCGTCGAACGGGTTGTTGTAATACTGGGCGCCCATATCCAGCCATTCGGCAATCAGCCGGAGCTCCGAGGCATTGAGCCAGTTGGGATGCGGCCCGTCTGCCGCGAAGCGATTGAAAAACGCCGGACGCGCATTCGCCCCGCCGGCGGACAGCGGTGCAGCGACTCCTACCGGCTCCAGGATCGGGTCGCCGTTGATATCCACGTTACCGAGATCGCGCAGCACATCCTGGACCGTGCCATCGCGAATCTCCTCCAGGTTGTCGCCAAACAGGAGCTCGCGGTAGGAAACGAAGTGCAGGGCTTCGGCAGCCGAAGCGTTGCTGGTCAACTCCAGCTGGCCACGCAGCTCGGGGTCAATAAACTCGTTATCGGCGTTGCGCAGGGCATGGCAGTCGACACAGCGAAACTCGAATACCTGCAGCTGCGTGGCCGGGTCAATAGCCGGCCGCGGCGCCTCCCACAGCGGCTGTATGTGTTCCGGGTAGTTGATCAGTACGCGGCAGCCGCTGGTCCAGGGCTCGCAGCCCCGGGCTTCCGGCGCCGGCGTCGTCAGCTCGGCGTAGGTAATGCTAAAGGGGGCGTCGGGGGCGCGGCCGGCGTCGGGCTCGAAGGTCCAGACGTCTGCAAAAACGATATCAAGCGTCGGGTTGAGCGCGGCCGGGTCAGCCGCCGTGCGCGCCTGCGCCATCGTCTCACCCATATTGACAGTCGGGAACGCCAGCGGGTCGGTATTCGGGAACGCTACGCCGTTGCCGGCCGCACCCGCATACACGGAGTCGAACGCATCTTTGCGGCCGTGCGAGAAATCCGCGGTGCGCTCGTGACAGCCGTTGCACTGGCGCACTTCGCCGGGGCGCACCTGCAGCCAGTTGCGGTGATTCGCGCCAAAGCGACGGCCGTTCCGATCGAGTATCTCAAAGGTCAGCGGCGCATCGGCCGGCACCTTCACCCGCACCGAACCATCCGGCTCTATCGGTGCATAGCCAACCAGTTCGCGCATGCCGAACAGGCGGGAGACGCCGAACGCCGCGTTGTCGAAGTCATAGGTCTCTTCATCGGGGATTCCAACCGCTTTGTAGATACGGAGAAACCGTGCGCGACGCTGGTCGGCGGTCGTCTGCGCCGGGTCGGCCACCGTGGCGATGTCCGGGATGGCCGTGTCAACGCCGTCCACATCGTAAATACTGCGAATATCCAGAATACCGGCGTCCTCGCTGATGAGGTTCGGGTCCAGTACGCCCAGCGTGTCGGCATCCGGAATCACGGTCTGGCGCGGACGCGGCTGAGCGACGGCAACGTCGGTAAACATGACGCCCGGCTGAGCGATAACGACCGGCTGCTGCGAGTCGTCACCGGTGTTGTACACCCAGATGCCATAGGCCGGCGGTGATTCAAGAGCCAGCGGATTCTGCAAATTCTCCTCGGTGCAGGCCACCCGTTCCGGCGTATCGCCCGGCAGCGCCAGCGGATCGAACAGTTCCAGCTGACAGACGCTCCAGCTCACCAGGATACGGCCGCTGCCGTCCCACAGCGGCCAGGCCGAGGCATAGCGGCCGCCGGTCGAAATACCGGGCACCGTCAGTACTTCATTGATAGTGGCGGGCGTCTGCGCGGGGCCGGTGAGGATACCCTGATTGGGTGTCGCGGCCTGCGTGTTGTTAATGTAGTTCGCAACATCAATGGCAATCAGCTCTCCGCCGTAGCTGGTGCCGCTGAAGGGCTTCAACAGGGCGAGAATGCGGCCGTCCTGCAGCTCCCGGGGCTGCAGGAACTGGACGTTGGCGCCACCGGTGCCCGTGGCGTGACTGTCTGCGCCATACAGCAATTCGAGGTCCGTGCCATCCGGGTTGCTGTGGTACAGGGCAATCTCGTCGAGGTTAAAGAAACCGTCCCAGCGCGCGAACAGGATACGACCGTTGTCGAGCACCGTCGGAAACAGGTCGTGACTCTGATTAAAGGAAATCTGCGTCAGATTCGTACCGTCATCCTCCATCACGTGCAGGACAAAAGCCGGCTCCTCCTGATCTTCATCAAGAGCCGCAAACTGCGGCTTGCCCTCGTCCAGTAAGCGCGCCGCGGCCCGGTTCTGCCGCGTGGAGGAAAATACGATGCGGCCATCGGGCAAGTACTGGCCGCCCAGGTCATGGCCTTCCTCTGCTGTAATGTCGTCCGCGAAAATGCGGCGCAGAGAATCCGTCGGGATATCGTATTCCCAGAGGTTCCAGGTGGGCTGGTCTTCGTCATCGGCGTTCGGATCAATTGGCGTCCGCATTGAGAACAGCACTTTCTCGCCATCGAACGACACGGCGACGTCGCGGACATCGCCAAAGCCGTTGGTAATGTCGCCGGTGAGGTTGCGTTCCGGCGCGCTGACGGAAGCCCGGTCACGCATATATAAGTCTGCGCCAAAACGGACGGTCAGCAGCTCGCGCACATCACCCTGCTCCACCATACCCATGTCGTCAACGGGCAGCGGGCGCTGCACGAAGAACAGCGGGAAATCGGCAACCACGGGATCCGGACTCTGGCCGCCGCCCAGACCTATGCCGCTATCACCGCCGCCGCAGGCGGTGAGCAGCAATGCTGCAAACCCTGCCGTGAAAACACTGGCAGCACGCGAACCGCGTGCGCGCCGAAAATTTTGCGCCCAAATATCCATTTCTGACCTCCGCAGGTCATTCCGTCGCCAACCGAAGAATGACCTACGAATGCGTTCATCCGTGCCCGCGATCTAACGTAATACAGACGTAATTCATCAAACCGCGAAGCGCGTCACAGATGGGCAGGGGGCCGGCAGTTTCTACTGTGTCTGCGGACTAATTCTCACTTAGGCGGGAAAAGCAAATGGGCAAGTACCACCACAGTCGCACTCGTGCGACCGCTGCATTGATGCGGCCAATCTCTGCAGCCTTGGCAGCGCTGCTCGCTTTCAACCTGATGGCAACGGGTGCTGCGCAGGCAGACACGCGCGATCAGGCGAAACGCATTCATGATCGTCTCGCCGGCGTGCCGCCGAGCGAGACTGTGCTGGACACAATGGTCGGGCTTATCGAGAGCGGCAATCCCAATGGCCCGATGCTGGCAGCAATGGAGGCGATGGAGAACCCGTCGTTCTATAACGTCACGCTGAAGAACCTTGCCACCCCGTGGACGAACCGCGATCAGTCCGTGTTCGAGCCGCTAAATGACTACACAGCGACCTACATCGGCATGATCCGTGACGATGTCGGCCTTGATCAGTTGCTGAGCGCCAACCTCGTCTATCACGCCAATGGCGCGAGCGTCGGCGGCCAGACTGCACCGCCTTACTCGCCCTCCAATAACGCGCATTACGAGTGGCTCGAGGACAACGGCGTCAACCTGATGACTGAACTGCAGGCCGCCACGCAAACCGCCATGAGCGGCCTGCCTGCCGAGGCGACTGCGGGCGTAATGACAACGCGCGCTGCTGCCCAGGCCTTTTTCGTGGCCGGCACCAATCGCGCGCAGCTGCGGTTCACGCTGCTCAACCACCTGTGCCAGGACATGGAGCAGTTTAAAGACATTACGCGCCCCGCCGACCGGGTGCGCCAGGACGTATCGCGCAGCCCGGGTGGCGACAGCCGGATATTCCTCAACAACTGTGTTGGCTGCCACAGCGGCATGGACCCCCTTGCCGGGGCTTTCGCCTATTACAACTATGATCAGGATGCAGGGCGGATCGTCTACACAGCGGGTGCCGTGCAGGACAAGTACCGCGCCAATGAAGAAACCTTCAGCCCCGGCTACGTGACCACCGACGACAGCTGGATCAACTACTGGCGCACAGGCCCCAACGAACTGAATGGCTGGAGCGGAGGGCTGCCGGGCTTTGGCAACGGCGCCAAGTCGATGGGGCAGGAACTCGCCAGCAGTCAGGCTTTTGCCTCCTGCCAGGTCAAGCGCGCCTTCAAGGTGGCCTGCCTGCGTGAGCCGGTGGACAGCTTCGACCGGCAAAAAGTGGCCGACCTGACCGCGGCATTCACGGTCGACTATCAGATGAAACCCGTTTTTGCAGAAGCAGCTGCTTACTGCATGGGCGACTAGGAGCATGACGATGAAACAGCCAACAACAGTCAGCCTGAGCCCGGCACGCAGCGGATTGCGGTCTGCCCTGATTATGGCCGTCAGCGCACTGGTAATCAGCGCCTGCGGCGGCGGCGCGAGCACGGAAAGCAACCCGGCGCCGGTTAACACGCAGCAGTCAACCTATACGGGACCGGCACCGTCGTTCCCGGACGTGCAGTCCTTCCGGGTCAATCTGTGGGAAAACATTCGCGGCAACGATCGCTGCGGTGCCTGCCACAACGAAAATGACCAGGCCCCCCAGTTCGGCCGCGGTGACGACGTGAATCTTGCCTACAGCGCAGCATTGGGTGAAGTGAACCTCGATAACCCGGTCGAATCGCGGCTGAGCACCAAGGTCGGCAGCGGCCACAACTGCTGGCTCGGAACCGACCAGGCCAGCGTGCAGGCTTGCGCGAATATCATGACCACCTGGATCGAAAACTGGGCGAACAGTTCCGGTGCAGGTGGCGGCCGTCAGATAGTGCTGACACCGCCGCTGACCCTGGCAGACCCGGGTGCCAGCAAGGCATTCCCGGAAAGCTCGGCAAGTTTTGCCCCGGTTCACGACTTGCTGGTCGCGCATTGTGCAGAGTGCCATACCTCGGATGCAGAGTTTCCGCAGGCGCCGTACTTCGGTGCGTCTGACCGTGACGAGTCGTACGCCGCAGCCAAGGCCAAAATAAACCTCGACCAGCCTGCCGAATCCCGCTTTGTGCAGCGACTGCGCGGCGAGTTTCACAACTGCTGGACCACCTCGTGCGCGAATGACGCCGACGTGATGCAGGCCGCGATTGAAGCATTCGCCGATCCCATTCCGCTGAACCCGGTCAACCCCGCGCTCGTCAACAGCAAGGCGGTTACGCTGCTGGACGGCATCGTGGCCAGCGGCGGTAATCGCTACGAAGATAACCAGATCGCACTCTTGGAGTTCAAAAGCGGCACGGGAACCACGGCTTTTGATACCAGCGGCGTCGACCCCGCTATCAACCTGCAGCTCGAAGGCAACGTGACCTGGGTCGGCGGCTACGGGATCAACATCCTCGCGGGTCAGGCGCGCGGCAACACCACCAGCAGCCGCAAACTGTACGACTCGATCACGCCCACCGGGGAGTATGCCATCGAGGCATGGGTCGCCCCGTCAAACGTGACTCAGGAAGAAGCGTTTATCGTGAGCTACTCGGGCAGCAATACGGTCCGCAACTTCACCCTTGGTCAGACCCTGTACAGCTACGACTCGTTTAACCGCAGTAGCGAGACCGATGAGAACGGCATGCCTGTATTGACGACGGCTGCAGCCGATGAAGACCTGCAGGCAACGTTGCAGCATGTGGTCGTCAACTTTGATCCGGTCAACGGCCGCAGTATTTATGTTAACGGCGTGAACACCGGCGATATCGACCCCAGCGGGGGCGGCAGTATCGCCAGCTGGCGCGACAATTTCGC
The DNA here is from genome assembly GCA_036351295.1 of Gammaproteobacteria bacterium. Taxonomy (GTDB): domain Bacteria; phylum Pseudomonadota; class Gammaproteobacteria; order Steroidobacterales. The sequence goes on along the minus strand of JAZBOT010000103.1, from coordinate 7,788 downwards.
CTTTGTACTCGGCAACGAAACGTCCGGCGAGCGCCAGTGGCAGGGCGTTATTCGCCTGGTTGCTGTGCACAACCGCGCGCTCACCCCGGAACAGATCGTGCAGAATTTTGACGTCGGCGTCGGTCAGAAGTTCTTCCTGCTGTTCAACCTGGCCGACCACATCACCGATATACCGGACCCGTATCTGGTATTCGAGGTCAGTCAGTTCGACAGCTTTGGCTACCTGTTCAGCAAGCCACGGTTTATCAGCCTCGACGGCAGCGTGACCGACCCTGAGGTGCGGCTGGCCGGCATGCGCATCGGCATCAACGGTTCGATCGCCAAGGTCGGCCAGGTCTACACCCGCGTTGACACAACGGATCCGGGATTCGCGGCACCGTATACGGAGGAAGGCATGCTGCTGTCCCCGCAGGGCGGCATCGTGCCGGTCATCAAGGGGCCGGACGAAGACGAGTTTTTCATCAGCTTCGAGCTGCTGGGCGACAGCCAGAACGTGTTTGTCGAAGCCTCGCCGACCCCCCCCGGACTGCTGCCGGACGGCGAGCCCATGCCGGAGATCGGCCTGCGCACCTTTGACGAGATTAACCTGACGATGTCCAACATCACGACCGTCAGCACGCAGCAGTTCGATGTGCTGAACACTTACCAGCGTGTCAAGCAACAGCTGCCGACATCGGAAAACTTTGGCGGCTTCCTGGCGGCAAACCAGATGGCTATCGCGCAGCTCTCTATCGAGTATTGCAATGCCCTGGTGAACGACTCGGCGAAGCGCGCGAGCTTCTGGCCCGGCGTCGACTTTAACGCCGGCGTGAACGCCGCGTTTGGCTCGCCGGCAGCGCGCAACCTGGTGTTTCAGCCGCTGCTTGATGCAATCGTCCTCCCGGACGCCGGGGGCAATGCGCTGCCCAGCCAGCCGACGGTTGCCGAGATGCGCGGCGAGCTGGATGCGCTGACCGATCGACTGACAGTGTGCAGTAACAACAATTCTTGTGAAGCCAACCGCACCGAGACGGTGATCAAGGCTGTGTGCGGGGCCGCGTTGGGTAACGCAGCCATGCTGGTGCAATAAACCGGAAGCGAACGAGGCAAACTCCCCATGTCCAGAAAATTCAGACCCCTGCACCCCGATGAGCCGCTGCGGCTGAACTCGCACAGCAGGCCGCGCACCCGACGCGAGTTTCTCGCCCAGGGCTTTATCACGGGCACCGCAACTGCAGTTGGCAGCAGCGTGCTCAGCCTGTTCGCGAACCCGCGGGCCGCCTACGCCGCGCTATCAAGCGATATCGCGACCCTGCGCAACAGCTGCGGCATCGTTACGCAAGGCGCCGGCAAGATACCGTTCATCGCATTCGACCTCGCCGGCGGCGCGAACATGGCCGGCTCGAATGCGCTGGTTGGCGGGCCGGGCGGACAGGAAGATTTCCTCAGCACCGAGGGCTACGCCAAAATGGGGCTGCCGGGTGATCGCATCCCTTCGGTCATGAATCCGGTGACCGGCGAGAGCGACTTTATCAACCGTGATCTTGGTCTGGCCTTTCATTCGGAAAGCGCGATGCTGCGCGGCATTACCGAAAAGGTGAACATGGCGGGTGGCTTTATTAATGGCGCAATCATCCCGGCGCGTTCGGAAAATGACACCGGCAACAATCCGCACAACCCGATGTACGGGATCTACCGGGCCGGCGCCGACGGCGAACTGCTCACCCTGATCGGCTCGCGCAGTGCCGATTCGGGGGCAAACTCGATGGCGCCGGATGCGCTGATCGACCTCTCTGTGCGGCCCACCAAGGTGGACCGGGTCAGCGATGTCACCGGTCTCGTCGATACCGGGCAACTGGTCGGCCTGCTCGACCAGGCCGACGCAGTCGCGGTCATGGAGTCGATCCAGCGCATTACCGATATGAAACTGAACCGCGTCAACACCATGGTCACAGCGGATGACGTGCTGAAAGACCTGGTCAGCTGCGGCTACGTGAAAGCCGCCGATCTGGCCGATCGCTACGGCAACCCGGCTGACCTGAATCCGGCTCTCGACTGCAACATCGTCGGGCCCAACGGTGTATTCAGCCAGATGGAATTCGACAGCGACAATGAGTTCCGCAAGACAGCCTCTATCATGAAGCTGGTCGTTAACGGCTACGCCGGTGCCGGCACGGTAACGATGGGCGGCTACGACTATCACGGCGGTGATCGGGCCACCGGCGAGCTGCGCGACCTGCGGGCCGGCCGCTGCATCGGCGCGTGTCTCGAGTATGCCGCCAAGGTCGGTGTGCCGCTGATGGTTTACATCTACAGTGACGGCTCGCTGTCCAGTAACGGGATGGTTGATGACTCGGAGATCGGCGGCGGCAAGCTGGTTTGGAGCAGCGACAACTCGTCGACGGCCGCCTCAATTATGCTCGTCTACAACCCGGGCGGCGCCCCGCAACTGTATACCAGCGGCAGCGACGGCAACCCCGCGGAGATGCACCAGCAGATTGGCTGGATGCGCTCGGACGCGTCGGTCGAAACGTCGGCAACGCCGGCCGCCAACAACGTCAACCTGCTGGTGGAAACGGTTATTCTCAACTACATGGCGCTGCACGGCGAGCAGGGGCTGTTCGGCACCCCCGGCTACTTCCCGACCAACGGCCTGGGCAATGCCGCGCTGCGGGACAGCCTCATTGCCTTCGAGCCGATTGCGCCGGGCGGCATTATCGCGCCGGCGGGTCCCAACAGCTGTCCCGGCTAGCGGCGGCAGGGGCCGATTCCGTCATCAAGGCCCCCTTAGCGGGGCCTTTTTTTTCTGCCGGTGTGAAACACCACCGGGTACCCCGCAGAGCGATCGGGTGTGGCTGTTTCACGCCGGTCCGGTTACATGGCACCATAGCCCGGTCCGGCTCAGGCCATCCGGACTCAGTCGCCGTCGGGGCCGCGCAACACGGGAGCAAAGTTCGCCATGGAAAATTTCGTTATTACGTTTACGGCCAAGCCGGGCGCCGCCGACAAGGTGGCCGACTTCTATCTGGGCCAGCAGGCGGAATACGAACACGCCAAAGGTTTCCGGGGGCGCACGATTTATCGGGCCAACGCCGGGACGATGGTAGCCGCGGTTAAACAACGCATGTCGCCCGAGGAACTGGCGAAACACCCGGAGCAGCATCACGACGGCGAAGAACGTGGCGTGCACTTTGTCATCGTCGAGCACTGGGACAGCGTGGACGACCGCATGAACTTCTCGATGTCACGGGACAATTCGCGGGATCGCGAGCTGTTTCCCAACCTGCTGCCTGCGCACACCCACGAATTTTACAGCACCGTCAAACCCGACTAGCCGGAGCATAGCGACATGACAACCATCATAAGCCTGGTCATTATCGGCGGACTGATTTTCTACGGCATCAGTCTCTATAACGCGCTGGTTAACAAGCGCAACCGCGTTGGCAACGCGTTCGCGCAGATCGACGTCCAGCTCACCCGGCGCCACGATCTGATACCCAACCTGGTTGAAGCCGTGAAAGGCTATATGGCGCATGAGCGGGAGACGCTCGAGGCGGTAATCAACGCCCGCAACGGCGCGGTCAGCGGTCTCAGAAACGCATCCGCTAACCCGGCGGACCCGGGCGCGATCAAAAACCTGGGCGCTGCCGAAGGCATGCTCACAGCGGCGCTGGGCAAGCTGTTTGCGCTGGCGGAGGCCTACCCCGACCTGAAAGCCAACCAGAACATGCTGGCGCTGCAGGAGGAGCTGTCGAGCACCGAAAACAAGGTGGCGTTTGCGCGCCAGGCGTTTAACGACTCGGTGCTGGACTACAACAACGAGCGCGAGGTTTTCCCCGGCAATATCATTGCCAACATGTTCAGTTTTAATGCGGCGGCGTTCCTGGAGATCGAGGCCGAGTCCATGCGCGCGGTGCCGCAAGTCGATTTCGGGAGCTAAAGCTTCGCCGCCCCGTCTTCACCATGAACTTCTTTGAAGCGCAGGAACGGTCCCGGCGCACCTCCCGGCAGCTGGTTTTGATGATGGTGCTGGCCGTGGTATGCGTCTGCGCCTCGGTGGCGCTGGTGGTCTGTGTCGCGGCCTGGTCGATGCTGCTCACCAACAGCATGACAGCCGGCACCAGTTTTCCCCGGTGGCTGCAGGCGAACCCGCAGGTCCCGTTCTGGGCGCTGGTCTATACGGCCGGTTTTATTGGCGTGGCAAGCCTGTACCGCATCATCCGACTGCGTTCCGGCGGCGGCGAGGTCGCGCGTGAAATGGGCGGCACGCTGCTCGACAGCGCAGAAACCGACCCGCTGCGCCGCCGGCTGCGCAACGTGGTTGAAGAGACGGCAATTGCGGCCGGCATCCCGGCACCGGAAATTTACGTGCTCGAACATGAGCCCGGCATCAACGCCTTCGCGGCCGGTTATGCGCCCGAAGACGCCGCCATCGCGGTGACCCGCGGCACACTGGAACTGCTCAGCCGCGATGAACTGCAGGGCGTCGTGGCCCACGAGTTCAGCCACATACTGAATGGCGACATGCGGCTCAACATCAAGCTGATGGGACCGCTGTTCGGCGTGCTCGCGATCGGCTTGCTCGGACGACTGGTGCTCAGCAACACCCGGGTCATGCCCAGCCGCAACGGCCGCAGCAACGCGGTGCCGGTAGTGCTGGCTATCGGCGGCGGGCTGACCGCGGTGGGCTTTGTGGGAATGCTGGCCGGCCGCCTCATCAAGGCCGGCGTATCGCGGCAGCGTGAATACCTGGCAGACGCATCGGCGGTGCAGTTTACCCGACAGCGCGATGGCATCGCCGGTGCACTGAAAAAAATTGCGGGCCTCAATGCGGGCTCGGCGCTGCGCGCGCACGATGCCGAAGAGGTCAGTCACATGCTGTTCGCCAGCGGCTTGTCCTCTATCAACGGCTGGCTGGCCACCCACCCACCGCTACTGAAGCGCATCCAGGCGCTCGACCCGGGGTTTACCGCTGCCCAGATGAGCGCCCTGGTGACCCCGGCGGACGGGCTGCACACGTCCCGGCCACCGGCAGCCGGGGCTGCCGGGCTGGCCGGTCACGCAACGGCAGCCAGCGTGCCGGGCGCGGGTGAACTGATTGCCAGTGTCGGCCAGCCGGGCGACCGCCAGTATGCGCTGGCCCGCGAGCTGTATGCGGCGATCCCGGCAGCGATTGCCAACGCGCTGGACTCGGAGTACGGCGTACTCCTGCTGCTGCCGGCCCTGTTACTCCAGCATGACGACGCCGAGCGCGAGCTGCAGCTGCAGCTGCTCGAGCGGCAGCTCGGTGCAGAGCGCCGGGCAACCATCGCCGGGTATTACGCTGCCCTGAGCGCCTGCCCGGGAGAAATTCGCCTGCCATTGCTGGACCTGGCGCTGCCGCGGCTGCGGCGGCAGCCGCTGCCGCGCCTCGAATACATGAAAGAGTTGCTCGATCAGCTGGCAGCCGCCAACGCGCGGCTCGACCTGTTCGAATACGCGGTCCTGCGTATCTACGGTGATTATCTGGAGCGGATTCGCGAGCCCGCAGCGGTGCGCCGCTGGCGCGGCCTGGACAACCCGCGCATGGCCGCCGCCGCCCGCACATTACTGCAGGTGTTTACCGCGCATGGCTGCAAAGATGCGGACGCGGCGCAACGCGCACTGGAAACTGGCATGGCCGCGCTCGGTATGGTGTTGCCGGCTGACGCCGGGATCCCTGCGGATTGGGTTCGGGCAACGGATGCGGCGCTGGCAACGCTGCGACACAGCACACCCAAAGCTCGCGAGCGCCTGGCCACAGCGCTGGCCGCCGCCGCGCTCGAGGACCGCCATATCAGCCAGCCGGAAAGTGAGTTACTCCGGTGCTTCTGCGCGATCCTGCAGTGCCCGCTGCCGCCGTTTCTGCCCTATCGGGCGACACCAACATGAGGCCGCTCTACTGGCAGCTGCCGGCCTTTGTGCTGGCGTGTTGCCTGGCAGTGGAGTTCACTTTTCGCCTTTACGCGCTGGGCAGCCTTGCGCTCAGTCCCTCCGCAATGAACAGCCTGACGACGATACTGGAATCCGGGCTGGTGGAGCCGGCTGCTGACCTTGAAACGTACTACCAGCTCAAACCGAACATCGATGCGATGCATGGTGGCGCGCGTCTGACCACCAACAGCGAGGGGCTGGCCGACCGCGAATACTCGCGGGTCAAGCCGCCGGGGGTATACCGGGTGGCCGTGATTGGCAGTTCGTGGACTATGCCGACCGGCGTCGAACACCAACAGGCATGGCATGCACTGCTCGAAGACCGGCTCAACGCCCTGCCGGACGGCCCGCGCTACGAGTTCATCAACTTCGGGGTCGAATACTACGGACTGGAAGAAATAGCAGGCACGCTGAAAAACCGGGTGCTCGCCTACCAGCCCGACATGGTCATTGCCGGCCTGACCACCCTGACGGCCTACATCGTGCGCGAACCGCATCCTGAACCTTTCGTGGCACCGCCCAAACGCTATCCGTTTTTTGAGTCCTTTGCGCTGCGGGCGCTGGACGGCCAGCTGGAGCTGGGCCTGTTTCCCAACCGGCGGCGGCCGACGCTGGGTATCGACAGCGCCCGCCATCGCCAGCAAACCACCGAGTTTATTCGGGAGATCCATGCCGTGACCGCTGAACGCGGTATCCGCCTGGGTATCGTCTGGCTCGGCTTCCAACCGCTGTTCCGGCTCTACAAAGCCGCCGTAGTGGACACGACGGCCGAGCTGGGCATCCCGCTGGCGCTGGGCTACGAACCGATCACCGTGGTCAGCAAGCAGCCTGTCTGGGGTGAGGGTTTCGCCGATGATCGCTACCGGGCCGGCCGCTTCGGCGAGCATGCCAATGCCGCCGGCCACGCCCTGATCGCCGAGCAGGTGGCTGAGGTCATGTTCCCGGCCGTGGCGAAGTCAGTGGCCGAGACAGCAAGCATTGACTAAAGCATTGCTATGAAAGGCTTTGACGGCGTTTGTTGATTTTTTCTGAAAATGTCTTCCATAACATCCTGAATTAAGTTAGATTCCCTTCATCACGCGGGGGTCAGGCTACACGGATCGTAGTGGGCTCCGCATCGCGGGTCAGGCTCTTCAAGAAGCCCCGCACTACATGGATGTAGAGAGGATCGTGTCATGGGAAGACTCAAGCTGTTTGCCGCTGCAGCGCTGTCGCTGCTGCTTGCGACGACCGCCGCAGCCGCGACGAGCCCGGCAGAGCGTATTAGCGATGCCACCAACGTACTCAGTGACTTCACCAAAATCCCCGAGCAGGGCATTCCCGGCAGCATCCTGAGCGAAGCTTACGGCGTCGCCGTGATTCCGGGCATGGCGAAACTGGGCGCCGTTATCGGCGGCCGGTTTGGCAAAGGCATTCTGGTGGTCCGCAAGGAAGACGGCTCCTGGAGCAACCCGGCATTTATCTCGCTGGGCGGGGGCAGCATCGGCTGGCAGTTCGGGGCCCAGAGCAGCGACCTGATACTGGTCTTCCGCAGCCCGCGCAGCGTCGAGCGTATTGCCGACGGCACGTTTACGCTGGGCGGCGATGCCTCGATTGCAGCCGGACCGGTGGGTCGCAGCAGCATGGCGGCTACCGACCAGCGCCTGAAAGCCGAGATCTTCTCGTATTCCCGCAGTCGCGGCCTGTTTGCCGGTATCGCCCTCGACGGCTCATGGCTGCGCATGGATGAACAGGCTAACGCCGACTACTATGGCGTCGCGCTGTCGCCCAGCCAGATTCTCGCAGCGGGCAGCATGGCAACGCCGCTGGGCGCCACTGAGTTTGTCGAGATGCTGGCGCGCACTGCACCGCGGATTG
>JAZBOT010000102.1:0-9961 GCA_036351295.1 Gammaproteobacteria bacterium | reverse complement strand
GTTGCGGTAATATGCCGCCTTCGCAAGGCACGTGCAGCAATGGGTCGTTAGCTCAGTTGGTAGAGCAGGTGGCTTTTAACCACTTGGTCGCAGGTTCAAGTCCTGCACGACCCACCACTTTCCTGCTGCCGCGGTGACGCGTTCGGTACAGCCGGCAAGAGAAGATCTTATGCGCAACCTTATCCTGTGTGGCCTGCTTTTCAGTGCTCCGGCTGCCTGGGCAGCGAGTGGCGAAAGCAACTTTGCTTATACGCTGACCCTGTTCCTGCATCAGGCGCTGTTTGTCTTCTGGCTGGGTCCGGACATCGGCGTCTACCTCTGGTCGACCAAGCTTGGCAACGCCGAAACCACCCCGGCGCAGCGCCTCGCTGCGGCACGGGTTATGCCTGTCATTGAGGTCATTTCGAAGAGCTGTATGAGCCTGATGCTGACCGTTGGCGGCATCCTCACTCAAATGAAAGGCGTGGATCACTACTGGTGGCAGATGCCGGCGATTATTGCGCTGGGGCCGGTCTGGCTGGCGCTAACGCTGCTGGTCTTCTTCAAGTCAGGCACCGCCGCCGGTGTGCAGCTGGCGCGCCTTGACGTGCTGTTTCGCTGGCTGGTGGTGGGGTCCGTCACGGCCTCTGTCGCGTTTTCGCTGGCCACCGGGCGGCTCGAAGGTGTGCCGTGGATTGCCGGCAAGCTGCTGCTGTTTGCGGCGGTAGTGATGTTCGGTTTGCTGATGCGCCAGCGCCTGCAGCCGCTGTCAGCCTCCATGAGTGAGCTGGAAACTGCGGGCCCCAGTCCTGAGCTCGATGGCCGCATTAACGCAACGCTCAACAGGGCGCGGGTGTTCATGTTTGCCAGCTGGGCAGCATTGCTGATGGCCGGGGCGCTCGGCACCTTTCAGCCCGGCAGCCCGGCAACTGCTGCGGCCCTCGCAGCCGTCGGCAGCGTGCCGCGCTGAATCCTGAGCGGAAGCGCCGGCAGCTGGCCGGCAATTCGCTTCAGATGATCTTGGTTGTGGCGATAAAACCGACGACAAAGATCAGTACGTAGGTAGTCCAGATGGTGACTGCGGCACGGTTCATGATCGCGCTGATATTGGCCTCTGTCTCCGGTGTCGAGCCTTCAACCGCCAGCTTGCCGAACTCGATGCCCATCGGGTCGAAGACAAACAACATGGCGACAATCATCAGGTTGATCAGGCCGTAAATTCCCACCTTCCAATGCAGCCAGGTCGCATCCGCCGCAAACGGCCCGTTGCCCGCGTAGGACGTAACTGCCAGCGCAATCAGCGTAACCCCGACGACGCTGGTCACGATATTGTTGTACTTGGTCAGGCGGTGGCCGATGGGTTTGTCGTAGTGCCAGGCCGAATACAGACTGAGCGCGAGCCAAGCAAGGCTGAACGTCCAGACGGCGGCCAGGCCGCCCGCGCTGATCTGCAGCAAGCCCAGCTCATGCGACAGCATGACCCCGAGCGGCAGCGCGGCTTTCCACATCGTCCGGGGCAGCAACTCAATGCGCAGCGCCATGTGCAGCAGCATGAAGCGGGCGTCGATGGGTACGTTGGGATCGGTCGATTTCTTGCACGAGATAAACACGCCCATGTCAGTGCCCACCCAGAACACGAACATCAGAATATGCAGGTATTTCCAGCTCAGATATGCATCCATCAAACTTCTTCCGTTGCGCAGCCGCCAGCCGGCCTGACTCGGCACTGGCGTGGAATTCTAGCGGGTTACGGCGTGCATGTCGCCGCCTGCTATGACCGCGGGTTGCACGGCGCTGCGACTTTGGTCCCGTGCACCGCTCTTCGGACTACGGGGGCAGATAATCTCTCAAACACTGGCAAGCCTTTGTTAGAATGATCTGTGGGGTCGGACGTTAAGCTTTGCCGAATTTTGTAGTGCTTACCAGGTGTGAGGAGATACGCGAGTGTCCAGCGAAAAGGTTGATCTGTCGCAGATCCGGGGGGACTGGGATTTTCATTCCCGCTATGTAACCAACGCGGTCGAGCAAACGCTCAAGCGCGTCAACAAGACATGGAAGCAGCTCAAGGCCGCCGGCCGCAAAAAGGGCCAGGTGCCGGTCGACGGCGCGCTGATGGAAGAGTTTATGGAGGCCTGCGCACAAACACGGGCGCTGTGTGATGACTATTTGATTCTCGCTGAAACGCAGGGGCAGAAGGTCACGAAGAAGAGAACTTCCAAGCGGGCCAAAAAACCGGCAGCAGCAAAAAAGCGCGCCAAAAAGACAGCCAGAAAAGCGAGCAAGAAAACCAGCAAGAAAACCAGCAAGAAAACCAGCAAGAAAACGACACAGAAACGGGGGGCGAGTAAATGAGACCACACGTTGAGTTAATTCAGCAGGCGGATCTGTGCTGGCATGCCCCGGAGCTGCCGCGTGGCGAAGGGCAGGCCGTCAGGCAGCGTAATTTGTCCTATGACGAAGAAGACGGCTCAGCGTCCATGCGGGTGGTGTTCGATAAAGCCTGGCGTCGTCCCGGCGGCTATCACCATGCCGACACGGAATGGTACGTTGAGTCAGGCCGGGTACGAATCGGCGACCGCTATCTTCAGAAAGGCGGCTATTGGCGCGCTCCGGCGGGCCTGGCGATACCCAGGATAGAAGTCGACGCCGGGACTACCGTGCTGATGTTCCGCGAATACGGTGACTGGGGCTTCTCGGTTTCCAGCAAGGATCGGGCGAAATTTATTTCTCGCGGCGGCAACACCGCCTCCAGAGCGCGCGGCGAACTCACGATCGTGGATTCACACCGGATGGAGTGGATGCCAAATGCTTATGAGGGCGATACGCAGCGGTTTCTGAAGCTTAAGCTGCTGTACCTCGATCCGGCCTCGCCGACCGACAACAATACGGGCTTTGTGACGATGGTCGCCTGGGCACCGCCGGGATGGTCTGACAATCGCCTGGTGCACCATCCGGTGTTTGAAGAGGGCTACAGCCTCGAGGGTGAGCTGGTTTACAACTTTGGTTCGCTGGATCCGGGGACCTATTTCTTTCGTCCGGCCATGGTCAAACACGGCCACTTCGTTGCCGGTGAAGAGCGCGGCTGGACCGGCTTCTTCCGTCTCGACGGGAGTCTCGTCAACTGGATTACCACGCAGGATCAGGTCATCGTGCTGGGCAACGCGGTCAACTACGACCCGGAAACGCAGGCACCGCTGATGGCGGGCATCCCGGTTAGGTCCAAGTCGACCGGCCCGTGGGATCTCGACGGACAGTAGGCACTTCGCAACGCTGGACACACCCTTATGGCCGGATCGATCGATATCGTCTGCAACCTCTATACGCCTGAAACGGTCGCTCGCGGTCAGACCGGGCTGGACGACGCATTCAAGGAGCAGGTGCGCATGCCCGAATACATGCGCAATGGCGTCAGCGTCGAAGACTACCTGGCCAAAATGGATGCGGCCGGTATCGAGCGGTCACTGCTGATTGCGGTGCGGGCAGGCGATATCGACAAAAAAGGCGGATTTGAGATCCCTTATGCGGATGTGCACACCGTTTGCGCAGCCCACCCGGAGCGCTTTTCAGGTCTCGCCGGTATCGATTGCCATCGGGGCATGCAGGGGCTGTACGACCTGGAGCACGCGGTCAAAGAACTGGGGTTTGTCGGCGCACACCTGTACCCCCACTGGTGCGAGTTACCCCCTGACCACGCCAAGTACTACCCGTACTATGCCAAATGCTGCGAGCTGGACATTCCGATCATGATGCAGGTGGGGCATAACCTGGTGTATTCACGCAGTCGCCGTCTGCCCAGTGTTGGCCGGCCGATTACGCTGGATCAGGTCGCCATCGATTTTCCGGAGCTCAAGCTTATCGGGATCCATATCGGCATACCCTGGACCAGTGAAATGATCTCGATGTGCTGGAAACACGAAAACGTTTACACGGCCGGTGACGCCTATGCGCCGCGGTACTGGCCGGAGGAATACGTCCACTACGCCAATTCCTACGGCAAGCACAAGGTCATGTTCGGCACAGACTGGCCCGTTATCGATCCGGAGCGGGCGGTGCGGGAGGTCGATGAACTGGGCCTGCGACCCGAAGCCCGGCAGATGCTGATGCGCGATAACGCGCTGCGCGTCTTTAACCTCCCGGGCGCTTAGACACAGGCGCGCATTCGCCGGAACAGCCGCGATGACAGAGCACCTCGAACTGCCGTTTTCCTTCCAGCACCTGTCGCTCCCGGGCGGAGTGCGGGCGGCAATGGAGCGGAATCCTGCGAAGGTCGCCCTCCAGCACCGCGACCGGCGCTGCACCTATGCCGAGTTGATGAACCGCGTCGACCGGGTATGTGGTGGCCTGCTGCAAACGTGCGGGCTTGAGCCCGGGGTGCACGTCGCGATCGTGGCGGCGAACTCGATCGAATACCTGGAAGTCGTGCTCGGTGCGTCGCAGGCCGGTATCGGAACGGCAACCGTAAACCCGCGACTGTCGCCGCGCGAAATCGTCGCAATTTGCGACGATGCAGAGGCACAGGTGCTGTTTGCTGATAGCAAGTCCGCCCAGGCACTCGCGGCAGCGAAATTCGCCACAGTCCGCGAGCTCATTGTTCTGGATAATGACTACCCGGAGTGGTGTGAGCGCGCACCGGTTCTTGCGGCGTCTCAGCGGCCCATCGTCAACGAGTGGGATACGTTTACGATACCCTATACCTCCGGCACTACCGGCAAGCCGAAGGGCGTGCTGGTGCCGCACCGGTCGCGGGTGATCAGCCTCTATGCCATGGCGGTGGAATACGGCTGTTTTTCGCCCGACGACCGGTTCCTGGCCATTGCGCCGATGTGCCATGGGGCCGGCATGATCTTCGCGCTGGCACCGCTGTTTTTCGGTGCCTACGCCGAAATCATGGATGAATTTGCCCCGGATGCGGTGGTGCGCAAACTGGCCGCCGGGGATTTCACCGGCTTTTTCGGTGTGCCCACGCACTTTCACGCCATATTCAGTCTCGAGCAGAGTGTTCTTGACGCGCATCCCACCCCGGCGCTGAAGACGATCATTTCTAACGCCGCGCCGCTGCCACAGACCATGAAAGAACGGATCATCCGGCATTTCGGCGCGATCCTGCACGAGACCTACGGCTCCACAGAGGCCAGTATTGTCTCGAATTTGCGGCCGGCTGATCAGCTGCGCAAAACCGCGTGCGTCGGGCAGCCGTTTCCCGGTACGCGTATCGAGATTCGCCGCCCCGACGGGAGCTTGTGCGAGCCTGAGGAAGTAGGCGAGCTATTTGTTACAAGTAGTTGTTTATTTAATGGTTACTGGAAGAAACCCGAGGCGACATCAGAGGCCTTTGTGGACGGCTGGGTCACCGTCGGTGATCTGGCTCGCAAAGATGCGGAGGGCCACCTGTATATCGTGGACCGGCTCAAGGACATGGTGATTTCCGGGGGCATCAACATTTATCCGCGCGAGATCGAGGAAACCCTGCTGCAGCACCCCCAGGTCGTTGATGCAGCCATCATCGGTGTGCCTGACGAAAAATGGGGTGAGCGGCTCAAGGCTTTTATCGTGGCGGCACCCGATGCGCCGGACAGCGCTGAGCTGATCCGGTTCTGCGGCGAGCACATTGCGGGCATTAAAGTCCCCAAAGAGTACGTGTTCATCGATCAGCTACCCCGCAACGCCAGCGGCAAAGTCCTCAAGACCGAGCTGCGCAAGCACTAAGCAAACGCATGCAAACCGTCGAGCTGTTTTTCGATTTTTCGTGCCCGTGGAGCTATCTCGCTCTCCTGCGCCTGCAGGATGTCTGCGAACGCAACCGGGCGCGACTGCTGCTGCGCCCGGTCGATGTCCAGGCGGTACTCGCGACCGAAGCCCCGGCGCTGGCCGCTTCGCGCTGGTCGGAGAACCCGGCCAAAGCGGCCTGGCAGCAGCACGATTTGCAGATCTGGGCCAATTTTTGGGGCCTGACCCTTACCCTGCCGGCTAGCTGGCCGCAACCCGCAGCCGAGGCGGGTGCCGCGGCACTGGCGGTAGTTGATACGCCCGCTGCCATCAGCTTTTGCCGCGAGGTGTTTCGCCAGGCCTTTGCGGAAGGCCGTGACCCCAATACGGCGGCCACGCTGGCCGCCGCCGCCGCGCATGCGGGCGCGGACACCGCGGCAGTTGCGCAGGCACGCGACTCCACCGAATGTAGGGAGCAACTGGACGCCAACACGCGCGAACTGGTGCGACGTGGCGGGTTCGGCACACCTTCGGTGTTTGTTGATGACGCCCTGTTTTTCGGTAACGACCGAGTGCCACTGGTGGAATGGACACTGGGGCCGATGGGTGACGAGGAATTCGTCATCCCGGGCCAGCACGACGTATATTAGCAATTTAGTTTCAGGCAACAAGGATCGGGGCGGCCGAGCACGGCGCACCGGTTCCGATGGAGACAGACACATGGCAGTGGTGACAACCCGCAGACAGTTTCTCGCCGGCTCCGGCGCATCGCTGATGACGCTCAAGTACGGAACGGCGGGGGCTCAAGGCGGCACAAGCTATCGTCGCTGGGAAGATATCATGCGCAACAAATGGACCTGGGATAGGGTCGCGCGCGGTACCCATGGCACCAACTGCACCGGCAACTGTGCCTTCAACGTCTATGTCAAAAACGGCATCGTCTGGCGCGAAGAGCAACAGGGTGAATACCGGCCGTCATCAAGCGACACCCCCGACTACGGCCCGCGCGGGTGCAACAAAGGCCTGCGCCATGCCAAGTACATGTACGGCAAACAGCGGGTGCTCTATCCGATGAAGCGCGTGGGCGAGCGCGGTGCAGGGCAGTGGGAGCGCATCAGCTGGGACCAGGCGGCCACCGAAATTGCCGACCGGTTTATCGACTATACCGTGGCGCACGGCCCGCGTTCGATCAGTACCCAGCTGGGCACGCAGATGGTGCTGAAGCGCGCATCGTTCGCCGCACTCGGGCGCTTTGCAACGATTGCGGGCACTGAAACGCCGGAAGCGTTTGCCGGGGTCGGCGATCTCCCGACCGGGACCTACATGACCGTCGGCGTGCCGCTGATCAGCGACACCATGGCAGCCGTCTTCAAATCGAAGTGCTGCCTGATCTGGTACTCGAACCCGGCCGTTACCCGCATTCCCGATGCGCACTTTTTCTGGGAGGCGCGCTATAACGGCACCGAAGTCATCTCAATCTCGCCCGAATTCACCCCGACGGCCATGCACTCGAGCAAGTGGGTCAATCCTCAGCCTGGCACCGATGCGGCGCTGGCGCTGAGTATGGCGCAGGTGGTCATTGCGGATGGGGCGATGGATGCTGACTATCTGCGCGAACAGTCAGACATGCCGTTTCTGGTGCGTACTGACAACGGTAAATTTCTGCGCGAAACCGACATGGTCGCGGGCGACGCGGCCCGCGACAACCTGTTTTACGTGTTTGATGAGGCCTCCGGTAGCGTCCAGCCGGCACCCGGCACGGGTGGCCCGCCGCCACCGCCGGGCTCGATGGAGCCGGTGCATCCGCACGGCACGCTGCAGCTGGGCGAACTGCAGCCCGCTCTCGAGGGGGTCTGGGAGGTCGAGGGCGCAAACGGCCCTATAGAGGTCACGACCGTCTTCGCCAACGTCAAAGCGAGCCTGGAGGATTATCGACCGGAGGTCGCGGCCGAGATTACCGGTGTTAACGCGGCCGTGATTCGTCAGGTGGCGCGCACGTTTGCGGCGGCCGATACGGCGATGATTTTCTCCGGCTACCGAGTGTCCAAGTGGCTGCACGGCGATCTGATCCAGCGCGCGTTTATGCTGTTGCTGTCGGTGACCGGTAATTTCGGTAAGCCGGGCACGGGCCTCCAGATCTGGAACATGCCGAATGAAGCCGACCAGTTTGCTTTCATGTTTGCCGATCTGCCGCCCACGTTGCGGATCGCGACGATGGCGCGCTGGGACTACAGCAAGGCGAACCTGAAAGCTTTTAACGCCGAGATTTACGGTACCGATGTCGCGGCCGAAGTCGATGCCGCGTATCAACAGTCGATCGCCAACCGCTGGCACCCGGATTATGCCGAGGTGCCATGGAAGATGGGTTTCTATTTCGGCAGCAACGCGGCCAACTGGCGTGCGTCGGGCAAGCGCTGGCGGGAGGAGGCGTTTGGCAAGCTTGAGTCCATCGTCGTTGCAACGCCCGATATGAGCGTTACGGCCATGTACGCCGACTACGTGTTGCCGGTTGCGCACCATTACGAGCGCAAGGATTTCATGCTGGAGCCGCGCACCCCGTATGCGCAGGTACTCGATGAGGCAGTACCGCCGCTGGGCGAGGCCATGGATGATTTTGCGGTCTACGAGAAGCTCGCGGCGGCTATCAGCCGACGGGCCCGCGAGCGCAACATCGCGCCTATTGCCGACAACTACATGGGCTTCATGCCGGTCAGTCGCGACCTGAGCAAGTATCACGATTTGTTCACGATGGGCGGGCAAATCAAGACCAATGAAGACGTCATCAACTTTTTGCTGCGCATCAATGAGGGCATCCCGGTTGATAACTTCGCGGAGATGGCGCAGCAAGGCATCATTCGCAACAACGGCACAGACGGTGTGATTTACGATGAAAACTCGCCGTACGGCTCGGTCATGCTGCGCGCCTGGCGCGACAAAACGCCGTATCCCACGCTGACGGGCCGGCAGCAGTATTACCTCGATCACGACTGGTTTATCGAGGAGGGCGAGCACATGCCGGTATACAAACCGCCCGTCAAAATTAAAGGCTACCCGTTGAGCATGCTCATGGGGCATGCGCGCCACGGCATCCACAGTATGTGGCGTGACGACTCACTGCTGCTGAGTCTGCAGCGCGGCGAACCGGATATTTACGTCAGCAAGGAAGATGCGGCCTCTCGCGGCGTCGTCGACGGTGACCTGATACGCGTGTTCAATTCAGCCGGGCATTTCATCGCGATTGCCCATGTCAGCGCGAGCATGCAGCCCGGCATGACGTTTATGTATCACGGTTGGGATCCGATGATGTTTGAAGGTCGGCAGAACTTCGGCGCCGTGGTGGCATCCGCCGGCCTGATCAAAAAGACGGCTCTCGTGAGTGGCTATGGGCACGTGACCTACCGGCCGCTGGCGTTTGAACCGAATGCCGTGTTTGGAGACTTCACCTGTGACTTTGAGAAACACACAAGCTCAGCGGCGGCCTGATCGTCAGGGTGGCGTTCCCGGGCCCTAAAAAGGCCAGATAAACGGCACCAGCGCGACCACCACGGCGCCGGTTAGCAGGTTCAGCGGAACGCCGATGCGCAGATAGTCGCTGAAGCGATAGCCGCCGGGGCCGTAAACCATCAGGTTTGTCTGGTAACCGATGGGCGTCGCGAAGCTGGCGGAAGCCGCCATCATGATGGCGACAATGAACGGCCACAGGCTGACGCCGAGGCTCTCGGCAATGGCCTCGGCAAACGGGAATACCAGTACCGCAGCCGCATTGTTGGTAATGACTTCGGTCAGCAGGCTGGTCAACGCATAAACCAGCAGTAACGCCAGCCAGGCACTGCCGCCGGCAAGCCCGAGCCAGTGCGTGGCAAACGTCGCGGCCAGCCCCGAGCTGTCCATGGCGGCCCCCAGCCCCAGCGCAGCCCCTATGACCACCAGCAGCGACCAGTCGATACTCCGGCGCGCCGCCGCAGCGCTGGTGCAGCGGAGGAGAATCATCGCGGCGGCGGCGGCCAGAGCCGCCTCCAGCATACTGGCGACGCCGCTGGCTGCCGCTGCGACCATCACGCTGAGTATGCCCGCGGCCACCCACGCACGCTCATAGCGGGGCAGCTTAGCGTTGTTCAGTTCGCTCACCAGCAAAAAATCACGCGACAACCGCTGTTGCTCGGCGAACCCGGGTCGCGCCTCCAGCAACAGCGTGTCGCCTGCCTGTATCCGGATATCACCCAGCCGCCCGGTAAGGCGGGCGCCGTCGCGGGCCACGGCAAGATTGACCGCATCG
>JAZBOT010000101.1:0-25346 GCA_036351295.1 Gammaproteobacteria bacterium | reverse complement strand
GGACGGCGCGGCTTAACGACGATGACAGCAGCGGAGTCTGCAGCACCTGTTCAGGTTCGCGTGGTTGAGCTGGGCGGCCGTTTTGCGCCGCAAGCCCGCGAGCGTATCCAGCAGTATCTGCAGTCATTTGTCAGCTTTGAGCCCGTGCTGGGCTTGCTGTACAGCAATGTGTCGGGGCAAGGCTCATGGAGCATCGCGGCCTTCGGGCAGCAGACGGTCGACGAGCTGACAAAAATGTACGGCAGCTTCGGCGCCGCGGTCTGTTACAAAATTGACGGACTGCAGGCGGTGATTCCGCAGGTGGCGCACATTGATGAACTGGATTCAGGGGTGCTGGATTTTGCCGGTAACCGGCTCACCCGCGTGCCCCCCGAGCCGTCCTGACAGCCGTGCCGAACCAGGCGTTGGTGGTATTGCTGGCTGAGTTGGGGATACCGCCCGACTACGGCACCCGGCCGCCTTTACCCACCTACCCCGAGGCTGAGGTCCTGGAGTCGATAGGCCCGAATATTCTCGGCCGCGAACAGCAGTTGGCCCCGGGCAGCGCGGCCGCATGGCGCGCGATGATGCAGCGGGCTGCTGACGATGCCGTCCGGCTGTTGCCGGTTTCGGGTTTTCGCAGCGTTGCGTATCAGGCGGAACTCATTCGCAACAAGCTGCGTGCCGGTCAGGTGATCGCGGATATTCTCTCGGTAAATGTGGCGCCCGGTTACAGTCAGCACCACACGGGCCATGCTATCGACATCGCCACGCCCGGCAGCAAGCCGCTGCTGGAAGAGTTTGAGGCGACCGATGCATTTGCCTGGCTTACAGCGAATGCCGGCGAGTTTGGTTTCAGCCTGTCTTATCCGCGGGACAATCCGGAGGGGCTCAGCTACGAGCCCTGGCATTGGTACTGGAGCGACGCATGAACAAGAAGAATATCTACAGCGGCCGCTGGCGCGAGTCGGTTCAGGGCGAGAAATTTCAGCGCGAGCACATCGGCCTGACTGACATGGACGGTGGGTACGGCCTGGGCTGCAGCGCTTATCGCGTGAAGCCGGGCAAGCGGGCGTTTCCCCGGCACGCGCATCTCGCCAACGACGAAGCCATCTTTGTGGTGGCCGGCCAAGGTTCGCTGACGGTCGGTGCTGAGACCGCCACCGTCGCGGCCGGTGACTTTATTATGCTGCCACGCGGAGAAATGCATGCCCATGTACTTGTGAACGATGGCGACGACGACATCGTCTACTTGTGCATGTCGACCACGGTCATGCCGGAGGTCGTGCATTACCCTGACACGGGCAAACTGGGCGTGCTCGGCTCGGCCGATTTCTGGAAGGGTGGTGCGGCCGGCGTGAGCGGCTTCTATACGCCGCATCCGGTCGGCTACTGGGATGGCGAGGACGGTGCCTGATAGCGCGACGGTGTCAGGCCAGCTCCAGCTCGGCCGGGGCCGAGCGCAGTGCCGCCAGCTTCTGATTAACCAGCCGGTTGGTCGCCGACAGCGGGTTGTCGTTGACCGTGAAGCACGGCGGTGAGCGCCGCAGCGCGGGCCACTCGCCGGTATCGATAATGTGCTCGAGATAAGCGATATTGCGCTCGATAAACGCCAGATAGGGATTGGTGCCGGCGTACAAAGCCTCGACGTAACGGTAGGCTTTGTTGAAATCGGTATCGAGACGTTTTTTCACCGTGTTGCGGTAAAACGCCGGAGTCTGCAACAGCAGGTCGATACCTGACTGGTAGCGCACGGTACGCTGGCCGCTGCTGCCCGACTCAATCGCGATATCGGCCAGCACAAACTCCAGGTAAAGCCGGTCCCGGCACTTCTCCAGGTAGCAGCGATCGGCCATTTGCGCAATTAAGTCGGCGGTGCCGAGCAGGTGACCGGCCATGCTGTCCAGCGGGTTGCTCAGGTTGATAGCGTCGAGTGGTTTCTCGTAACCGGTGAAGTGCACCATCTCGGCGGCGATCGACGCGGCGGCTCCCAGCCCGATCTGCGGCAAATAGCGGCGCAGAAATGCGGCGCTGCGGCTGACATGGCAATGGGTCAGCTCGGCGCCATTGCGGTAGGCGCCGTCCGCCGCCCCGCGGATATACCCGGAGTCGTGGAACAAGGCGCAGATGACGGTCAGCATCGCCCGATCGGCCTGCAGCTGCTCGCTGCTGTCAACGGACATTTCGTAGCCGGCGCATAGCCGCGCGGTGGCGAGTGTCATGTCCAGGGTGTGCTGGATGTCGTGGTAAACCGTGTCGCAACCTTCATAACCCGGCATGCGCCCTTCAAACAGCAGGCCGAAGTCATGGAATGCCAGCCAGAGCTGGTCGAAGCTGGCCAGCGGCCACACCCGGGTGAACAGTTCGCGCACCGCACCGCGGACCGCTTCGAGGGAGCTGACGTTGACGCTGTTGGTTACGTCGTAGTCGAACCGCCGCAAGTGCGGAACGAGGCGCTCTGCGGGAGCTTTGCTCATATAGCCATGGTCTGACGCACCCAGCGGCCGCAGCCGGTTTTCCCTGTATTATGGCAAACCATTGTCACATGCCGCGTACAGGCAGACAATCCGCGTAATTCCGCCGGGAGTCCGGATACGTCGCTTGCGCTGCTGGCCGCGCAGCGGCGCAGAACGGCGCTGCGGGTGTGCATAACGTGGCGGTCCCGATTAGCATCGGTATCACTATGAAAGCGACATATTGCAAGGTCTTGTTGATCGTGATGTGCGGCCTGCCGGCCGCCGCCGCCACTGCCGCCGATACCCAGCTGGGAGCGGAGTTGTATTACGACTACTGCGCCCGTTGTCATGGTGAAAATCGCGAGGGTGTGCAGAATTTCAGCGATGACTTGCAGCGCTTTAGCGAGCGGCTCGAAGGCATTACCGAAGACATGCCGGACTTTGCCGGGTTTTTCGAGCCTGAAGAGGTTGCCGCGCTGTACGCTTTCCTGGCGCTCCCTCACGACGCGCCCTGAACCCGCCCTGCATTAACCCCACCACCGGAGAAACACCACCGCCATGCGTGAATTGGTCAAGAAGCTGCTCGATCAGGAGCTGTCGCGGCGCGACTTTGGACGCTCGATGCTGGCGCTCGGGTTCAGTGCCGCCGCCGTCGATTCGGTGCTCAATAATGTCGCCGAAGCGGGCGCTCACGTGCAGAAACGGCGGGAACCGTCGCCATTCGATTACACGGGCAACGGCGGCGAGATTATCGCGGAGTGTTTGCGTGCCGCGGGTGTTGAGTACGTGTTTGATGCCAACTCAACCGGGCAGGCGACTTTTTACGATGCGGTCGGACAGCGGCCCGATCTGAAGCTGATCATTGCCCTGCAGGAAGGCCAGGCGACGGCTATGGCGCATGGCTACGAGCTGGCCAGCGGGCGCACGGCGGCGCTGTTTATGCCCAGCATCGGTATGCCCAACACGTTGTGTAATCTGTACAACGCGTGGAAAGACCGCTCGGCGCTGCTGGTGTTCTCCGATGGCCAGAATTCCGAGCAGACCGGTCGTGACGGGTTCCAGCAGGTCGAGGACTGGCTGCGCCCGACCGAGCAGTTCACCAAGTGGCGGTGGAACATCAAGCACGCGGACCGCATTGCTGAAATGACGCGCCGGGCGTTCAAGCTGGCCGGCACACCTCCCGGCGGTCCGGTGTATATCAAGCTGCCGCGCAATGTGCTGGATGAGCGCAATATCACTCAGCAGATCTATCCGCAGGACAAGTTTGCGGTGCCGGTGCAAATGGCGCCGCGACCGGAGCTCATTGAGAAAGCCGCGCAGCTGCTGCTGAACGCCAAAAAACCGTTTATCAACGTGGGCGCCGAAGTCACCCGCGGTGGCGCGACGGCTGATGTGCTTGAGCTCGCTGAGCTGCTCGGCGTTCCGGTCGCTCAGGGGTTCAGCGTGTTCAGCGATTTCCCGTTTGCGCACCCGCTGTTTCAGGGCTTTGCCGGCATGGGCTTTCCGCGGGGCGTGCGTCGTGCCGATGTGTTTCTCAATCTGGGCGCGCTGATGCCCGACGAGTCCATCATCACGCAGCCGGTGAAAGAAGGCACCACGGTCATCAACGCGCGCGTCGAGTACGACACCATTGCCAATCGCTACCCGACGGATGTCGCCATTGCCGCAGGCATGGGCGAGACGGTCAGCGCACTGCTGGAGGCGGTGAAAGCCAGCGCAACTCCCGCACAACTCGCCGCGCTGCGCGAGCCGCGTATGGCCAAAGCCGAAAAAGACTATCAGGCGGCTAAAGAGCGCGCCCGCAAGCGCGCCGCGGATGTCTGGGACAGCACGCCGATAGCCGCCGAACGCCTCTGCGCTGAGCTCGACGGGCTGCTCGATGAACAGGCGCTGCTGGTGGTGGAAACCGGCGGGCGCACTCCGCAGGAATGGATGACGATTGCGCCGGGCAAGAAGCAGATTATCGGGCCGACCACGGGTTATGCGCTCGGTTGGGGGCTCGGCGCTGCAATGGGCGCCAAGATCGCGCAGCCCGACCGCCAGGTTGTTGCAATGGTCGGTGACGGCGCCATGCTGTTTGGACAGATAGAGTCACTGTGGACCGCGGCGCGCTACGAGATCCCGATCATCATGATCGTCTTCAACAATCGCAGCTACGACGGTGAGCGCGGGCGTATCGTGCTGTTCTCGCAGCTGGCGCGACAGGACAAGTCCGCCTGGAAGGACATGTCCTGCTACCTCGGCAACCCGGATATTGATTTCGTCAGCCTGGCAAAGGGGTTTGGCATCGCCGGCTCGAAGCTCGAAAAGCCGGATGACATCAGGAAGGTGGTGAAGCGGGCTACGGCGGCAACCCGCGAGGGGCGACCTTACTTTATCGATGCGTCCATATTGCGGCGCGGCCCGGCGGCGGAGTCGACCTGGCACCCGGATATCTCCATCGCCCGCAATCGCACGGTAAAAATCTGAGCTTCAGAACTCGACAATAACCGGCGCGTGATCGGAAGGCCGCTCGAGTTTGCGGGGCCCGGTGTCGATACGGCTTGCTTTGCAGCCCGCGGCGATGGTTTGGCTGACCAGCAGCAGATCGATGCGCAGGCCGCGGTTGCGGCGAAAGCCTGCGGCCCGGTAGTCCCACCAGCTAAACAGGTCCGCGGGTTGTTCGAAGAGGCGGAACGAATCGCTCAGGCCGAGGTCGAGCAAGCTCTGCAGCGCGCCACGCTCCGCGTCGCTGCAGAGGATTTTACCCGCCCATTCGGCCGGGTCGTGGACATCGCGATCATCCGGCGCGATATTAAAATCGCCCATCACTATCACCCGCTCGTGGGCCACGAGCTCGACCTCGAGCCACCTCCGCAGCGCGGCGAGCCATTCCAGCTTATAGGCGTACTTGTCTGAGCCGACCGACTGGCCGTTCGGCACATACAGGTTAATCACGCGGGTGCCCGCAAAGGTGCCGGCGATCACCCGCCGCTGCTCGTCCGCAAACTCGGGCATCGACCGATGCACCGCCTCGGCTGGTATGCGCGACAGCAGCGCCACGCCGTTGTAGGTTTTCTGCCCGTCCACCTCACAGTGATAGCCCGCTTCCGCAAATGCGGCCGCCGGAAACTCGGCGGTCGGCATCTTGATCTCCTGCAGCCCGAGTACATCCGGCTGTTCGGCCGCGAGCCAGTCCAGCACGTGCTGCTGCCGGACGCGGATTGAGTTGACGTTCCAGCTGGCGACTTTCATGGACACTCCTGACGGTGATGGGCTCAGGCGTTGCTGGGCGGCCGCGTGCTGATCCCGGCCTGGGCCAGCAGCGGTTCGATACGCGGCGCGCGGCCGCGAAACTCGCGAAACGCCTCAGCAATATCGCGTGTGCCGCCAATTTCGAGAATTTTCTCCCGAAAGCTGTCGGCAACCTGCCGGTTGAACAGGCCCTTTTCCTCGAACGCCGCGAACGCATCCGCCGCCAGTACTTCGGCCCATTTGTAGCTGTAATAGCCGGCTGCATAACCGCCGCCAAACACGTGAGTAAAACTGTTGGCGATGCGGCTGAACGCCGGCGCTTCGATGACGGCGACGCGTTCGCGAACCTCGCGCAGAATTTCCCGCACCCGCGGGCCACGTGCCGGGTCGTATTCCGCGTGCAAACGCCAGTCGAACAGCGCGAACTCGATCTGTCGCACCATTTGCAGCCCCGCTTGAAAAGATCGTGAGCTTTCGAGCTTGGCGAGCAGATCTTCGGGCAGCGGGGCGCCCGTCTTGACGTGCTGCGACATACCGCGAACGACATCGCGGTCCCATGCAAAGTTCTCCATAAACTGGCTCGGCAACTCCACGGCATCCCAGGGCACGCCGTTGATACCGGAGACGCTCGGGTAGCCGACTCGCGTTAACAGGTGGTGCAGGGTGTGGCCGAATTCATGGAACAGCGTGACAATTTCGTCATGACTGAGCTGCGCCGGCTGGCCGTCAGACGGTTTCGTCAGGTTGCACACGAGATGGGCAACCGGTAGCTGCAGATTGCCCTGCAACTCGCTGCGCAAAACACACTCATCCATCCATGCGCCCGAGCGCTTGTTGCGGCGCGCGAACATATCCATAAAAAAGCCGCCAACTTCCTCGCCGGTGTCGTCCACGAGCGCGTAGTACTGCACCTCGGGTTGCCACGTATCGATACCCCGCCGTTCCTCAGCGCGCAGCCCGTAGAGCTTGTGCATAACCCCAAACAGACCTGCCATTACCCGCGGAAGCGGAAAGTAGGGGCGGAGTTCCGCATCTGAGATGGAGAAACGCTCCAGCCGAAGCTTTTCCGAGTAATAGGCGATATCCCAGGCGTGCAGCTGGCGACCCGCCCAGGCCCGCAGCTCGTCAAGCTCCTGCTCTGCGGCCGGTTTTGACACCGCGGCCAGGTGCTGCAAGAAGTCGCTGACTTCGCTCACCGACGCAGCCATGCGGCTGGCCAGCGCGTACGCGGCGAAATTGTCAAAGCCGACCAGGCGCGCGGCCTCATGGCGCAGAGCCATGATGTCTTCCATTACCCGGGTGTTGTCGAACTGACCGGCCACCGGGCCCTGGTCGGACGCCCGCGTTACCCAGGCTTCGTAAAAATCCCGCCGCAGGCGCTCGTCGTCGGCGTGCGTGATGACCGCGACGTAAGTGGGCTGGTCGAGCTGCAGCACCCAGCCGTCTTTGTTCTGCTCTTCTGCACAGGCGCGTGCGGCTGCAATGACCGTTTCCGGCATTCCGCTCAGGCGGTGCTCGTTAACTTCGTGGTGTTCCCAGGCAGCCATCGAGTCGAGCACGTTATGCTCGAACCTGGCCTGCAGCCCGGACAGCTCCTCCATGACCTGCATGTAGCGGGTTTTCTGCTCGCGCGGCAGGTCCACACCCGCCAGGTGAAAATCGCGCAATGCATGCTGCACGAGGCTGCGTTGCGCGGGATCGCTATGTTCGTCCAGCTGCTCGGCAACCTGCTTGTACAACTGGTAGAGCCGCTCATTCTGGCCCATCTCGGTCGAGTAGCGTGACAGCTTGGGCAAACAGGCGTTGTAGGCTGCACGCAGTGCCTCACTGTTCGCGACCATCTGCAGGTGGCTGACCGGCGACCAGACGCGATGGAGGCGCTCGTGCATCGCCTCAATCGGCAGGATGGCGGTGTCAAAGTCGGGTGCCGCATCGGCATCGAGTATGCGTTCGAGTTCGGCGCGATTGGCTGCCAGCGTCGCGTCCAGTGCCGGCTCAACGTGGGCCGGGCGGATCTGACTGAAGCCGGGCAAGCCGGTGGAGTCCAGCAGGGGATTACTCATGTTTGTTCTGGGTGATTCGGATGGCGGGAAATCGTATCACAGCTGCGGGGCGTGGCCGGTGTGGTGCATACTAAGGCGCTTTGCAGTAACAGAGTGCGACACACATGACTGATTACGACCTCATTGCGGTCGGCGGCGGCAGCGGCGGCCTTGCAGCAGCGCAGCGCGCTGCCGAATACGGTGCCAGGTGCCTCGTAATCGAGCGCGACCGACTGGGCGGCACCTGCGTAAACGTCGGTTGCGTCCCGAAGAAGGTCATGTGGCATGCCGCCGATATCGCGCAAACGCTCCGCGATGCACCGGATTACGGCTTCCGTGTTACGCCGGCCGAACATGACTGGGCCAAGCTGGTCGAGCGACGGGAGGCGTATATCCGGCGCCTGAACGGTATTTACGAACGGAATCTCAACAACAAGTCGGTTGACTGGGTCGGCGGTGCGGCTCGGTTTATTGATGCCCACACCGTGGCGGTCGACGGCCAGCATTACACGGCGCCGCATATCATCATTGCCACCGGCGGCGAGCCGATCGTACCCGACCTGCCGGGCGCCGAACTCGGTATGACCTCCGACGGTTTTTTTGCGTTAACGGAGCGGCCGCAGCGGATCGCCCTGATCGGCACGGGCTACGTTGCTGTGGAACTGGCAGGGGTGCTGCAGAGCCTCGGCTCCGATGTCGAGCTGCTGGCCCGTTACGACAGCGTGCTGCGCTCGCTCGATCCGATGCTGCAGGAAGCCGTCATGGCGGCGTTGCGGCGGGACGGGGTCACGCTGCGCCTGCACAGCATTCCGGTGCGGCTGCAGCAGACAGCAGACGGGGTCGAGGTACACTGCACGGGTGGCATGACGCTGGGTGCTTATGATGCCGTTATCTGGGCCATCGGTCGGCGGCCCGTGACCGCCGACCTGCAGCTGGCGGCCGCCGGCGTGCGCGTGACCGACAGCGGTCATGTACCGGTGGACAAGTTTCAGCAGACTAATATTGACCAGGTTTATGCGATCGGCGATGTGACGGGTGCGGTCGAACTAACCCCGGTCGCGATTGCGGCCGGCCGACGACTGGCCGATCGCGTCTTCGGTGGCATGTCAGGCCGGCATCTCAACTACGACAACATTCCGACCGTAATATTCAGTCATCCGCCCATTGGCACTGTCGGCCTCACCGAGCCACAGGCGCGCGCGCAATACGGTGATGCGGTGAAGGTGTATACCGCCGGGTTTACGCCACTGTACTACGGGATCATGGAACACAAGGGTCGCGCCGAAATGAAGCTGGTGACGGTGGGCCCGGAGGAGCGGGTCGTCGGCTGTCACCTGATCGGCGCGGGTAGCGACGAAATTTTGCAGGGCTTCGCGGTGGCTGTGAAGATGGGCGCGCGCAAACAGGATCTCGACGACACGGTGGCGATTCACCCGACTTCTGCCGAAGAGCTGGTAACGATGCGCTAAAGCCAGGTCAGGGGAGGCGCGCCCGCACCGGAGCGGTGTCGGGCCGGACATGCCGCCAGAGCTCGAATGACTCCGCAGCCTGCTCAACGAGCATGCCCCAGCCCTGGTAAGCGCGGCTGCAGCCCCGTTGTTTGGCCCATGCCACAAATGGTGTATCGCGCATCGAGTAGGAGAGGTCGTAGCAGATCGTATGCGGGCCGATGATGTGCTGCGGGAACGGCGGCAGTTCACCGGCCAGTCCGGCCGAGGTGGCGTTGATGACCAGACCGAAGGCTTTGTCTTCCAGTTCGTCATAGCTACGTGCCTTGATCCGGCCGATGTCGGCCAGGTCATCCGCGATTTCAATGGCGCGCTCAAGCGTGCGATTCGCAACCACCAGTTCGTCGGGTCGCAGCTCGGCCAGCGGCGGCAAAATACCCCGCGCCGCGCCGCCGGCGCCCAGCACCAGTATCTCGGTTTCTTCGAGCTCCAGCCCCAGGTTGTCGCGCAGGTCTCGCAGCAGACCGATGCCGTCCGTGTTGTCGCCTCTGAGCGAGCCGTCTTCCAGCCGAATGACCGTGTTCACCGCCCCGGCCAGTTCAGCCCGCTCGGTGCATTCGTCCATCAGGTTAAAGACATTCTGCTTGTGCGGCACGGTGACGTTCAGGCCGCGCCCGCCTAGGGTCATGAACCGGGTGACCGCCGTATTGAGCTCGTCCGGCGGCACGTCGATGGCTTCGTAGCTGATGTTCTCGCCGGTTTGTTCTGCAAATAAGCGGTGAATGACCGGCGATTTACTGTGCTCGATCGGATGGCCAATAACGGCGTACTTGTCAGGACTGGACATAGCTTTGACTCGAGGCACGGGATTGCGCTGCTTGGCGGCATTCTACTGGAATCAGGGTCGGCACCCAATATTTCTCACTGGCGCGGGGCCGGCGCGGCTCGGTAGACTGCAAGACTCGATCTGTAGCTATCGGAGTATCGCATGTCCGCGACGGGCGTTTGCCGCTGTCCCTGGAGTGAAGGCGTGAGCGCGGCCTACCTCGATTATCACGACACCGAGTGGGGCGTGCCCGTCCGTGATGATCGCCTGCAGTTCGAGTTCTTAATTCTGGAGGGCGCGCAGGCCGGCTTGAGCTGGTCCACGGTGCTGCACAAACGCGCCGGTTACCGTGCTGCGTTCGCGGATTTCGACCCGCATAAAGTCAGCCGGTTTACGCCGGCGCGGGTGGCGCGGCTGGTGACCAACCCGGCGATCATTCGCAACCGCCTGAAAATAGCCGCGGCGGTAAGCAATGCCCGCGCTTTTCTTGAGGTGCAGGCGGAGTTCGGGACCTTCAGCGACTACATCTGGGGTTTTGTCGACGGCAAGCCCGTGCAGAACCGCTGGCGTTCGCAGGCAGCCGTGCCGGCCACCAGCGCCGTGTCGGATGCGCTCAGCAAAGACCTCAAGCGGCGGGGGTTTCGATTTGTGGGGAGCACCATCATGTACGCGCACATGCAGGCCACCGGTCTCGTCAATGATCACCTGACGAGCTGCTATCGCTACCGTGAGGTGCAGGCACTCGCAACCGGTACTTAGGGGCAGGCAAAGTCGCCGGGCGGACGTGCCGGCAGCGCATTGACGTCGATTTCCAGCAGGGTATAGCCGAGCAGCTGGTCGTCCTGCCGATGCTGGATGCCGCCGAGCCACAGACCGTCACTGAGGCCGCTCCAGCTCGTCGACAGGCTGGCGGTGGTGCCGGGAGTCGCGCCAGGCGGTACCCCGCCGATCGCCAGGTTGCCGGCATCCGTCGCGGGCGCAAAGGACCATGTGAATATGCAGAATTCCGCTCCGGGGCCGCCCACCGTGGCATCAGTATCGAAGCCGTGCACATCAATAATGTACTCGCCGACCCGGGCGTTAGCGTCCTCCACCCGTTCATCGGACGTGCCATCGCCCTGGCTGCTGTCGACTTCAATGACCTGCTCGCAATCGCCGTTGTCGTCGATGTCCACGCAATAGTAGAGATAGAGATCGAGGTCATCGTTGCCGTCGGTCAGCTCATCGTACAGAGCCGCCCGGAAATACAGTCCGCCGGTACCGTTCGGTTGCGTGTTCCCCGGATCGGTGTCGACAAAGAAGCGGCGTACGCCGGTAGCCGGCGGATCGGTAAATCGATAGCTGTTGTTCGGGTCGTCCGCCACGGTCGCCGGGCTCGTATTCGTGCAGATAGTGTCATCAAGCGTGTTGTCCGGCAGCACGCAGGGCTGTTCCAGCCCGAACGGCTGAGCTGCATAGTTGCCGCTGTAGCCAAACTGCACGTCGATCGACGCGCTACCGGCACTGCCGCCGGCAATCACTTCGGGCGTGATCGCGATCACGGCGGGTGTCACGGTGAACGGACTGTATACGCGCTGCGAATCGCTGACCCACGTGTAGCTGCCGAACAACGCCTCGCCCAGGCGGCTGCCGTCAGCATTAAAGCGCAGCGTAAACTCGGCGGTTGCGTCTTCCGCCAGGCTGAGTGTCGCCGGTTCAACCTCCAGCTCCACGCCCGGCGGTGTGGTGAACTCAACGCGGTAGTTGGCGGCCGGACCCACATTCCGCACCCGCCGCCGCACCTCCACGGTGCCCGCCAGTTCAGTAACGGCCACCGAGGGCAGGTTAATATCCCGGGCATCAAGATCGAAACCCTGTGCTCTGAGGGCGGCGCATTCAGCGTCGGTAATCCGCGCCAGCCCAACGGTACACAGGTACGAGTCATACTCCTCGCGGGTGGTTTCATAAACCAGACCCGGGTTAAGCGAATCGTTCGGCACCACGTGCCCCGCACCGAAATCGAACGGATCGGCTGCAGCACCTCCCGCGGCCTTGAGAATATTCTGCCGTGCTGAGGTCATCAGCGCAGACTTCAGTGCGGACGGCCCCCAGTCCGGATGGGCTTCTTTCAGCAGTGCGGCCACACCCGCCACTTGCGGGGAGGACTGTGACGTGCCCGACAGGTATTGGTACAACTCGCCGCGGAAACCGTTGGCTACCTGCGGCGTATGTGCGCCCAATATCTGCACACCGGGCGCGACAAGGTCGGGCTTGAGGAAGTCAGGATCGGCCAGGCTTGGCCCCCGCCCGGAGAAAGAACCCATGACATTGCCGGTTTGCGCCAGATCCACAAAAATCGTTTTGTCGAGCGTCACTTCAACGGCTTCGTCGGCGGCGAGCCGGTCGCGCAGCAGCTGCCCGTCTGCCTGGCCGATCATCACTGCCGGAATCGTAATACCCGCGCTGTTGCCTGCCATCACCTGCAGTGCCTGATCGTTGCTGAACACTATCGCCGCGATCGCTCCGGCATCCTGAGCCAGCCGAATTTTGGTGTCGAAGTCACAGCCGCCGCGCTGGATATAGGCGATGTTGCCACTGATCTCGCTGCTGTTGAGTAACGCGGTGCAGCCGTCGACGACAGTGCCAATATCGCCCTCGGGCGTGAGGATGTCGCCGTCATTCACCAGCACGATCTCGCCGGTGATCGGCCCGCGCTCACTCAGCCGCGGCGTGAAGCTGGCTTCCCGGGTTTCATAGTCGCCGGCGACCGCTTCCGGACGGTTGACGCGGCTGGCTTCGGCAACCCGGGAGCCGGTCCGCGTGCTGGCGCCGACGCTCAGCACCCACGGCGTTGTGGCCGGGGCGAGCATGGTGAACCGGCCCGGGCCATCGTTCCCGGTTGCGACGACACTGAGAATACCCGCATCGGCTGCGGCGAGCAGGGCCAGGTCGTCCGGGTCGGTCAGGCTGTCGTCGGCGCTGCCGACCGAGTAATTGATGATGTCCACACCGTCAGCTACCGCAGCCTCGATGGCAGCCTGCAGATCAGCGACGCTGCAGGTCGCGCGAAAACCTCCGGGCTCAAGCCAGCAGGCCTTGTAGGCCGCGACCCGCGCCTGCGGCGCAATGCCAATGATCTGGCCGATTTCACGACCGAAGATCTGTGCGCTGACTTTGTTGCCGGCCGCTATGGAGGCGATATGCGTGCCGTGGCCATCCGCGTCTGCCGGGGACGCAAACTCGTTGGCATCGGCAGGCCCGGCGAGCAGGAATCCCTCGTTGAAGAATCGCGCACCAATCAGCTTGTTGTTGCACGCTGTGGCGGCAAAGCCCTCGCCGGCCTCACAGGCTCCCTGCCAGTCCTCCGGAGGTGGCGTAAACAGCAACGGACCGGGTTTGCGGAAGCGTTTACAGAGAAACCGGCCGAGCAACGTATTCTCGCCCCAGCTGATGCGGCACAGTTTGGGTTTGTCGGGTTCGGCAGCGCGCTCGGAGAAGCTCGGGTGGTTGGGCGTGATGCCGCTGTCAATGACACCGATGATCACGCCTTCACCGGTCAGCCCGAGGTCAGCCCGAAGCCCGCCGCTGGAATCGTTAAGGCCGAGAAAGCTGGAGCTGAAATTGCTTGATACCCGGCGACGCCGGTCTTCCCAGACATTGACCACGCCTTTGCGCAGCCGGAGTCTTTCAGCTTCACGCGGCGTCAGCTTCAGGGCCGCGCCATTGAAGGCATAGCCGTAGCTGTAAACCCGTTTGTTGTAGACCCCGAGCGACCGCAGCAAAGCATCCTGCTGCGCCTCCAGCTCCTCTACGTAGCGACCGAGGGCGGCGCGCTCGCTCGCGGTGCGCGACCGCCGTTGCCGCTGCGTTCCGGCTTGCTGCCGGTTGCGGAGGTCAAGCGCTTCCCGGGCCAGCGCCGGCGCTGCGGCGAACTGCACGATATACAGGCGCTCCTCCGCTGAATTGTTCTGCATCGCGATGGTGGGCCCGGCCCGGTGGGCGGCCACGCCCCGGGCGCCTGCCTGCGCAGTCTGCAGCGTGCCGCTGCCGAGCAGTGCCAGCCACACCACGCCCGCGCACAGGCCGATGCGCCCTAGAAACCAGCTGTGCATGTGTGTGCTTACCTGCATTCTGACGCCACTGTCGTTGTTGTAATCCGGGCGTTTACCGGACTTTCTTCATACCGGTTGGTGCATTTTACAGAATATTGGCGCACGCGTCGGTCCAAACGCAGCAGTTTGGAGTTCTCGCGACCCGCAGGAGCTGCCGGCAGATCAGTCCGCGGGCGGGCTGGACGGCGCGGCCGGCCGGGCTGTCTTCTTCGCGGTTTTCCTGGCGGCCTTCTTTTTGGTTTTGCGCTTGGCCTTTTTCCGGGTTTTCTTCTTGGCGGCCTTCTTCTTCGCGGTTTGCTTCTCCGTGGCCGCCTTCTTGGCTACTTTCTTTTTCTTTTTGCCGCGCAGCGGCGCCTTTTCGAGCAGCTCCTTGCACTCGTCCAGTGTCAGCGACTTGGGCTCGCGATCCTTCGGTACCTTGGCGTTCTTTTCCTTGTTGGTGATGTAAGGACCGTAGCGACCGTTCAGCACCTGAATGCCGTCATCCGGGAAATCGAGTATCAGCTTGTTGGCATCGTCGATTTTCTTCTGCGCGATCAGTTCCAGCGCCCGCTCCAGCGTGATGGTGTACGGGTCTTCGCCGCGGATCGACACGAATTTGTCGCTGTAGCGAACGTAGGGGCCAAACCGTCCAATGCTGGCGGATACCTTCTCGCCTTCCGGTGTTTCGCCCAGCTTGCGTGGCAGCTTGAACAGCTCCATGGCTTCATCGAACGTTATGGTGGCGAGCTTCTGACCCGGTTTGAGACCGGCAAATTTCGGCTTGTCCTCGTCGTCCTTGGTCCCGATCTGCACGAAGGCGCCGTAGCGGCCGAGACGCACCGACACCGGCTTGCCGGATTTGGGATCGGTGCCGAGCTGCCGCGCCTGGGCGGCCTCTTCGCGCGTGACGTTGGCTTCCTTGTCTTCCACCAGCTCATGGAACGGCGACCAGAAATCCTCAAGCACAGGAATCCACTCGCGTTCGCCGCGTGAGATTTCGTCGAGCACGTCTTCGAGCTGCGCGGTGAAGTCGTAGTCGACGTAGCGCGTAAAGTGATTACTCAGGAAGCCGCTCACAATGCGCCCGACATCAGTCGGCAGGAAGCGTTTGCCGTCCATTTCCACGTACTCCCGGTTCTTCAGGGTGGAAATGATGCTGGCGTAGGTGGACGGCCGGCCGATGCCGTATTCTTCCAGCGTCTTCACCAGGCTCGCCTCAGTGAAGCGCGGCGGCGGGTCGGTGAAGTGCTGGTCCGCGCGGAACTCACTGAGCGCCAGCGTTTGCCCGACTTCCACCGGTGGCAGCGTCTTGTCAGCCTCGTCGTCTTTGACGTCATCGCTGCCTTCCTGATACACAGCGATAAAGCCGGGCTTCACCAGCGTCGAGCCGCTGGCCCGCAGGCGTGCTACGTCCGGATCGCCGGCCGGCACCATATCGATCGCCACGGTATCAAAAATGGCGGGAACCATCTGACTGGCGACGGTACGCATCCAGATCAGCGAATACAGTTTGTACTGGTCGTCCTCCAGAAACGGCCGCATTTTCTCCGGCGTGCGCTCAGCACTGGTAGGCCGGATGCCTTCATGGGCTTCCTGCGCATTTTTTGACTTGGTTTTGTAAACCGGCGGCTCGTCGGGAACGTTCTCAGCCCCATAGCGCTGGCCGATGAGTTCACGGATGGAAACCACTGCCTCGTTGGCCAGCGAAACCGAGTCCGTGCGCATGTACGTGATCAGGCCAACTGTGCCTTCATCGGTGGCGATGCCTTCGTACAGGTTCTGCGCGGTGCGCATGGTGCGTTGGGTATTAAAACCCAGTTTGCGCGCTGCCTCCTGCTGTAGCGTGGAGGTCGTAAACGGTGCCGCCGGATTGCGCCGGCGCTGCTTCTTGTCGACTTTCGCGATGGTCAGCTGGCCGCCGGCCGCGCGAATAACCGCGTCGCGCGCGGCATGTGCCTGCTGTTCGTTCACGAAGCTGAACTGCTCGACCCGCTTGCCTTCATAGTCGGCGAGGCGGGCGCTGAAGCCGGCGCCTTCGGCGGTGGCCGCATCGCCTTCCAGCGTCCAGTATTCCTGTGGCCTGAAGGCCTCAATCTCCGCCTCCCGCTCGGCGATCATTCGCAGCGCCGGACTCTGCACACGGCCCGCGGACAGGCCCGGCATAATCTTTTTCCACAGCAGCGGCGACAGGTTGAAGCCCACGAGATAGTCGAGCGCGCGCCGCGCCTGCTGTGCATCGATCAGCGACATCGACAGCTCGCGCGGGTTTTCCATGGCCTCCTGCACAGAGCGCTGCGTGATCTCATAGAAGACCACGCGCTGCACCTGCTTGCCCTCGAGGTCACCGTGCTCTTTGAGCAGCTCGTACAAATGCCACGAAATGGCCTCCCCCTCGCGATCAGGGTCTGTCGCCAGGCACAGGGTGTCGGCTTTTTTCAGCGCCTTCTGGATGGCCTTAACATGCTTTTCGTTGCGTTCAATCACGTCATAGCGCATCGCGTAACCGTTGTCCGGGTCCACAGCGCCCTCTTTGGGCACCAGATCGCGGACATGGCCGTATGACGCGAGCACCTTGTGGCCCGGACCGAGATACTTCTCGATCGTTTTGGCCTTGGCCGGTGATTCAACAACTACAACACTGTTACTCATTTAATTACTCTGTTTTGCGGCCGCGTTGGCGCGTGCAACGTTCCGCCGTAAACGACGAACCGCGGTCTTGCCGCGGTTCCTTTTACTGCATCCGGTGTGAGCCATGCAAATCTGCTAATGGACAGTGCCTTCAATTTCTTCAAAAACAAGGTCTTCCATCCGCGAGAACGCAGACTCCTCGCCGGGCTGGCTGAACAGCACCATCAGCACGACCCACTTAACCTGCTCGACGTCGATATCGACGGAATCGAGCGCCATCAGCCGGTCCAGCACCAGCTCTCGCTGCACTGGCGCGAGTATGCCAATCTGCTCGAGATACGCCAGATAGCCGCGGCAGCCGACGTCGAGCCGCGCGGCTTCACGCGGGCTGAAAATGCGGATAGAACGCCTGGCCGGCTTGTTCGCAAACGGTTCAGCTTCCGTGGTTGCGAGCTCTTCCAGCCAGTCCAGCGCGCGATCGACTTCGTGCTCGCCGAACCCGGCCTGCAGTAACTCTTCGCGCAGCACCACCTGGTCCGGGGCGTGGTCAAATTCTTGTTCGGAGAAGTTCTCGAAGAGGTACATGAGTACATCGAGCACTGTTTCATTCATGCGGATGATCCAATTGACTGGCTTGCTGAAACTGCCCACCCGGCAGAGCAAAAACCCTGCCCTGCAGCTCCAGAATCAGCAGCATGGAGGAAAGCTCCTCGGCCGTCAATCCGCTGCGCCCGGCGAGCGTGTCAATGGATACCGGATCGAAGCCCATGCATTTCAGCAAACGCGCATAGTCGGCGTCTTCAGCGCTTGGAGCGGCTTTTTCTGCTGCAGCATTCGCCGTGGCCGGCGCACCGACCGGTGTCGCAAACTGGAGTTCAGCTTGCGCGCCAATCTCGATGATGATGTCCGGTGCCGATTCGACCAGCTTGGCACCTTGCTTGATCAGCCGGTGACAACCTTTGCTCAGGGGATTATGGATGGAGCCCGGGATTGCAAATACTTCACGGCCGTTGTCACCGGCGTACCGTGCGGTGATCAGCGAACCGCTGTTGATACCCGCCTCCACTACCAGCGTGCCGAGACTGAGGGCGGCAATAATGCGGTTCCGCTGCGGGAACTGTGCACGCCGTGGCGGGGTGCCGGGTGCAAACTCGCTGACCAGCGCCCCGTTGGCCAGTATGCGTTCGGCCAGTTCCTGGTTGGCTGTTGGGTAGATGAGGTCGATCCCCGTGCCCAGCACCGCGATCGTTGCGCCGCCGGCCGCCAGTGCGCCACTGTGGGCAGCGGCGTCCACGCCGAGGGCCAGCCCGCTGGTAACAATGAGGCCGCTGCGGGTCAGGTGCGCCGCGAAGTCACGCGCGGTCTGCAGCCCTCCCGCGGTGGCGTTGCGGCTACCGACGATCGCGAGTTGCGGGAGTTGCAGCAAAGCGGCATCGCCGGCCACGAAGAGCGCCGCCGGCGCATGCGGTGATGCTTTGAGCAGTGGCGGGTAGCGCGGGTCGAGCCAATGCACCAGGGTATGTTGCGGAGCATCCAGCCAGGCCAGCGCGCGTTCCAGTATTGCGGCGTCCGGGTTCCGCAATGCCGCGATCGTCGCAGCAGCCAAACCGGCCTCGGCAAGCGCCTGATCGCCGGCGGCGAGCGCGACGTCAAGCTGCTCGTAGCGCTGGAACAGTGCTTCCAGACGGGCGGCGTTGATGCCGGGGGCAAGCGCCAGCGCGAGCCATGAGTGATTCAGAGGCATAGGCCAGACATACCGCTAGGGGCGACCGGCTCCGATCGCCCCGTGCTGGCCGGGCCAGCTGCTAGGGATTGCGGAAGCGGTCGCCGACTTTAATTTCGAGCAAGGCTTCCATGACCAGCGCGTAGCTGACGTCTTCGTAAGCCTTGACCACCATTACAGTACCGCCCAGCGCGTCTGGCAATTCGACTTTCTCGCCAAAAGCCTTGCGACTGAAGCGATCTGGCACCGTTTCGCCTTTTTGCCAAACGGCCAGCACGCTGCCCGATTCCAGCCCGTGCTTGCTGCCGCGGTTTAAGATGACCATCTGGTATTGGCCGATGCGCGAGACGCCATCGACCACGGAGACGATCGTGCCCGCGACTTCGCGGTTTGGCGCGCTGGGGAAAAAGGTCATCGGCAGCTGCAGATCAACCTCCTGCACCTTGTCGCCGCGCCGTGCTTCACGGTCGGTATCGGTGAGAAACAGTGTGTCGGGGTCGCCCGCCGCCCGCTTCTCGGCCTTACCAATAAACAGGACCTCATAGCCAAGGGGTTTGCCGGTCTCAGGATCTTCGATTTCGTCCAGCATACGCAGCACAAAGTACTCTTTGCCCATGGCTACGCTGTCATCGATGTCACGGACGAATATTTCGTGGCCTGCCCCGGCAACAATGTGATCCCGGAAGGCGACAATGTAGGGCAGCGATTCGGCTTCCTTCTTGCTCATGATGGTGCCGCCGCGCAGGAACGGCTCAATCGTCTGGAACGGGATTGTCGTGATGGCCGCGTCGCGGCCTTCTGCGCGGATTTGCGGCGACAGGCGCACGGTGCCGCCGCTGACCGTGCCACCGCGCTGCATTCTGAGCTGGGGCTGGCCGTCAACATAGACGAGCGTCAGTACGTCGCCGGGGTAAATCAGGTGGGGGTCTTCGATCTGCGGGTTGACGTACCAGATCTCGGGCCAGAACCAGGGCTGCTTGAGAAACATCGCCGAGATGTCCCACAGGGTGTCACCGCGCTGGACCACGTAACTGTCAGGGTGAGAAGGATTAAGTTCGATCGAGTCGCCTGACTGCGCCGCCACGGCGGTTGCCACCACCAGTAAGCAGGCAAACAATCCGCTCCGCAGGGCTATCCATGATCCAGCGATCGGGCAGGTTTTCATCGGCGCTTCATCCCTAAAATAAACAGCATGCCGGTGCGGTGACCGGCGTTGCTATAATTCTGCACAACCGGAGGGCCGGAAACTGTGACCGGGTTCCAGCCACAGCGATTAAGCCCCCCGGGCGCCCGTCACGCTTATATAACATAAAGTAGGCCCTATTTCGCAGTTTCAACGGGCCGCAACGGCAGGAAATGCTATGGCAGTGCTTGAAATCCTTGAATACCCGGATCCGCGGTTGCGTACCAAGGCCGCGCCGGTCACGGTGTTTGATGGCGCGCTGGGCGAGCTGGTCGATAACCTGCTGGAGACGATGTATGCGGCACCCGGCATTGGCCTGGCGGCGACGCAGGTGGACGTCCATCAGCGGGTGCTGGTGGTGGATGTGTCCGAGGATCGCAGCGCCCCGCACTGTCTGATTAATCCGCAGATTATCCGGCAACAGGGCGCCATCATGGCTGACGAGGGCTGTCTGTCCGTGCCGGAAATTTATGAGCCCGTGAGCCGCGCCGAGGACATCACCGTGGAGGCCCAGGATCGCACCGGCAAGCGCTTTGAGCTCGAGGCCACCGGCCTG
Organism: Gammaproteobacteria bacterium; assembly: GCA_036351295.1. Classification (GTDB taxonomy): domain Bacteria; phylum Pseudomonadota; class Gammaproteobacteria; order Steroidobacterales. The sequence goes on along the minus strand of JAZBOT010000101.1, from coordinate 5,198 downwards.
CTGGCGATCTGCATCCAGCACGAGATGGACCATCTGGAAGGTAAGCTCTTTGTGGACTACCTCTCCCAGCTCAAGCGCGAACGCGTGCGCAAGAAGCTGACCAAAGCGCGCAAGCGCGCGCCGCTGCCGGCCGGGCGCGGCGCACCGTCGCTCTGACAGCATGACCCGCGCACGTATCGTGTTTGCCGGTTCGCCGGAATTTGCGGTGCCGGCGCTCACTGCCGTGCTGGACAGTCCGCACGAGGTGGTCGCCGTGCTCACGCAACCGGACCGGCCCGCGGGCCGTGGCCGCCGGCTGACGCCCTCACCGGTGCATCAGGCGGCTGCGGCCCGCGGGCTCAGAATCCTGCAGCCGCTATCCTTGCGTGAGTCGCTCATTCAGGCTCAGCTGCGCGCACTGACAGCCGATTTGCTCGTCGTGGTTGCGTACGGTCAGCTGCTGCCGCCGGAAGTCCTCGCTATGCCGCGGCGTGGTTGCGTCAACCTGCACGCGTCGCTGCTGCCGCGCTGGCGCGGCGCCTCGCCTATTCAAAGTGCGCTGCTGGCCGGCGATACGGAAACCGGCGTTTGTTTAATGCAGATGGATGCGGGCCTGGACACGGGCGCGGTGTTTGCCCGCAGTGTGCGCGGGATTGCGGCGGACGCCACGGCTGCCTCGCTGCATGACGCCCTGGCCGCGGATGGTGCGACACTGCTGGCCACGCATCTCGACGAGCTGCTGGCCGGTTCGCTGGCAGCTGTGCCGCAGAGCAAGACGGGCGTGACCTATGCGCCGCGCATTAAGAAGGCCGACGGGGTGATTGACTGGCAGCAGCCGGCGGCCCGTATCGATTGCCAGATCCGCGCTTACAATCCGTGGCCTGTCGCAACCACCGTGTGGCAGGGGCAACCCTTGCGCTGCTGGAACTCGCGCCTGGCCGTCGACGACCCCTCCGCCTCGCCGACCGCGGCCGTTCCCGGCGAGGTGGTCGCGGTGGGCGCAGCGGGCATCGGCGTGCAAACGGGCGCGGGTATCGTCCTGTTGACTGAGCTCCAGTTGCCCGGCAAGCGTCGGCTTAGCGCCGGGCAGTTCAGCCAGGCTCACGCGCTGGCCGGCAGCGTGTTGGGTTCCTAGCCGGGTGGCCGACGCGACAGGCGGCGTGGCGCGCGCCCGGGCGGCCGAGCTGGTCGATGCGGTGTTGACTCACGGGCGCAATCTCGACGCCGCGTTCGCGGCGGCCGACCTGCAGACGCTCAGCGAGCGCGACCGGGCCTTCGTCAAGGCGCTGAGCTTCGGCACGCTGCGCGTCCACGCGCGCAATGAGCGGCTGCTCGAACAGCTGTTGCAGCGGCCCCTGCGCCGCCGCGACAGCGTGATTCATGCCCTGTTGTCGGTCGGCCTGCATGCGCTGATTGATCTGGAGGTTGCTGACTACGCGACCGTTTCGGCCACGGTGGCGGCGACGGCGGACTTGCAGCGGCCCAAGCTGCGTGGACTGGTGAATGCGGTGCTGCGTCGCTTCCTGCGCGAAGCGCCTGCTCTGCTGGCGGCAACAGCGGTCTACCCCGATGCGCGCTGGCAGCATCCCGAATGGTTTATTGACGCCGTCCAGACTGACTGGCCGGAGCACTGGCAGACGATTCTGACCGCCGCCAACCAGCCCCCGCCCATGTGGCTGCGTATCAACCTGCGGCAGGGCAGTCGCGCCGACTGGCTGGCGCAATGGGCCGCGCTCGGCGAGCAGGCGAGCGCGCCCCCGGTGCCGCGCTCAGCCGCCTTGCTGGCCGCGCCCGCGGCGGTGACCCGCCTGCCGGGTTTTGCGACGGGTGCCTGCAGCGTGCAGGATGCTGCAGCGCAACTGGCGGCCGAGCTGCTCGCCCCGGCTGACGGCATGCGCGTGCTCGACGCGTGTGCGGCCCCCGGTGGCAAGACCGGACATTTGCTGGAGTACGCGGAAGTGGCCCTGACCGCGGTGGACAGCTCCCCCCAGCGACTCGCGCGCGTGCGGGATAACCTGCAGCGCCTCGGGCTGCAGGCGGAGGTGCGGACCGGCGATGTGTGTGAGCCCGACGGCTGGTGGGACGGAGAACGCTTTGACCGTATTCTGCTTGACGCACCGTGCTCCGCTACCGGGGTCATCCGCCGCCACCCCGACATACGCTTTCTGCGCCGACCGAGCGATATCGTCGAGTTCGCCGGCCGACAGGCCGAGATGCTGGTGCGGTTGTGGCCACTGCTGCGTGCCGGGGGGCGCTTGCTGTATGCCACCTGTTCGATCATGCGCGCTGAGAACGAAGCCGTTGTCAGGGGCTTCCTGGCCGCGCACTCTGACGCGCGTGAAGTGCCGCTGGCGGCCCGGATTCCGCCTGAATGGCAGGGCTCAGCCGGCTGCGGTGTGCAGCTCCTGCCCGGTAGCGGCGATACCGACGGTTTCTATTATGCTTTAATTGAGCGTGTTTGATTTTCAAAAACGCGTGAGAGTGCACCTCGGCCGGGTTTGCCGCCTGCTCGCCGTCGCCTGCCTCGCCGTCGCGGTGGCGCGTGCGGCTGACGGCCGTTTCGAAATCATTGACGCGACCACCCGGCTGACTGACCGCGGCTGGCTGGTTGATGCGCGCGTGGACATGCAGCTCAGTGACGCGGCGGTCGAAGCCCTGCAGAGTGGCGTAACGCTCAACATCAGCTTTCAGTACGAGGTGACGCGGCGGATCCGCTTCTGGCCGGACGAAGAAGTACGAACCGCGCGCCAGGAGTTTGAACTCCAGTACCTGTCGCTCAGTCAGAGGTATCTGGTCCGGAATCTTGATGCGTCCAGCGAGACCAGCTATGCCACCCTGTTTTCGGCCCTGCGCTCGATGGGGCGGGTGCGGGACTTCGTGCTGTTGAGCGATACGCTCGATACGGCTAACGAGGTTTACTATATAGCGATGCGGGCCGTGCTCGATCGCCGGCAGCTGCCGGGCCCGCTGCAGATCCTGGCGTTCTGGCAGGGCGACTTTGGCCTTGAAAGCGACTGGTATCGATGGAAACCAAAATAGTCCGCAGTCATATCAATACGGTGGCGCTGGTCGCGGCGCTGGCGCTGGCTTTGCTCGGACTGGCGCTGCTCAGCGCCGTCAGCCGCAGTTCCGCCGATTTTGGTGATCTGTACCGCGCCATACTGATCGTGAACATTGCCGGCGCGACTTTCCTGCTGGTGCTGATCGGCGCCAATGTGGTGCGCATGGTTAGGGATTACCGGCGGCGGGCACCGGGCGCCCGCCTGAAAGCCCGCCTGGTAACGGCCTTTGTCGCGCTGGTTATCGTACCGATGGCTGTGGTTTATGCCTACGCCGTGCAGTTCCTGAATGAAGGTATCGACTCCTGGTTCGACGTGCAGGTCGAGCAAGGTCTCGGCGATGCACTTGAGCTCAGCCGGACAGCGCTGGATGTCCGCATGCGCGACAACCTGCAGCAGACCCGGCGGCTGGTTGATCGGCTGTACAGCGTCAATGACGGCGACATGTTTCGCATCCTGAGCGCGCTGCGCACGCAGACCGGTGCACAAGACCTCACGCTGTTTGCCGGGGCCTCGAGGATTATCGCCACCAGTTCGGCGAATCCGGTGGACCAGCTGCCGCTGCTGCCCACTGACGAGGTACTCCTCAGTATTCGGCGCGACGGCTACTACGTTGGCCTGGAGCCTCGCTCTGACGATCAGTACATGGTGCGCACAGCGATGCTGCTGCCCGGTCGCTCGGGGCGTGAGGTGCGTATTCTGCAGGCCCTGTATCCGCTCGGTAAGCGGTTGGCGCCGCTGACGGCCTCGGTGGAGGACACCGTTACCCGCTACGCTGAGCTGGCCTTCCTGCGCGATCCGTTGAAAAGCAGCTTTGTACTGACGCTCAGTCTGGTGGTGTTGATTTCACTGTTGCTGGCGATCTATGGCGCATTCTTTTTCGCGCGCCGGCTGACTGCGCCCATTCAGAGTCTGGCTGCCGGCACCCGCGCCGTGGCCCGCGGCGATTTCGATACCCGCTTGCCCGCGGGTGAGCGGGACGAGATCGGCTTTCTGGTGGACTCGTTTAACGACATGATCAGCCAGCTGGGGGCTGCCCGTGCCGATGCCCGCCGCAATGAAGCGCAGGTGGAGAACGAGCGCGCCAGTCTCGAAGCCATCCTGGGGCGCTTGTCGAGTGGCGTCGTCGCCCTCGAGCACGACCTGTCGATACGGGCAGCCAACGCAACCGCTGCCGAAGTCCTGCAAACCGATTTCACCGGGCGTGAGGGCTGCCTGCTGGACGATCTGGCCGTCGGCAACACCGCGCTGGAGCAGTTCGTCGACGTGTTCCGCCGGCATATTGATGCCGATGTCACCGAGTGGAAAGAACAGGTTGCACTCAATATCGATGGTGAACGCCGTGTGCTGGTATGTGCCTGCAGCGCTCTGCCCGGCAGCTATTCACGGCGCAGCGGCTATGTGGTGGTGTTTGACGACATCACTGACTTGCTGCGGGTGCAGCGGGACGCCGCCTGGGGTGAGGTGGCGCGCCGGCTGGCCCATGAGATCAAGAATCCGCTGACCCCGATCAAGCTGTCGGCTGAGCGGCTGCGACACAAGTTGCTGGATGTTGTCAGTCCGGCGCAGGCTGAAACACTCGACCGGGCCACGCAAACGATCATTCGTCAGGTCGAAGCCATGCGCGATATGGTGAACGCTTTCAGCGAGTATGCGCGGGCGCCGGAAATGAATCTGGTTGAGCTCGACATCAATCGCCTCATTACCCAGGTTGCCGAGCTGTACCCGGCCTATCATGGCCAGCCTTACCTGACGCTGGAGCTCGATGAGTCGTTGCCGCTGGTGCGGCTGGACGCGGTACGGATGCGCCAGATACTGCACAATCTTATCCGCAACGCGCTTGAGGCCCTTGAGGAGACTGCCGATGCGCAGCTGAACCTGCGTACTTCGCTGAACACGGCCAAGGCTCAGCCGCGACTGGAGATCACTGTGACCGACAACGGACCCGGTTTCCCCGAGGAGTACCGCGAGAAAATTTTTGAACCCTATGTCACTACCAAAGCCAAAGGCACCGGGCTGGGGCTGGCTATTGTGCGTAAACTGATTGAAGAGCATGGCGGCAAAATTACATTGAGCAGCGAACCCGGAGCCGGGGCCGCCATTCGGATTTTTCTGCCCCTGGATGATCTGGAGCGCGGCGAGCCGCCCGCCAGTGAGCCG
>JAZBOT010000100.1:0-12157 GCA_036351295.1 Gammaproteobacteria bacterium | reverse complement strand
CGAGCATCCGTATGAACTTCCGGAGCTTATTGGCATCCCATTGACGGCGGGCCTGCCCGGCTACCTCGACTGGATAAACGACGCGACATGTTAAGAGCCTTTTGCATTCGTCCCCTGAGCCAGGCCCTGCTGGGGCTGGTGCTGGCCGCGGTCAGCCTGCAGGCGCTGGCAGCCCGCGACATCAAGCGCGCCGACGAGGTGTTTCGCTATTCCGCCAGCGCCACCGCCGGCGTTATCGAACTGGTCTGGGACATCGAGCCCGGGCACTATCTGTACCGCGACAAGATGAAGTTTACGGCGCCCGGCGCGGAGCTGGGCGCGCCGCGCTACCCCGCCGGCGAAGTCCACGCCGACGAGTTTTTTGGTGAGCAGATTGTGTTTCGCGGCCGCACGGTCGTGCAGATCCCGTACACGCTCACCGACGCCGGCCTGACCCGGCTGGAGCTCGAGCTGCGCTCGCAGGGCTGCGCCGACTGGGGGTTGTGCTACCCGCCGCAGCGCTGGCAGGCGACCGTCGACTTACCCGCCGGCGGCGCGACAGCCGGCAGCAGCGGCCTGCCGTTTGGCCGGGCCGGTACGGTGAGCCAGGACGACGCGCTGCCGGCCGAGCAGGCCTTCGTGCCGTCCGTCAGCGTGGTCGATGCGTTTACGCTGGCCGTGCGCTGGGACATCGCGCCCGGTTACTACCTGTACCGCAAGGACTTCGCCGTGACCGCGCCCGGCAGCGCCATCCAGCCGGGGCCGCTGCAGCTGCCAGCCGGCGTCATGGAACTCGATGAAGAGTTTGGCGAAACCGAGGTGTACTTTGATGCCGTCACGCTGCGGGTGCCGTTTACGCGCGCATCCCCCGACCCGCAGGACGTCGAGCTGGTGCTGGCTTACCAGGGTTGCAAGCAGGGCAGCATTTGTTACCCGCCGGCCACGGTGAGCGCGCGGATTAACCTGCCCCGCGCGGCCGCCACCGACCTGCCGCCGCCGCCCGTGTCGGAACAGGACCGGCTGTTCGGCGTGATCGCCGAAGCCTCGCTGGTCAGCGTGATGTTTGTGTTTTTAGGGCTCGGCCTGCTGTTGGCCTTTACCCCCTGCTGCCTGCCGATGGTGCCGATACTGTCGGGGATCATCGCGGGCCAGGGCGACAACGTTTCCACGGCGCGCTCGTTCTGGTTGAGCCTCAGCTACGTGCTGGGCATGGCGTTTACCTACACGGTGGCGGGTGCCGCGGTGGGCGCGGCCGGCGGGCAAATTCAGGCGGCGCTGCAGACGCCGCTGGTACTCGGTTTTGTCGCGCTGCTGTTTGTGGGCATGTCGCTGGCCATGTTCGGCCTGTACGAGCTGCAGCTGCCCAGCGCGCTGCAAACGCGACTGTCGGCCATCGGCGGCAACAACTCCGGCGGCTTTCTGGGCACGGCGATCATGGGCGCCATCTCGGCGCTGGTGGTCAGCACCTGCGTGGCGCCGCCGCTGGTGGCCGCGCTGGCGGTCATTGCGCAAACCGGCGACGTGGCCCGCGGCGCCTTCGCGCTGTTTTCGCTGAGCATCGGCATGGGCATCCCGCTGCTCATCTTCGGCACTTCGGCCGGCAAGCTGCTACCGAAAGCCGGCGCCTGGATGAACACCGTCAAGGGCATTTTCGGCCTGCTGCTGCTGGGCCTCGCTATCTGGATTCTCGACCGCGTGCTGCCGGGCATCGTCAGCATGCTGCTGTGGGCGGCACTGGCGGTGTTTGCAGGCGTCTGGCTGGGCGCGTTCACCGGCCTCGGCGATCACCCCAAACCGGGCCAGCTCTTTGGCAAGGGCGCCGGCGTGCTGGCGACGGTCTACGGCGCGGTTTTGCTGGTGGGCGCCTTAAGCGGCTCGTCGAACCCGCTGCAGCCGCTCGACCGGCTGACCAGCGGCGGCGGTGCCGCGACCGAGCACGCGCTGCCGTTTCAGCTGATCAAAACCGTCGATGACTTCGAAGCGGCGCGGCAGGCGGCGGCAGCGGCGGACCAGCACCTGATGCTCGACTTCTATGCCGACTGGTGCGTGTCCTGCAAAGAAATGGAGGCCTGGACCTTCACCGATCCGGCGGTGCAGGCCGCGCTGGCCGACACGGTGCTCATTCAGGCCGACGTCACCGCCAACGATGCGGCCGATCAGGCGCTGCTGGAGCACTTCGGTATCTTCGGCCCGCCGACCATTGTCTTTTACGACCGCTCAGGGGCAGAGGTGCAGGGCCAGCGGGTGGTGGGCTACATGAAGACGGCCGATTTTCTGACGCACCTGGGCTACGTACTGCGCTAGAGTAGGCTCACAGTAGCTGCGGCGAGTAACTGCGCAGCGGGCACTAAAGAGAGGTGGGGGTATGCCGTGGTGGGGCTGGATGGCATTGGGGCTGTTTCTGCTGGCCGCAGAATTGCTGGGCGTGGAAACCGCTTTTTACCTGCTGTTTATTGGCGTGGCGGCTATCGTCACCGGCCTGCTGACACTGGCTGTGCCGCTGCTGCCCTGGGTGCAGTGGCTTATTTTTGCCGTACTGGCGCTGGTCACAATGGTGACTTTTCGCGCGCGGGTCTACGCCAAGTTTCGCGGCGTCGGCGTCGATTACCAGGCCGGCCCGGCCGGTGCGGTGATCAAACTGCAATCCGACCTGGCGCCGGGTGACACCTGCCGGCAGAACTTTCGCGGCACTGTCTGGACCGTGCTGAACTCCGGCAACACCGCGCTTAGCGCAGGCGATCAGGCGCGCATCGTGCGGGTTGAGAGCCTGACGCTGGTGGTCGAAGCCGCCTGACTCATCTGTACATTTTCCGGGGACCCACATGGACCAGAATTTCACTTTCTTTGTAGCCATCGCTATCGCCATAGTGGCCATCGTGGTCATTTCCAAAGCGGCGGTCGTGGTGCCGCAGCAGACCGCGGTGGTGGTCGAGAACCTCGGCAAGTACAGCCGCACGCTGCGCGCCGGTTTTCATATTCTCGTGCCGTTTATTGAGCGCGCCGCGTACCGCCACAGCCTGAAAGAGCTGGCCATCGATATTCCGGAGCAGATCTGCATTACCAAGGACAACGTGCAGGTGGGCGTCGACGGCGTGCTGTACCTGCAGGTGCTCGACCCCGAGCGCGCCTCCTACGGCATCACCGATTTCGTGTTTGCTATTTCGCAGCTGGCGCAAACCACGCTGCGCAGCGAGATCGGCAAAATCGACCTCGACCGCACCTTTGAAGAACGCGCCGTGATCAACTCCAACATCGTGGCCGAACTCGACAAGGCTTCCGATCCCTGGGGCGTGAAGGTGCTGCGCTACGAGATCAAGAACATTAACCCGCCGCAGGACGTGCTGAGCGCGATGGAAAAACAGATGCGCGCCGAGCGCGAGAAGCGCGCCGTGGTGCTCACCTCCGAGGGCGAGCGGGACGCCAAGATCAACGAGGCCGAGGGCGAGAAACAGCGCGTCATCAAAGAGTCCGAAGCCAAGCAGCAGCAGCAGATTAACGAAGCCGAAGGTGAAGCCGCCGCTATTCTGGCGGTCGCCAATGCCACGGCCGAAGGCCTCGCCCGTGTGGCGCAGGCCGTGCGTCAGGAAGGCGGCGATGCGGCCATGAAGCTGCGCATTGCCGAAGACTATGTCGAGCAGTTCGGCAAACTGGCCAAGGCCTCCAACACGCTGGTGGTGCCGGCCAACCTCACCGAGATTTCGTCAATGATTGCGCTGGCCACCAGCATCTTCGACAACAGCAAGCGCAGCGACGAACCGCCGCCACCGCCCCCTGCCCCGGCTCCGCGAGGCAGCCGGATAAGCTGAGCGGGCGCCCGGTCGCGGGCGATACAGCGATGGTATGCTTGGCCAAAATAACATTGGCTAAAGTTCACAACGGACACCACCATGCCACTACGATTAGCAATCTTTGCTGCCGCGCTGTGCCTGACTGCCTGCGAGTCCGGCTTTGTCGCGGTGCCTGACGCCGCCGAGGCGACGGCTATCGATGCGGCGCGCATGAGCTGCAGTCGCCCGTATATTCTCGAGCAGGACTGTTCGCGCACCGCCGGTGCGCTGGGTCGCTTCGAGATCGACGGCGTGGCCATGAAGTCAGCCGCCAATGGTGCCGGTGACCGCTTTGTCGTATTCGCCGACAGCACGCGCTCCACCGAGAAGAAATCCAACCGCGCGTACCTGGCGCTCAAGTCCGCACTGACCGGCAACGGCTTTACCATACTCAGCGTGGAGCCGATCGCCCGCGCCGGCCGGCTGATCGGCTATGCTGTAAAAACCGACCAGCCGTCGTACGAGTTTATTACCAGCCTGAACTGAAGCGTCGCTCATGCCTAAATGGATCCGCATTGCGCTGCTGGCGTGCGTGCTCGTGAGCTGCACGGTCATCGGCGCGCGCTTTTACCTGGAGCTCAGCCGGCCGCCGCCCGCCGTGGCCACGGGCCAGGTCAGCGGCACACCGGAACAGCTGCCGGACTTCACGCTGAACGACGTGTACGGCGAACCGCGCGCCATCAGCGAGTGGTCGGGCGAACCGCTGCTGCTCAATTTCTGGGCCACCTGGTGCGCGCCCTGCCGGCGCGAGATTCCGTTGCTGCAGGCGCTGCACACCAGCGGCGAGCTGCGGGTGGTCGGGGTGGCGATCGACCGCCAGGCTGATGTCGAAACCTTTATCGCCGAGTTCGGCGTGGCCTACCCCAACCTCGTGGGCCAGGAAGACGCCATGCGCGTCAGCGACCTGTTCGGCCTCAACGGGCTGGGCCTGCCGTTTTCGGTGCTGGCCGGCGGCGACGGCGCGGTGCTGACCGTGCACATCGGCGAGCTCGACGCGGGCCAGTTGGAAGAGCTGGTGCGCACCAGCCGCGACTACACGGCCGGCCGCACCGATCTGGCCGGCGCGCGCCAGCGCCTGAGTGCGCTGTAGGCCGCCCCCGCGCGCGGCCGGTGCGCCGCCGTCCCGGCGCGTTCAGGCAAATAACTTTCATTTGCAGCTAAAATCGGTAAACTTGCAGACATCTTCGATGAAACATAATTCTTATGTCTGCGCTACTGCTGCTTAACGGCCCCAACCTGAACCTGCTCGGCACGCGCGAGCCCGAGGTCTACGGGGTCACCACGCTGGCCGATATCGAAAGCGGCCTCACTCGTCAGGCTGCCGAACTCGGCCACACGCTGGCCTGCCTGCAGAGTAACGCCGAGTCCGCGCTGGTCGACCGCGTGCAGCAGGCCGGCACCGAGGGGGTCGAGTTTATCCTGATCAACCCGGGGGCGTTCACCCACACGAGTGTCGCGCTGCGCGATGCCCTGCTGGGGGTGGCCATTCCGTTCATCGAGATTCATATCAGCAACATCCACGCGCGCGAGGAGTTCCGCCGCCAGTCGTATTTTTCGGACGTGGCGCGCGGCATCATCGCCGGGCTCGGCCCGCAGGGTTACGGGCTGGCCCTTTCGGCCGCGCATCATTTTTTGCAGCACTCAGCCAACTGATAAGGAAGGCGTCGCCATGGACATTCGCAAAGTTAAAAAACTGATCGAACTGCTGGAGGAATCCGGCATCGCAGAAATCGAAATCACCGAGGGCGAGGAAGCGGTGCGCATCAGCCGGTACCCGCAGGCGGCACCCGTGCCGCAGTATGCGCCGCCACCGCCGCCCGCGCAGCTCGCGGCAGCCCCCGCCGCGACAATCAGCGGCGCGCCCGCCGGCTCGCCTCCCTACAGGACACACTCGGTAGACCAACGCTATGCTCGAAAAAGTACTGATCGCCAACCGCGGCGAAATTGCGCTGCGCATCCTGCGCGCCTGCCACGAACTGGGCATCAAGACGGTGGCCGTGCATTCGACCGCCGACGCCAAGCAAAAGCACGTGCTGCTGGCCGACGAAACGGTCTGCATCGGCCCCGGGCCTTCCAATGCCAGTTACCTGAACATGCCCGCGATCATCAGCGCGGCCGAGGTGACCGACGCCGGCGCCATTCACCCGGGCTACGGGTTTCTGTCCGAGAACGCCGACTTCGCCGAGCGGGTGGCCTCCAGCGGCTTCGCGTTTGTGGGGCCCCCGCCGGAACTGATTCGCATCATGGGTGACAAGGTCTCCGCCATTAAGGCCATGCAGGAAGCCGGCGTGCCGTGTGTGCCCGGCTCCGACGGGCCGCTGCCGGAGGACAATCCGGAGGAATGCCTGCGGATTGCGCGCCGCATCGGCTACCCCATCATCATCAAGGCGGCCGGCGGCGGCGGCGGTCGCGGTATGCGGGTGGTGCACAACGAAGTCTCGCTGCTCAACGCCATTAACCTGACCCGCTCGGAAGCCGGCGCCGCGTTCGGCAACGACACGGTGTACATGGAGAAATTCCTCGATCATCCGCGCCACATTGAGTTCCAGGTGATTGCCGACAGCCACGGCAACGCCGTCCATTTATTTGAGCGCGACTGCTCCATGCAGCGGCGCCACCAGAAGGTGATCGAGGAAGCGCCGGCCCCGGGGCTGAGCCATGAACTGCGCATGGAAATGGGCGAGCGCTGCGCGCAGGCATGCCGCACCCTCGGCTACGTCAATGCAGGCACCTTCGAGTTTTTGTACCAGGACGGTGAGTTCTACTTTATCGAGATGAACACGCGCGTGCAGGTCGAACACCCGGTGACCGAGATGATTACCGGCATCGACATTGTCGCCGAACAGCTGCGCATCGCCTCGGGCATGCCGCTGAGCTTCCGGCAGGAAGACATCCACCTGCGCGGACACGCCTTCGAGTGCCGCATCAACGCCGAACACCCGCGCACCTTTGTGCCCTCACCGGGCATGGTCTCCACCTGGCATCCGCCCGGCGGGCCGGGTATCCGGGTGGACAGCCACGTATACAGCGGCTATTCGGTGCCGCCGTATTACGACTCCATGATCGGCAAGCTGATCGCCTGGGGCGACACCCGCGACACAGCCCTGGCGCGCATGCGCGGCGCGCTGGCCGAACTGGTGGTCGACGGCATCGAGACCAACACGGCGTTGCACCGGGAGATCTTTCAGCACAGCGCGTTCAAGGCCGGTGGCACCGACATTCACTACCTTGAGAAGCGCCTGGGTCTGTAGCATCCGGGCCCGGCGGTCAACGCACCCATGGCATGGCTGCAGCTGGAAACGGTAAACGGCCAGGCGGATACGGCGCCGCTCGAGGCCGCCTGCACCGAGCTCGGTGCCGTGGCTATCTCGCTGCGCGATGCGGCGGACTCGCCGATACTTGAGCCCGCGCCGGGCACCACCCCGGCCTGGCCGGCCACCATCCTGACAGCGCTGTTTCCCGCGGAGCTGGGCCAGGCTGACATCGAAGCCGCCCTCGCGCCGCTGCTGCCGGCGCACGAACTCAAGTTTATGCTGCTGGCCGATCGCGACTGGCAGGCGGACTGGCAGGCCACGCTCCAGCCGCGGCAGTTCGGCGACCGCCTGTGGGTGGTGCCGCCGGCGCTGGAAGCGCCAGCGGCGGCGGCGACGGTGGTGCGGCTGCAGCCGGGACTGGCGTTTGGCACCGGCGAACATGCGACCACGGCCATGTGCCTGCGCTGGCTCGAGGCGGGTTCGCTGGCGGGCCGGCAGGTACTGGACTACGGTTGCGGTACCGGCCTGCTGAGCATTGCGGCACTCGCGCTCGGCGCGGCGGAGGCCACGGCGGTGGATATCGATCCGCAGGCACTGGCAGCGACGCGCGCGAACGCGGAGAATAACGGCTGCGGCGACAAGCTGCGCGTGGCGGCCGCCGGCGAGGTCGCGACCGACGCGCGCTACGACGTGCTGGTCGCCAATATTCTGAGCGGCACGCTGATTGAACTGGCGCCGCAGCTGGCGGGTTACCTGCGGCCCGGGGCCGCCGTGGCGCTGACCGGAATCCTGGCGCGCCAGGCAAACCTCGTCATCGCGGCATGGCAACGCTATGCTGAACTCGCGGTCCATGAACACGTGGACGATTGGGTCTTATTGAGCGGTTACACACACCAGATACCGGACGCGGATGTTTACTGAATGCCCCGAATGCCAGACCGTTTTCCGGCTCACCGCCGGCGACTTGCGGCGCGCGCAGGGCAAGGTGCGCTGCGGCGACTGTCACGCGGTTTTTAATGCGCTGGAGTCGCTGGCGGAGGAGCCTGCAGCCCCGCCACCGCCCGCGTCAGCCGCAGCAACCAGCCGCACGCCGCAGCCGAGCTGGCTCATTGACAGCGCGAACAACCCGCCGGGCGACCTCGACCCGGACCTGGACGCCTATGAAAAAACCGCCTACCTGCCGGAGGGCGAAGTTGCGTTCGACTACGAGTTTGACGACGACGAGGACGACGACGGGGCCATCCTGTATATCGAGGATGAGCAGCGCACGGCGAGCAATGCCGATACGCTCGCCGCGCCTGCGGCACCGGAAGCCGATGCGGATACAGCCGAACTGAGCTGGACGCCGGACGCGACCGGCCCGGGCTGGCAGCCCGATGCGGATGAACAGGTGTGGGCGATTGACGAAGACCTGAACGAAGACCTGGACGAAGACCTGAACGCCCGCCTTGAGGACGACGATTTTGACGACGACCTCGATACGGCGCTGAGCACGGACCTCAGCGAAACTGCGGACGACGACTTCGACACGGCGCTGCCGGATTTCGACGAGACCATCTGGGAGCGGATTCCCGGCGTCGCCGCAGCCGCGCCGCCGGCCGCGGACGCGGCCGGGCCGTTTGCTGTTGGTCCGGCGGCGGATGCTGTGGATGCGCTGGATGCGCCGGATGCGCCGGATGCGATGGACGAGGATGGCGCGGCTGGCGAGCGGCTGCCGGACCCGCCGCGCGACGTCGCGGCCGAGCAGGCCAGTGCGCTGGAAGTCTGGGTGACCGAGGGCGGCAGCACGCTGGAGCCGGCGGCAGCCGCGGCAACGGGCGCGCCTGCCGGTCCCGCAGCCGGCGATGCCGCAGAGGCGGAGGCGGAGGTGGAGGCGTTCCACCCGGCAGGTGATCCGCCTGATCAGGCGGCGCCGGGTGCGGCCGAAGACGCGCTGGAATTCGACGTACCGGCCGAAAACTGGAACCAGTTCTTCGGGCCCGTGGCGGCAACACCCCGGCCGGTCGCCTGGGAGCCGCCGCCGCAACCCGGTGACGAAGCCACCGCAGCGGCAGCCGACACCGCCGCGCCGTCGTGGCAGGCCGACGAGCCGGCGGACACCGAACGCGGCAGCAGCGGCACCTGGCTGCGGTTGACCGGCGGCCTGCTGCTGGCGGTGCTGTTCGCCGGGCAACTGTTGCACTACAACCGCGACGAGCTCGCCGCCCATCCCGAGTACGGTGCCTGGGTGCGCGACCTGTACGGCGCGCTCAATCAAACCCTGTATCCCGCGTGGCCGCTGTTGAACAACTACGAGATTCGCGGCTCCGAAGCCGTAGTCGGCGAATCGGGGCAGGACGTGATGGACATTCGCGCGCAGATTGCGGCGGTGGGCAAGCACACCACCGGCTTGCCGCGCCTGCGCGTGGTGCTGCGCGACCGCTGGTCCAACCCGGTGGCCGCCAGTGATTTCGGTCCGGAACAGTACGCGACCGCGGCCGACCTGCCGGCTGACGGGCTGCTGCGGCCGGGCGCCGTAGTGCCGGCCCGGGTCAGCATCGCCGACCCGGGGGCGGGCGTGCAGGGTTTCGAACTGGAGCTCTGCCTGCCGCGCCGCAATACGGGGCTGGAGTGCACCGACCAGCCGTTCAAATGAGCGCGCCCGCTTTCAGCATCGGCCCCCACGCCATCCGCGGGCGCTGCGTGCTGGCGCCGATGGCCGGGCTCACCGATCAGCCGTTTCGTAACCTGTGTCGGCGCCACGGCGCCGCGCTGGCGGTGGCCGAAATGACCACCGCCGATACGGCGCTGTGGGACACGGCGAAGAGCTCAACCCGGCTGCATTTCGCCGGCGAGAACGGCCTCAGGGTGGCGCAGATCGCCGGCAGCGAACCGGAGCAAATGGCAAGCGCAGCCCGGGCGGCGACCGAGCTCGGGGCCGACATCATCGACATCAATATGGGCTGCCCCGCCAAGAAGGTCTGCAACAAACTGTCCGGCTCCGCGCTGCTGCAGGATGAAGCCCTGGTCGCTGCGATTCTGCGGGCGGTAACCCATGCCACGCCGGTGCCGGTGACGCTGAAAATCCGCACCGGCTGGAATACCGAGAATCGCAACGGCGTGACCATTGCAAAGATTGCCGAAGATGCCGGCATTCAGTCGCTGTCGGTGCACGGCCGCACGCGGGCCTGCATGTTCAGGGGCGACGCCGAGTACGCCACCATTCGGGCGATCAAGGCGGCGGTCAGCATTCCGGTCATCGCCAACGGCGACGTGACCGATGCGCGCAAGGCTCGTGAGGTACTGCACTACACCGGTGCTGACGCCATCATGATCGGCCGCGGCGCGCTGGGGCGGCCGTGGATATTCCGCGAGATAAATCAACTTCTTCAGGACACTTCCGCAGCGCCGCAGTCAACAGTTTATTCCGCTGATGAACAGCAGGCCGCATTGTCACTTTCGCGTCGCGCCGTCCGTGATATTATGGTCACTCACCTTTGCGACATTCACGATTTGTACGGCGAATACCGTGGAGTGCGCATCGGCAGAAAGCACCTGAGCTGGTATTGCAAATACCTGGAAGGGGCGGGGGAGTTTCGACATTCAATCGTAAGGGTTGAAAGCGCCGCGGCTCAGTTGCAGCTAACACAACAGTTTTTCGATCAATAAAAGAAGAACCCGGCGAGCGCTCTGCCCGTCGCGGGCGGAGTTTGATTCGGTGGCAAAAAAAAAGCAGCAGTCCGTAAAGAAAAAGCTCAACGGCCATACAGATGATTCCCAGCTGCAAAGCCGCAACCGGTTGCTAAAAAACTTCACCGAAGACGCGATGCGCTCGTACTTCAAGAACCTGAACGGCCATCAGCCGGCCGATATTTACCGTTTGGTTATTGGCGAAGTCGAGCCGCCTCTGTTCCGTGCCGTCATGGATTATGCCAAGGGGAATCAAACACTTGCGTCGGAGATTCTGGGCATCAACCGGGCCACCCTGCGCAAGAAGCTGCGCCAGTACGACCTCCACAGCTAACTCGCCGCCGCGGCAGCGTGGCTGTCCTTCCCTTGCAACCGGGCTTCGTGAAGACTCTCCTCCATGACTAAATCGATTCGCGCGCTGCTCAGCGTGTCTGATAAAACCGGCATCGTTGAATTCGCGCAGGCACTGTGCGATCTGGGCGCGACGATACTCTCCACCGGCGGCACTGCCAAAGCACTGCGCGCCGCCGGCATCGCGGTCACCGACGTGGCAGACGTCACCGAGTTTCCCGAAATCATGGACGGTCGCGTCAAGACACTGCACCCGCGCATCCACGGCGGCTTGCTGGGCCGCGGCGAGCAGGACGCCGCTGTTATGGCCGAGCATGGCATTGAGCCCATCGATGTGCTCGTGGTCAATTTATACCCGTTCGAGGCCACCGTTGCCCGGCCGGACTGCAGCTTCGAGGATGCCGTTGAGAACATCGATATCGGCGGTCCGGGCATGCTGCGTGCGGCCGCGAAAAATCATGCGCACTGCGCCGTGGTGGTCGACCCGCAGGACTACAGCGTCGTGCTCACCGAACTGCGCGAGCACGAAGGCCACATCTCTGCGGCAACGCGCCGCCGGCTGGCAAAGAAAACCTTTGCGCACACTGCCTGCTATGACGCCGCCATCTATGCATATCTGGACGGCCAGGATGACGACGCCGGTTTTCCCGCGCGCCTGCCGGTCGGCCTGACGCTGCAAGCCGAACTGCGCTACGGCGAGAACCCCCACCAGACCGCGGCGCTGTATGCGCAGGGCGCGCCCGCCAGCGGCACGCTGCTGGGCGCCGAGCAGCTGCAGGGCAAACCGCTGTCGTTCAACAACATTGCCGACGCCAACGCGGCGCTCGAGTGCGTCAAAGCCCTCACTGCCCCCGGCTGCGTCATCGTCAAGCACGCCAACCCCTGTGGCGTGGCGCTGGCCGCTGGCATCGAGCAGGCGTACCAGAAGGCCTACGCCTGCGATCCCACCTCGGCGTTTGGCGGCATCATCGCTTTCAACCGCGAGCTCGACGGCGCGACCGCCGCGGCCATCGTGGCGCAGCAATTTGTCGAGGTCGTCATCGCGCCCACCGTCTCGGCCGCAGCCGCCGCGGCCTT
>JAZBOT010000099.1:0-27483 GCA_036351295.1 Gammaproteobacteria bacterium | reverse complement strand
TGTACCGTCAGCTGCTGCGCCTCAACCCCCGCGCTATTGGCCGGCGCCGCCAGGGCGACGTGCTGCTGCGCTTTGTCGGCGATCTCGGCGCACTGCGGCGCTGGCTCAGTCTCGGACTGGCGCGGCTGACGGTGTCCGGGGTGCTGATTGGTCTGACCTTCGTGGCTCTGGCTATGATCAACCTGGTGCTGGCGGGCCTCGTGTTTGCCGCGCTCGGCGCCGGCTTGTTGCTGACTTTGTTGCTGGGCCCCGCCCTGGAGGCCGCCATCCGCCAGGCCCGGCGGCGGCGCTCGCGGATGGCCGCGCAGGTTGCCGAGACCGCCGGCGCGCTGCTGACCGTGCAGGCCGGTGGCCAAAGTCGCCGCGAGCGCCGCCGGCTGCGCAAGCAGAGCCGCGCGGTGCGGTCCGCCGAAGTCCGCCGCGCCTGGTTGCTGGGTGCCCTGCGCGGCATCGCCGACGCGAGTGTCCGTCTGGCGACGCTGCTGGCCCTGATCGTCGGTGCCTGGCAGGTCATGGCCGGCCGGGCCACCGCCGGGACGGTCGTCGCGGCCATGAGTGTGGTGGCCTTTATTGCGCCGCCGGTGCGCGAACTCAGTCGGGTCTACGATTTCTGGCAGTCCGCCCGGGTGTCACGCGAAAAAATCAGCGCGTTTCTCAATGCCGGCCCGGTGATCGCCGGCCCGCGCCGCAAGCTCAGCCTGCCGCCCGGCGGCGGCCGGCTGGAGTTCCGGCGGGTTGCCGTGGACGGCGCGCTGCAACGGGTGTCGTACTCCGCCACGCCCGGCCAGCTGATCCGGATTGAAGGGCCGAACGGCGCGGGCAAGTCCACTTTACTGGCGCTGGCGGCACGCTTGCTCGACCCGGATCGCGGCCGCGTGCTGCTCGATGGCCGCCCGCTGCGGCGGGTGCCGCTGGCCGAGCTGCGCCGCGCAGTGGGTGTGCTCAGCCCGGATCTGCCGCTGCTGAAAGGTACCGTGGAGAGCAATGTGCGCTATCGCTGGCCCACTGCACCGGACGCGGAAGTCGATCGCGTTTGCGCGCAATGCGGCGTCGACCGTGCCGTGCGTGACCTGCCGGGCCAACGCGGTGCTGCCGTGGCCGAGGGCGGCCGCAATCTGTCGGTCGGCCAGCGCCAGTGCATCGCGCTCGCCCGGGCCATCCTGGGGACCCCGCGCCTGCTGCTGCTGGACGAACCGGACAACGGCCTGGATGCAGGCGCGCGCAGCGCGCTGGAGCGCGTGGTGCAGGCTTACCCGGGAACTGTGCTGCTGGCGAGCCACGTGCCGCTGCGTCAGCGGACCCCGGATGCGGTCTGGACCCTGCGCCCGGTCGGCCGTGCCGCCCCGCCGGCGCTGCACCTTGCGGCCCGCAACCCCCAACCGGATCTGAGTCATGTCAGCTGAATGCTGCAGTCAACGGCCGGCCGCCGGCCCGCGGTCGTCTGACGCAGTGCCGCGCGGGCGCGTGCTGCTGCGCCGCGTCCCGGGTGCGCGCCGGTTGCGCTACTACCTGTATTGGCCCCGGCGCAGCGCGCCGGAGCGCCCCTGGCTGGTTGCCGTGCACGGCATCTCCCGCAACGCCCGCGACCATGCCCGCGCGTTCGCCGCGCAGGCGGAAGCCACCGGCACGCTGGTCATCGCGCCGCTGTTCGAGCCGGATGCTTTTCCGGATTACCAGCGGCTGGGCCGCGCCGGGCGCGGCGCGCGCGCGGATCTGGCCCTGCTGGATATCCTCGCCGACGTAGCGGCGCTGACCGCCCAGACCCCGGCACCGGTGAACCTGTTCGGCTTCTCGGGTGGTGGCCAGTTTTGCCAGCGGTTCACGCTCGCTCACCCGCACCGGGTTCACCGCCAGGTGCTGGTGGCGGCCGGCTGGTACACGCTGCCGACGCAGCGCCGGGCCTATCCGCTGGGCTTGCGGCTGGATGCTGAACTGCCGGGCGTGGAATTTGTGCCGGCCGAGTTCCTGCGGGTGCCGACCTGCGTGCTGGTGGGCGCGCTGGATACCCAGCGCGACGAGGCTCTGCGCACGGGCCGCCGGATTGACCGCAATCAGGGCAAGCACCGCGTGGCCCGCGGGCGGCGGTTCATTGCACGCCTGCAGCGCGCCGCAGCGCGGCTGGGCCTCAGCACGCCGCTGGAGTTCGCCACGCTCGCTGACTGCGGGCACGACTTTGATGCTTGCGTACGCCGCGCAGACCTGGTGCAGCGCACGCTCGCATTTCTTTACACACAACATTTGACACAGGTGGAGACCCAATCATGACACTCGCGCGTATCTCAGGGCTGCTGGTATTGCAGCTGTTGCTCGCCTCGGTGGCGCTCGCCGAGGTGGACTTCACCGACAACGGCATCCGCATCTCTGGCGATGACGACGACACTTTTGTCCGCTTTGGCGGTCGCCTGCACCTGGATGCGGCGCGTTTCGATGAAGATGTGACGCCGCTCGAGAATGACATCATCGCGCGCCGTGCGCGGCTCAGTCTGGCCGCCCGCTACAACAAAGACTGGCGCCTGGTGGCGGACTACGACTTCGGTGAGCTGGAGGGTTTTCGCAACCTGTGGGTGGGGTACACGGGCTTCAAGAACACGCGCATCATTTTTGGCAATCAGGTAGCCCCTTTCAGTCTCGACGAGCGCACCAGTTCGAACAACATCATGTTCATCGAACGATCGCTTGCCAACGCGCTGTCGCCCGGGCAGCTGGTCGGCCTGTCGGTGGCGACCCGCGGCGACAGCTGGACGCTGACCGCCGGCTTATTCGGGGACGAGATCAATGACCGCCAGCGCCGCAAGGGCGATGGCCGCAGCATTGCCGGCCGCGCGACGTGGACCCCATTGCGTCGCCGGAAGGGGCACCTGCTGCACTTCGGGACCTCGGTGGAATACCGCGACCTGACCAACAATGAGGTGCGCTTCCGTACCCGGCCCGAGTCTTTCGTGACGCCTGAGAAGCTGATCAATACCGGTACGATCCGCAACGCGAATGACCTGCGCAATGTCAGTCTCGAGCTTGCCTGGCGCTATCGCCGGCTGTCGGCGCAGGGCGAATATGCGCGCACGGATGTGTCGCGCCAGGGGCAGTCAGCGGTAGCCTTCGATGCCGGCTACGCGGCGGTGAGCTATTTTCTGACCAACCACCAGCGGGGCTATCGGCGCCGCAGCGGCACTTTCGGTAATATCACGCGCGGTGGCAAGAATGCCTGGGAGCTTGCGGCCCGCTACAGCTTTGCCGACCTGAACGACCGGGACATCGACGGTGGTCGCGAAGAAAACCTCACGCTGGGCCTCAACTGGTATATCAACCGCAACTACCGGGTGATGTTGAATTACATTGACGTGCGCGCCCGGCCGAACGCCGATGGCGTGAACGAATCGCCCAGCATCGTGCAAATGCGCTTTCAGGTCGCGTACTGAGCGGCGGCGGTGCCCGGGCAACAGGAGCCTTATGCAAAACCTTGACCAAGCTGCTATCAAGCTCGCCTGCCGGTCGATGCTGCGGCCGGTCGCCAGCTTTTTGCTGAAGTGTGGCCTGACCTTTCGCGAGTTCGCCGACTTGTCCAAATCGGTGTTCGTGGAAACAGCGACGGAGGAGTACGGCATTCGCGGCCGCCCGACCAATGTGTCGCGGGTGGCATTGCTCACCGGCATCAGTCGCAAGGAGGTCAGCCGCCAGCGGGCGCTGCTGGCCGCCGCACCGGCGCCGCCGGCCAATAAAACCACTGATGCCACCCGGCTGCTGTCGGGCTGGCATCAGGACCCTGACTTCGTCGGGGCCGATGGCCGGCCGTTGCCGCTGCCGTTTGAAGCGCCGGGCGGACGCAGCTTTAGCGCTTTGTGTCACCGCTATGCCCCGGACATCCCCGCCAGCACGATGCTGAAAGAACTGAAGCGGGTGGGCGCGGTTGAGGAAGCAGCCGACCACCAGCTGCATGCGCGCTTGCGCTACTACATGCCGACCCGGTTCGATCCGCAGTGGGTGCTGAATGCCGGTTCGGTGTTTGCCGACCTCGGCGCCAACATCAATTACAACCTCGCCGTCGAAGCGGCACCCACGCGGTTTCTCGGGCGTGCGACCGACACCCGCATCGCGCCGGACGCCGTCCCGGCGTTTTACGCCTTCATGGAGGAGCGCGGCCAGCAGTTCCTCGAAGAGGTCGACAGCTGGCTGGCCGCCCACCGCGCCGCAGCCGATACCGAGGTGGCCACCGTGCGCCTCGGCGCCGGCGCATTTTTGATTCAGGATGACCCTCAGGATTAGAACCCGATGCTTCTCATGACCCGGACACGACTCAACCTGGCACGGCTCGCCGTAGTGGCAGCCTCGGCAACTCTCGCGGCCTGCGGCGGCGGCGGCGGCGCGGACGGCGTTTCCACAGCCGGCATCGACCGGCTGGGCATCGTGACCGGGCCGGTAACCGGGTTTGGCAGCGTCATCGTCAACGGCATCACCTACAACACCGATACCGCCACCTTCAACGTCGATGAAAATCCTGACGCGCAGCAGTCTGATCTGCGGCTGGGCGATATCGTCGTGCTGACGGTGGACCCTGACCTGGCGCCGACCCGCGCGCTGCAGGTGCTCTCACAGGCCGCGCTCGAGGGTCCGGTGCAGAGTGTTGATGTGCCGGCCGGCCGGTTGCTGATTGCCGGCCAGACCGTGCGGGTTACGCCCGCCACCCTGATCGATACGGCGGCGGGTGGCGGGTCGCTGGCCGGTATTCAGGTCGGCGAGTTTCTCGAGGTACACGGTTTCGCCGATGCCGAAGGCGCGCTGCGCGCCACGCGCATCGACGTCGGCGGCGGCGACGTGGAGGTCAGCGGGGTACTCAGCAACCTCGATACCGTGGCCCGCACCTTCAGCATCGGCGCGCTGGTGGTGGACTACGGCGCGGTGCCGGCCGAGATCGAAGGCTTTGCCGGTGGCGAGCTCACCAACGGCGCGCTGGTGGAGGCCGAGGGTACGCTGAACGGCGCGGGTGTGTTGCTGGCCGACGAAGTTGAAGCTAACGACCTGCAAGGCCGCGGCATCGATTTCGACGACTTCGATGAAGTCGACGGGGACCTCGTGGGGCTGATTACGCGCTTTGTCTCGCCCGCTGACTTTGACGTGGCCGGGTTCCCGGTGCGGACCAACGCCGGTACCGAGTTCGACAACGGTAGCGCCGCCGACCTGGCGTTGAACGTGCGCGTCGAAGTGGAGGGCACCATTAATGCGGCCGGCGTGCTGGTCGCTGATGAGGTCGAGTTTGCGGACGCCATCGATCTGGTGGTGGCCGGGCAGGTGGACCAGGATCCGGCCGCAAGCCAGGTTGTCGTGCTCGGGATCGAGTTCACGGTTGCGGCGAGCACGCTGATCGAAGACCAGAGCAGCGCTGCAGTGCCGGCACTGCAGCTGGGGCAGATCAACACGGGTGACTATCTCGAAATCGTCGCCGCCGAGGCGGGCGCGGCGCGGGTGGCACGCGTGATCAAGCGCAAAGACCTGCCCGGCGATCCGGGTGAAGACACTGAGATTACCGGCCGGGTTGCGCAGGTCTCGTTACCGACATTCGTGATCGCGGGCGTCACCATCGTGACCGCTGGCGGGACCGAGTACGAAGACCCCGATGGCGACGAAGTTGGCCAGGCAGCATTCTTTAATTTGCTGAGCGCCGGCGATACCGTCGAGGTCAGCGGCTTCGAGGCCTCACAAACGGTTTTGGAGGCCGAAGAAGTCGAATTCGCGGAGCTCGACGACGACTAGCGGCGGCGGCTAACGGGGAGCGCTGGTTCCCACCCTGCCGCGGCTGCTAGACTGCCAACTGTTCGCAGCGGGAGGGGCGCGATGAACAGACTCTGGATGGCAGCCGCCGTCGTCATGCTGAGCACCGGCAATCTGCGGGCCGCCGCACTCGAAGACCGCGATTGGATCGAAGTTCGCAGCGCTAATTTCTCGATCCGGAGCGCGATCGGGGAGAAAGTGGCGGTGCAGCTCGCCCGTAACCTCGAACATTTTCGTGCAGCGGTGGGGTTGGTCACCAATTTGTCCTCAACGGAGTCGTCGGTCCCCATTCGGGTGTACCTCGTCGATGGCCGCGCAGACATCATGCAGTTGGGTGTGGACGCCGACGTAGCCGGTTTCATCCATCCGACCCAGCGCGCATACAACGTTGTGCTGCGCAACGTTCAGGGTATGAGTGAAATCGGCATCGTATTGCACGAGTACGTTCACTACCTGATTCGGAATCACAATGGTTTGCAGTATCCGAAATGGTATGACGAGGGGTTTGCCGAATACCTGGGTTCGTCGGGACTGCGTGGGAAGTATTTTCTCCTCGGGCGTCCCAACAAGGATCGTGCACCGGACTTGCAGTACGGCATTCGCATGCCGCTGCGTACTATCTTGCGCGCCGATTTGGAGTATGAGAGCTGGAGTAGCCAGCAACGCGCAATGTTCTACGCGCAGTCCTGGGCTCTCGTGCATTACTTGCAAACCGTTGTAGCCAAAGAACGGAACTTCAGCGAGTTGATGGCCGAGTGCCTGAAGATGATGGACGCGGGCCTGCCGGGCGACGAGGCGTTTGCAGCCGCCTTCGGGCTCAATCCCGACGAACTCGGCGTCAGTCTCAATCGGTATCTCGACGCGGGACGCTTTGCTTACCTGAAAATTGAAGCCGACGCGTTGGTGCAAGAATTCGCTTACACGGTGGAGCCGCTTGCTGCCGCGCCCGTCGCTCTCGGGTTGGCGGATATCGCCGCTCTGGGCGGTGCGGATGCCGCTGCGCGAGGCTGGTATGCGATCGCCGCCGCGGACCCCCAGTTTGCGGGCCCGGCGCAGCTCCGCAGTGGACTGCTGAATGCCGCCGCAGCGTTGCCGGAATTCGAGAGTGAGTTCGACGGGGCATTGGCGCTGTGTCCGGATGACGCATATTGTCAGCTGGACTATGCGAACTACCTCGCGCGCCGCGCAAATGTTGCGGGCGCTGCGGCTGAGACGGAACTGATAAATCGGGCCCGCCAGCACTATGTGAAAGCATGGCGGCTCAACGACTCAATTCCAGAGGTGTATGCGGCCTACGGCCAGAGTTTTTTGCGTGGCGAACGTGATGCAGACAAGGCGGTTCAGCTCCTCGACGATGCCCGCTACCTGCTCAGCTCTAACCTCGAGATTCGTTTTAACCTCGGACGGGCACTCGCAGCAGCAGGGCGCCGCGATGAGGCCATTGCGGCACTCCGATCAGTTGTCGTCTGGAGTCACTCCGGCAGCGCTCTGGCCCGTAAAGCTGCCGCTGTGCTGCAGCGCCTTGAAGCGCCGTCGGACACAGCGGCAAACGCGCAGTAGCAGCAGGCGGAAATACACTAAGCTGGGCGCCATGAAAAAACTGAAAAATGAAAAAGAGCTGGTCAAGAAGGCCATCGACATCGGCGTTAAGTATGCCGAGGGGCGCGGCGCGGTGGAGTTCGAGGCTACCGATTCGGCCAACGACAAGCTCGAGTACATCTACCGGCTGCTGGTGCACGACAAGCTGATTCAGCCGCTGCCACCCGAGCAGCTGTCGCAGCAGTCCATCCGCCACCGGCTGGCGTTGTGGGCGGCCAAGCAACCGGGCTAGACCGGCTGCGGCAGGTGCTGGCGGGCGGCGGGGCTGAAGCGCGCTAAGCGGGTCCTGATGGGTTCAGCCCGCCGGGTTGTCCTGCCGGTCCAGCTTGCCGATATCCAGAACCGGCGCGGCATCGAGCCCTTCGGCATCCATCATCCGGGCGACGTGTTCCAGCGCTGTCACAATCTGCATTTGTTCCGGTTCCGCCAGCTGCGTGAACTGCCGTGCCAGTTGTTCCTGCAGCGGCGTGGGCGCCTGTGCGAGCAGCGCCCGACCGCGATCCGTCAGCCGGATATTGACCACACGCTTATCGCGCTGCGAGCGCTCACGGTACAAAAGCTCGCGCTTCTCCAGGCGGTTGATGATCGTGGTGACGGTGGCCTGACTGAGGCTGATGTGCGCGGCAAGCGCGCCAACCGACGCGCCCGGCAAGGCCGCGATGCTTTGCAGCAGCAGAATCTGCGGCGCGGTCATGCCCGTGGTTCGGGCGAGGTGGCTCGAATACTGGTCGGTGGCCCGGATGATGCGGCGCAACGCCACGAGCACTTGGTTAACGGTGTTCATTGCAGGACAGCCCTCGCGGTTGGGCGCAGCAGGCCAAGCTCAGAATGGGCTCGGGAAGCACGGCGTCAATAAACATAAGTAATTGTTTTTAATAGTAATTACTGGCTAAAGCCTGCTGTAAAGCTTAGAGGCCTAAAGAAATTTACTGTATACTGTTTGGCTTGATAGCGCCTGCATGGTGCAGCGCGCCAAAAATAGTTCATTTAAATCAAAAGGATAGCAAAACTCAGGTATGTGTGGGATCAGCGGCGAAATGCGCTTCGACGGCCAGCAACCGGATATGGCGGCTCTGGCCGCCATGCAGCGCGTGCTGGAACCGCGCGGACCTGACGACGCAGGGCTGTTTGCGGCGGCTAATTGCGGGTTAGCGCACCGGCGGCTCAGCGTCATGGACACCACCGCGTTGTCGCAGCAGCCCATGGTAATCGCTGACCTCGGGCTCGCCCTGGTGTTTAACGGCGCCATCTACAACCACCCGGAGTTGCGCGCGGAACTGCGGGCTGCGGGTTACACGTTTTTTTCCACCGGCGATACCGAGGTGGTGCTGAAGGCGTATCACGCCTGGGGCCCCGACTGCGTGCAGCGTTTCCAGGGTATGTTCGCCATCGCCATCTGGGAACGGGACAGCGGCAACTTGTTTCTGGCACGTGACCGACTGGGGATAAAGCCGCTGTATTACAGTCAGGCGCCCGACCGCTTCCGCTTTGCGTCGACCCTGCCGGCGCTGGTGGCCGCCGGCGGTATCGACACCGCGATCGACCCGCAGGCGCTCAACTACTACATGAGTTTTCATTCGGTGGTGCCGGCCCCGCACACTATCATTCAGGGCGTGCGCAAGCTCGAGCCCGGCCACTATGCCGTGCTGAGCGCCACGGGCCAGCTGCGCTCCACCGGCTACTGGCAGTTGCAGTTCCGGGAGCAGACCGAGCTGGACGAGCATGAGTGGCAGGCCGCACTGCTGGCCGAGCTGCGGGCCGCCGTAGAACGCCGTCTTGTGGCGGCGGTCGATGTCGGTGTGCTGTTGTCCGGCGGGGTCGATTCCAGCCTGCTGGTGGGGCTGATTGCGGAATCCGGCAAGCGCAACTTTCAAACTTACTCCATTGGTTTCGAATCCGTGGGGGGTGAGGCCGGCGACGAATTTCAGTATTCGGATCTCATTGCCGACCATTTTGGTACGGCACACAACAAGCTGCGCATCAGTTCGGCTGAGCTGCTGCAGCACCTGCCCGATGCCATCGCCGCCATGTCCGAGCCGATGGTCAGTCACGATTGCATTGGCTTTTACTTGCTGTCGCGGGAAGTGGCGAAAACCTGCAAGGCGGTGCAAAGCGGTCAGGGTGCCGATGAGGTGTTTGCCGGCTATCACTGGCATCCGCCGATGGAGCAGGCCGCTGATCCGCTGGCCACTTACCAGAGCGCTTTTTTCGACCGTGACTTTGCCGAATATCACCGCGTGGTCAATGCGCCGTATGTCGACGCTGACCACGCCCGTGAGTTTGTCCGCGGACGCTTTGCGGCTGACACGGCGCAGCACGGTGTCGACAAGGCGCTGCATCTCGACACCACGGTCATGCTGGTCGACGACCCCGTGAAACGCGTCGACAACATGACGATGGCGTGGGGGCTGGAGGCGCGCGTGCCGTTTCTGGACCACGAGCTGGTGGAGTTCGCGGCGACCATGCCGGCCCGCTTCAAGCTACCGTCGGCCGGCAAGTATTTACTCAAGCAGGCGGCGCGCGAGGTGATCCCCGCAGCCGTTATCGACCGGAAGAAAGGCTATTTCCCGGTCCCGGCGCTGAAATTCCTGCAGGGCGATGTGCTGGCCCAGGTGCGCGACAGCCTCACCGGCCGGGCTGCCGGCGAGCGCGGCCTGTTCCGGCGCGACTATGTCGACCAATTGCTCACCGCGCCGGAGCAGCACCTTACCCCGCTGGGCGGTTCCAAGCTGTGGCAGCTCGGTGTCCTCGAAACCTGGCTGCAGACGCAGGGTATCTAGCCCCGCGGCTGAGCTGAAAACATTGGGTGCGATACAGGTCATGGTTAGTGAAACTCCAGCCACCAAACCCACCAGCATTTTTTGCGGCTGGGGCCGCGTGCTGTTCGGCCAGACTTTCGCCGAGCCCGAGGCTATTGCCAACGAGATGCTGCGTGAGGAGCCTGACAAGCGCGACATTGCAGCCTACATCAGCGACCCGCACGTCGTGTTGTCCTACGCGCCGCAGCGCTTGTTTCTTGATCCTTCCGACATGCTGCGGCTCAGCCTCGCGAACCCGCCCGCACAGCCGCCGCACCCGGCCTTTGTCATCCGCCGCGCCGAGTCCGCGGCGGACGCCACCGCGATTAACGAGCTGTACCTGAAACGCGGCATGGTGCCGTCGGAGGTCGACTTTATTCTCAGTAAGCGCGCCGCCCAAGACGCGGTGTTTCTGGTGGCCGTCGATGCGGCCCGCGGTCGCGTCCTCGGCACGGTCATGGGCCTCGACCACACCGAGATATTTGCCGACCCGGAGAACGGTTCCAGCCTGTGGTGTCTGGCCGTGGACCCGGCGGCGATGCAACCGGGTATTGGCCAGGCGCTGACGTTGTCGCTGGCCCATTATTTTGCGGCAGCGGGTCGGGCGTTTATGGATTTGTCGGTGATTCACGACAATTCGCAGGCCAAAGCGCTGTACCGCAAGCTTGGGTTTCGCAATGTGCAGCAGTTTGCGATCAAGACCAAGAATGCGCACAACGAGAACCTGTTTATCGGGCCGGAGCTGGATGAAGACCTCAACCCGTATGCCGAGATTATCGTCAACGAAGCCCGCTGGCGGGGCATCAGTGCCGAAGTGCTGGATGGCGAGCAGGGCTATTTTCTGCTGTCGCGCGGTGGTCGCAGCGTGGCCTGCCGCGAATCGCTGAGCGACCTGACGAGTGCGGTGGCGATGAGCCGCTGTCAGGACAAGCAGGTGACCCATCGCTGGCTGCAGCGCGCCGGGATCAAGACGCCGGAATACATGCTGGCCGCCGACCCGGAAGCCAACGAGCGGTTTCTCAAGCGGCACGGCAAGCTGGTCGTGAAGCCGGTGATGGGTGAACAGGGCAAAGGCGTCACGGTCGGGGTCGCCACGCCGGATGCATTGCGCGCCGCTGTGGCGCAGGCCCGGCAGTACGGTGGCGAGGTTTTGCTGGAGACCTGGCATCCCGGCCAGGATCTGCGGGTGGTGGTTATCGGCGAAGCGGTCGCGGCAGCCGCGATTCGGCAGCCGGCGTCGGTGATCGGCGACGGCAAACTCACCATTGAAGAGCTGATCGCCAAGCAAAGCCGGCGGCGTGCAGCGGCCACCAAGGGCGAAAGCACTATTCCGATGGACGCGGTCACGCGCGAGTGTGTGGCTGCCCACGGCTATGAGTTAGCAGATGTGCTGCCATCCGGTGAACTGTTGCAAGTGCGCCGGACGGCCAACCTCCATACGGGGGGCACCATTCATGACGTGACGGAGGCGCTGCACCCCGCGCTGGCCGATGCGGCGCTGCGGGCAGCGCAGGTGCTCGAGATTCCGGTGGTTGGCATTGACATGATCGTTGCCGCGCCCGATCAGCCTGATTACGTGATTATTGAGGCCAATGAGCGTCCGGGCCTGGCGAACCATGAGCCGCAAAATCCGGCCGCCCGGTTTATCGACCTGTTGTTCCCGTTCTCGCAAAGCGCTGCCGGGCAGGCGCGGGGGCGGGCCGCCGAATGATTCGCGCCGAACGCATTCAGGCTACCTTGCTGGACCTGCTGGCGATTCCCAGTCCCTGCGGCTTTACCGACGAGGTGGTGCATCACATCAGCCGGATTCTGGCGCAGCTGGGGGTCGACCACGAACTGACCCGGCGCGGCACCATCCGTGCGCGGCTGCCGGGTAACAAGCCATCGCCGGCGCGTGCCGTTGTGACGCATGTCGATACGCTGGGCGCCATGGTCAAGCGCATCGGCGCCGACGGCCGCATCGAAGTCGCCCCCATTGGTCACTGGTCGAGCCGCTTTGCGGAGGGCGTGAGGGTGACGGTGTTTGCCGACACAGCGGTTTTCCGCGGCTGCCTGCTGCCCAAGGTGGAGTGGGGCGTGTCGCGCGATCGCGGCGTGGAGAGCGTGCCCCACGACTGGAACAACATCGAGCTCCGTCTGGAGGCGCCCGTATACAGCGCCGCCGATGCGCAGCGGCTCGGCATTGAGCCCGGCAACTTCATCGCGCTCGACAGCTCACCCGAAGTGCTCGGCAACGGCTACATCACGGCCCGCAGTATTGATAACAAGGCGGGCACCGCCGCGGTGCTCGAGGCTATCCGCCACATTGTTGAAGCCGAGGCCACCCCGTGTCACGACACGTATGTGTTGTTCACTATCAACGAGACGACCGGCGCCGGCATGGGCGGTGCGGTGTTGCCCGAGGTGTCCGAGCTGGTGACGGTCGATTTTGCCTCGGTCGAGTCGCGCGAGAAAACGCCCGCCAAGTCCGTGGTGCTCGCCAGCGGCGACGCCAGCGGTCCCTATGATTTCCACCTGAACGCGCACCTGCATGCCATTGCGCGCGCCGCCAACATTCCGCTGCAGCAGCGTCACCTGCAAGCGTTTCACAGCGATGCGGCTGCGGCGCTGGTCGCCGGTCACGATGTGCGTACCGCGGTGATCGCGTATGCGGGTGATGCTTCGCACAGCGTGGAGCGCACGCACCTGGACAGCCTGATGAACATGAGCGAGCTGATCCACGCCTATGTCATGAGTGAGCCGACCTTTGCGCGCGACGAGCCGCTGACCTCGGCCGCGGAGTTCTCGCACCAGATCGATACCGCGAGCTTGCCGGTCAGCACCCGGGTTCCAGACACGGCGGCGGTGATTCGGGTTGACCGCGATGCCGACACCGACACCGACAATGTGGAATGACGAGCTGACGCCCGACGCCGAGTATCTCCGGGAACGTCTGCTGGAGATGCTGGCGATTCCGAGTCCGACAGGGTTTACCGACGAACTCAGCCACTACGTGTGTGCCGAGCTGACGCGGCTGCAGATTCCGCACGAGCTGACGCGTCGCGGCACCATCGTGGCGCGCCTGGCCGGCGACCGGTCAGGGTGTGCGCGCGCGGTGGTCAATCATCTCGACACCATTGGTGCCGTGGTAACCGCACTAAAAGCCAACGGGCGGCTGGGTATTGCGCCGCTTGGCACCTGGTCGAGCCGCTTTGCCGAGGGCGGACGCGTCACGATTTACTCCCATGGCGAGGTGCTGCGCGGGCAGGTGCTGCCGGTGCTGGCGTCGGGGCATGCATTCAATGAGCAGATCGACCAGCTGCCGGTGTCCTGGGACACCGTCGAAGTGCGGCTGAATGCGCCGTTCGCGAACCGGGCAGACCTGGAGCAGGCGGGCATCACCACCGGCGCGTTCGTTAATTTCGACTCTGACCCCGAAATTTCGCAGCACGGTTTTATCACCGCCCGGCATCTCGACAATAAGGCGGGGGCCAGTGCGCTGCTGGCGGCGCTGAAGTTGCTGGCGCGAGCGCCGCGCCGGCCGGAAGTCGACTTTATCGCGGTGTTTACGGTGACAGAAGAAGTGGGCACCGGGGCCAGCGCTTCACTGCCCGCCGATGTGGCCGAGATGGTCGGTATCGACATCGGCCCGGTGGCGCCCGGGCAGAATGCCCGCGAAACCGGCGTGACCTTGTGCGCGCAGGACACCAGCGGGCCGTTTGATCGGCACCTGCTCAGCCAGTTCAAACGCCTGTGCCGCGAGCATGACATCGATCATCAGGTCGACTTGTTTCGCTATTACTACTCGGACGCCAATTCAGCGGTGCTGGCGGGCCGGGATGTGCGGGATGCGCTGCTGACCTTTGGCACCGACGCCACGCACGGCTATGAGCGCACGCATCTGTCGAGCCTGACCTCACTGGCGCGCTTGCTGGCCGCCTATGCGTTCAGCCCGCAAGTCGAGGCACCGCAGCGTGCCGGCTGACCCGGCGTCGGCGGCGACGCCCGCCCCGGAACTGACGGTACGGGCACTGGCCACGGGGATGCTGCTCGGCGCTGTGCTGGCACCCTGCAACGTCTACTCCGGACTGAAAATCGGCTGGTCTTTTAATATGTCGATTGCGGCGCTGTTGCTCGGCTACATGTTCTGGGTGCCGCTGACGCGCTGGTTCGGCGGGCAGAAGTGGGACTTGCTGGAAAGCAATATCAGCCAGACCACGGCGTCATCCGCCGCGTCGATTATTTCCGGCGGGCTGGTTGCGCCGCTGCCTGCGCTGGCCATGATCGAGGGTGACAACCTGCCGCTCGGTCAGCTCATTCCGTGGGTGTTCGCCGTCAGTTTTTTTGGCATCTGGGTGGGCTGGTACCTGCGGGGGCGTCTGGTTGTGGCTGCGGGGCTGCCGTTTCCGGCCGGGATGGCGACGGCCGAGACCATGCTCGATATTTTTAGTCGCGGCGCCACGGCTGCCCGGCGGGTAGTCATGCTGTTGAGCAGCCTGGCCGCCGCCCTGGCAGTCAATTTTGTGGACAAGGTTGTCTGGGCGCTGCCGCGCTGGGCCCCGACGGCGACCGCGAAGCAATACACCTTCATGTTCGACCCCTCGCTGCTGCTGCTGGGCTTCGGCAGCATTATCGGGCTGCGCGCCGGCCTGGGCCTGCTGCTGGGCGCGCTGCTGGCCTGGGGGCTCGTTGCGCCGCTGCTGGTGAGCGCCGGCGACGTGCAGCTGGCAGCCGGTGGTGACAGTTTCCAGGCGCTCGTGGGCTGGCTGCTGTGGCCGGGTGTGGCGCTGATGCTCACCTCGAGCCTGGTCTCCCTCGGCTTTGCGCTGCTGCGCGCGGGGCCGGACGCCGCGGCGGTCGACGACCCTGAGCATGCGGCCGAGCGCCGGCTGCGGCTGGGCGGTTGTCTGGCCGCCGCGGCGCTGGTGATCGCGCTGCAGATTGTGGTGTTCGATATTCACTGGACGATGGCCCTGCTGGCCGTGCCGCTGGCGTTTGTCCTGGCGCTGGTGGCGGCGCGGGTAACCGGCGAAACGGGCATTCCGCCGGTCGGCGCTATCGGCAAGTTGTCGCAGCTGACCTTTGGCGTGCTCGCGCCTCTGCAGACCACCACGAACCTGATGACGGCCAACGTCGCGGGCGGGGCGGCCGGCCAATGCGCCGACCTGCTCAATGACCTTAAAGCCGGGCAGGCGGTCGGTGCACGGCCAGCGCGCCAGATTGCGGCGCAGTGTCTCGGCGTGCTGACGGGCAGCGTGGTGGGCAGTCTGGTGTATGTCAGCCTGATCGAGCGGCCGCGCGAACAGTTGCTGACAGCGGAATGGCCCGCGCCGGCCGTGGCGACCTGGAAAGCAGTTGCCGAGACCCTGTCGGCAGGGCTCGACAGCGTGCCGGTGAGTGCCTTGTGGGCGATGCTGGTTGCGAGCCTGGTGGGCGCGGTGCTGGCGGTGCTCGAACGCCGCCTGCGGCCGGCGCTGCTGCGCTGGGTGCCCAGCGGCGCGTCGTTGGGGCTGGCATTTGTAGTGCCGGCATCCACCTCCATCACGTTGTTTTTGGGCGCGCTGCTGGGCGCGCTGCTCAGCCGTCTGGCACCCGGCTGGTCGCGGGTCTACCTGCTGAGCGTGGCGGCTGGCCTGGTGGCCGGCGAGAGCCTGTTTGGCGTGGCGGCGGTCTGGTTCTAGTCCGCCGGCCGGCGTGTTACACCCCGTGGTTGCGCGCTTCTTCGCCAAGCGCTAAGGTCACTTTAAAATAACTGCCGGCCGAAGCGGCTTGAAGGGGAGAAAACCATGTTTGCAAGAATCCTGATGGTCAGCGTGTGCTGCGCTGTGGCCGGTGCTTTGCCGTTGCTGGCCAGCGCGCAGGAGGCCGCCACGGCGGAGCAAAAGCCCAACGTGCTGGTGATCTGGGGGGACGATATCGGCACCTGGAATATCAGCCACAACAACCGTGGCATGATGGGCTACCGCACGCCCAACATCGACCGCATTGCCAGCGAGGGCGTGGCCTTTACGGACTACTACGCGCAGCAGAGCTGCACGGCCGGGCGCGCCGCGTTTATCGGCGGCAATGTACCCCTGCGCACCGGGATGACCAAAGTCGGGTTGCCCGGCGCCAAGGAAGGCTGGCAAAAGACGGACGTTACTATGGCGACCGTCATGAAGAGCCTGGGCTATGCCACCGGCCAGTTTGGCAAAAACCACCAGGGCGACCGTGATGAGCACCTGCCGACCATGCATGGTTTCGACGAATTTCTCGGCAACCTGTACCACCTGAATGCCGAGGAAGAGCCGGAGAACGAGGACTACCCCAAGAACCCTGAGTTCCGGCAGAAGTACGGGCCGCGTGGGGTCATCAGCGCCAAAGCCGACGGCAAGGGCGGGCAGACCGTGGTCGACACCGGGCCACTCACCAAGCAGCGCATGGAAACCATCGATGAAGAGACGCTGGCTGCGGCCATCGATTTCATGGAGCGGCAGGTTAAAGCCGACACGCCGTTTTTTGTGTGGTGGAACGCGACGCGCATGCATTTCCGCACCCATGTGAAAGCCGCCAATCGGGGTATATCCGGACAAGACGAGTACAGCGACGGCATGGTCGAGCATGATCGCCATGTGGGCATGCTGCTGGCCAAACTCGACGAATGGGGCATCGCCGACGACACCATCGTGATGTACTCGACCGACAACGGACCGCACTACAACACGTGGCCGGACGCGGGCACGACGCCGTTCCGCAGCGAGAAAAACTCCAACTGGGAAGGTGCGTATCGCGTGCCGGCCTTTATCCGCTGGCCCGGCAAATTCCCGGCGGGTGTGACGCTGAATGGCATTGTCGCTCACGAAGACTGGCTGCCCACTTTTGCGGCAGCCGGCGGTGACCCGGAAATCAAGAGCAAGCTGCGTGACGGCGTGCGTCTGAATGGCCGCAAGTACAAGAACTACATTGATGGCTACAACCAGCTCGAGTACCTGACGGGTGCCGTCGACAAGTCGCCGCGGCGCGAGTTCATGTACGTCAACGATGACGCCCACGTGGTGGCCCTGCGCGTCGACGACTGGAAAGCGACGTTCCTGGAAAACCGCGGGCAGGCCTTTGGGGTCTGGCGCGAGCCCTTCACCGAACTGCGCGTGCCGCTGCTCACCAACCTGCGGCGCGACCCGTTTGAGAAGGCGCAGCACAACTCAAATACCTACAATGACTGGTTCCTCGACCGGGTATACCTGCTGTTGCCCGCGCAGGTCATTGTCGGCGACTTCCTGATGACGCTGAAAGATTACCCGCCCAGTCAGACGCCCGGCTCGTTTAACCTCGAGAAGGTGCAGAAGATGATTGCGGAAGGTGCCAGTGGCAGTTAGCTCCGCGCGGTCATGGCTGCTGGTGCTGGCGTGGTTTGCCGGCACCGCGGCCGCCGGCGGGCATGCCAGCCCGGTCCTGCCGAGCTGGCAGGACGGCGCTGCCCGCGATGCCATTACGGCCTTTGTGGCAGCCGTCACGGACCCGGCATCGCCGGAGTTTGTGCCGCCACCGGAACGCATCGCGGTGTTCGACAACGACGGCTGCCTGTGGGCCGAGCAGCCGCTGTACTTCCAGCTCGCGTTTGCGCTCGACCGGGTCCGGGCGCTGGCCCCCGAGCACCCCGAGTGGCAGGATCAGCAGCCGTTCAAGGCCGCTCTGGCGGGTGACCTGAAGGCTGTGTTTGCGGGCGGCGAAGCGGCCTTGCTGGAACTCGTAATGGCCTCGCATGCCGGCATGACGCCGGATGAGTTTGCTGCGGTGGTGGCCGACTGGCTGGCCACGGCGCGTCATCCCACCCGCGATGCCCGTTACGTCGAGCTGGTCTACCAGCCGATGCTGGAAGTGCTGGAGTATCTCCGTGCGAATGGCTTCAAGACTTTCATCGTGTCGGGTGGCGGTATCGAGTTTTTGCGGGTGTTTGCCGAAGACGTCTACGGGATTCCGCCGGAGCAGGTTATCGGCAGCAGCATCCGGACGGAACTGCAAGTGCGGGACGGCGAACCGGTGCTGATCCGTTTGCCGGAGATCAATTTTATCGACGACAAAGCGGGCAAGCCGGTCGGCATCAACCAGCATATCGGCCGGCGACCGCTGGCCGCGTTTGGCAATTCGGACGGCGACCTGCAGATGCTGCAGTGGACGACGGCCGGTCCGGGCCGACGCCTGGGGGTCATCGTGCACCACACCGATGCGGAGCGCGAGTGGGCCTACGATCGCGAGTCGAGTATCGGACGGCTGGATAC
This sequence comes from Gammaproteobacteria bacterium, assembly GCA_036351295.1. Taxonomy (GTDB): domain Bacteria; phylum Pseudomonadota; class Gammaproteobacteria; order Steroidobacterales. The sequence continues at coordinate 9,086 of JAZBOT010000099.1, read as the reverse complement.
GGCGCTGGATCAGGCCGAGTTCCGCGGCTGGGTCGTGGTCGATATGCAGCAGGACTGGCGCCAGGTGTTTCCGGCGCCGGTCGCGGCGCCGTCGGCGCCCTGACGCGCCGCTACCTGCCCGCCACCCCGGAGCTGTGCAGCAGTGACTGACACCGTCACGCAACACTGGGACCCTGACCGCTATAAGCGCACGGCCGGTTTTGTCGCCGAGCTCGGGGCGCCGGTGGTCGAGCTGCTCGCGCCGGTCGCCGGCGAGCGCATTCTGGATCTGGGCTGTGGTGATGGTTTGCTGACGGCCCGTATGGCGGCACTCGGCTGTGAGGTACTGGGCGTGGATGCGAGCCCCGAAATGGTGGCGGCCACCCGCGCCCGCGGCGTGCCCGCCGCCGTGATGGACGGCGCTAACCTGGGCTTTGACGGTGAGTTCGATGCCGTGTTCTCCAACGCGGCCCTGCACTGGATCACGGACTATCAGGGGGTGCTCGCCGGCGTTTACCGGGCGCTGCGGCCGGGCGGCCGCTTCGTGGCGGAGTTCGGTGGCCAGGGCAATGTCGCGGCAATCGAGCGGGCGCTGCAAGACGCGCTGGCGCGGCGTGGTGTGGAGGTGCCGAGCCCGTGGTTTTTCCCCGCGCCCACCGCCTATCGTGCCGCGCTGGAGGCGGCCGGATTTGAGGTGGTGGTGCTGGAGCATTTTCCGCGGCCGACGCCGCAACCCGGCGATATTCGCGCCTGGATACTGACCTTCGGTAACCTGTACCTCGGTCATATCGACACCAGCGAGCACGAGGCGGTGGTTAACGAGGCGGTCGCGGCGCTGGCGCCCGAACTGCGCGATACTGAGGGCAACTGGTTTGTCGACTACGTGCGGCTGCGCCTGCGCGCGGTGCGCCCCGCCTGACAGCCGCGCGGCCGGTTCTATAGGGAGCAGGTAATGAAAGCAGTCTGGAACAACACCGTCATCGCCGACTCGGACGACACTGTCGTCGTCGAAGGCAATCACTATTTCCCGCGCGCTGCCGTGCGCTCTGAGTATTTGCGTCCCAGCGACACCCGCTCGGTGTGTCCGTGGAAAGGCACCGCGAGTTATTTCTCGCTGGAGGTTGACGGAGTAACTAATACGGATGCCGCCTGGTACTACCCGGAAACCAAGGAAGCCGCCGCCAACATCGAGGGGCGCGTGGCCTTCTGGAAGGGTGTGCAGGTGAGTGCTGGCTAGCCGCCACAGCCGCCGCGCTGCGCTGCCCGGCGGACCCTGCCCAGCGACATGAGCCCGTCCTTTACCGTGCGTGATTGTCCCGCCGAACTGCGCGACGCGGTCGGCCTCGCCGTGGACAAGCTGCGGGATCACGGGGAGCTGCAGACCGTAGTTGCCGCTGACGCGGCGGCGGCTGCCGGCCTCGAGCGGGCGCTGGTATGCAGCGAGTATGCCACCGCCGTGGTGACGCGCTACCCCGATTTATATGTAGCGCTGGTCACCAGCGGGCGGCTCCACCGTCCGGTAGCCGGCGGCGAGTATCTGGCTGGGTTACCCGCGGCGGAGCTGGCCGCACTGACCGAGAAAGAATTCATGCGCGCGCTCAGGCGCTATCGCCATCGGGAGTTGCTGCGTATCGTGGTGCGGGACCTCGCCGGGTGGTCGGACACCGGCACCACGCTGGCCGAGCTGTCGCAACTGGCGGACGCCTGCATTAACGCCGGCCTGGAATACGCGACGGCACTGGTGGCGCAGCGCTGCGGGCTGCCGCGGGACGCCGCCGGTAACCCCAACTCGTTGCTGGTCATGGCGATGGGCAAGCTCGGCGGTGGCGAGCTGAATTTTTCGTCCGACATCGACCTGGTGTTTTTGTATCAGGGCGCAGGGGATACCGACGGACCGCGCGCCATCAGCCACCATGAGTTTTTTCAGCGGGTCGCGCAGCGGTTTATTCAGCTACTGACGCAGCGCACGGCCGACGGTTTCGTTTACCGGGTCGATGCGCGGCTGCGGCCGTTTGGTGACAGCGGACCGCTGGTTTGCAGCATCGGGGCTTTTGAAGACTACCTGCTGCAGCAGGGCCGCGACTGGGAGCGCTACGCCTGGGTCAAAGCGCGGGCGGTCAACGCCTGGCCGGGCGCCGCCGAGCTCTACAGCCAGATCCTGCGGCCCTTCGTTTACCGGCGGTATCTCGATTTTGGAGTGTTTGCATCGCTGCGGGAAATGAAGGCGATGATCGAGCGTGAAGAGCGCGCCGCCGAGAATCGCGACAACATCAAGCTGGGCCCGGGCGGCATACGTGAAATCGAGTTTATCGTGCAGACGCTGCAGCTGGTGCGCGGCGGCACCCTGCCTGAGCTGCGTGAGCGCAGCTTGCTGACAGCGCTGGCGGCGCTGGGTGACGCCGGGCTGATGCCGCCGGCCACGGTCGCCGAATTGCGCGCCGCCTACTGCTATCTGCGGGACGTTGAAAACCGCCTGCAGTTCATCGCGGACCGGCAGACCCATGAGCTGCCCAGCGACCCGCTCGAGCGCGCCCGGCTGACACATGCGATGGGCTGTGCGAGCTGGGACGCGTTATACGCCAAGCTGAATGCGCACCGACAGGTGGTCCGTCAGGATTTTGACCGCATCCTGCATCACGAGCGCGAGGGCGCGCCAGCCCCGTCGGCGGGTGCCGCGCGCGGCAGCTGGCGCCAGCTGGCCGAACAGAGTTTTGCCGACCCGGACACGGCGCTCGACAAGGTCACCACACTGTGCAGCAGCACCCTGTATCAGCGCATGGATGAAGTGGGTCGCCAGCGGCTGCAACGCCTGATCCCGGCGCTGCTGGTGGAATGCGGTGCGCAGGGTGCCCGCGGGCTGCAGGCGCTGGAAGGCATGCTGCGCATTGTTGAATCAATCGGCCGGCGGTCAGCGTATGTGGCCCTGCTCAACGAGAACCAGCCCGCACTGGCGCGGCTGGTGCGCCTGAGCGCCAGCAGCGAGTTTCTGGCCAAGCAGGTGGCTGCGCATCCGCTGCTGCTGGACGAGTTGCTGGATTCCCGCATCGTGCAGGCCGTGCCGGCACGTGCCGAGTTTCAGGCTGACCTGCGGCAGCGGGTCGATGCGGTCGCGCCGGACGACAGCGAGCAGCGCTTTGAAGCGGTGCGGAATTTCCAGCAGGCGGCCGTGTTCCGGGTTGCCGTCGCGGACCTCAATGGCCTGCTGCCGCTGATGAAGGTCAGCGACCGGCTCACCGACATTGCCGAACTGGTGCTCGAAGAAGCGCTGCGGCTCGCGGAATATGAGCTCAGCGCCCGTCACGGTCAGCCGTATTGCGTGGCAGACGGTGTGCGCCGGCGAGCCGGCTTCGGCATTGCCGGCTATGGCAAGCTGGGCGGGCTCGAGCTTGGCTATGGCTCCGACCTCGACATCGTCTTCCTGCATGATTCGACCGGCACCGCGGAGCAGACCGACGGGCCGCAGCCGCTCGAAAACCCCGTGTACTTTGCGCGTCTCGCGCGGCGCATCACGCATATCCTGACGATGACCACGCCGACCGGGCCGCTCTATGAAGTTGATACCCGGTTGCGCCCGAGCGGCAACTCGGGGCTGCTGGTAACCAGCCTCACTGCGCTTGACCGGTATCAGCGGGAGGAGGCCTGGACCTGGGAACATCAGGCGCTGTTGCGGGCGCGGGTGGTCGCCGGCGATACGGCCGTCCGGGACGGGTTTACGGCGCTGCGCGCGACGGCGCTGGTGGCTTACGTACGGCGCGACACCTTGCGTGCCGAGGTGATCAAGATGCGGCGCCGGATGCGGGCGGAGCTGGTGACCGGGGGGGCGGATGAGTTCGACATCAAGCAGGGCGCCGGCGGGCTGATTGATCTCGAATTCCTGGTGCAATACCTGGTGCTGCGCCACGCGCCCGATTGCGCCGCATTGCTGGAATGGACGGACAATATCCGGCAACTGGAAGCGCTGGCCGTCGCGGGTCTCCTTGATGCAGCCACTGCAGAAGCACTGGCTGACGCCTACCGGGCGTACCGTCAGGTCATGCACGTGCGGGCACTGGGCGGTGAGAACCGCCTCGTGGCGGCTGGCGAGTTTCGTGTGGAACGCGCGCTGGTTGCCGCCCAATGGGAGAAATTTCTCGGGGCGGCCGTGTCCTGACAGCCGCCGCTGCTATAATGCTCGCCGTCCCACGACCTACTATTGCGAGCGTCAACCGTGCCCGGCAATGCTGACAACAAGCTCGACCTGATCCAGCCCAATGCAGAACATCACTACGATGTGACGGCGGCCGACCTGCCGTTGTCCTGCCCGATGCCCGGCATGTACTTGTGGAACTCGCATCCGCGGGTTTATCTGCCGCTGGCCCGCGGCGAAACCGTTACCTGCCCCTACTGCAGCGCGACCTATACCCTCAAATAGCGGCTCATGTGGGGGTAGCCGCCGGCTCATCCCAGGCCCGCGCCACGCGGTGCATGACGTCCTCGACCGTAATCAGGGCCATAGCGTCGGGGTTGCGGACGCGCTGGCCCCAGCGGATATCCTCCACGGCACACTTGAACTCTGCACGCACGGCGTCGGGGTAACGGTTGACGGTCAGTTGCAGCGGGTCGCGATACGGGCCTGTGCGGGCCGGGTTAGAGGTGGCATACAAGCCGATTACCGGCGTGCCAAAGGCAGTGGCGACATGCACCGGGCCGGAGTCCGGACAGATCACCAGGTCGGCTGCCGCCAGCAGCGCGGCCCACTGTTTGATCGAGGTCTTGCCGATAAGGTCGATCACCGGCGCTGCGGCGCCGGCCTGTATGGCATCGGCATAACGCCGTTCGATAGCCGTTGCCGACCCCGTCAGTACCACCGTCGCGCCGTAGTTTTGCTGCAGCTGATTGACCACCGCCACATAGCGGTCCGCGCTCCAGTCGCGGTAATTACGAGCCCGCTGGCTGCTGCAGGGGCTGATAACACAGACGCGACCCGCGGGGCCCACGGCATCGGCCACAAACTGCCGTGCCGCGGCCGGCAGGGGTATGGCCCAGTCGATCACCGGTTCGGTGGCGCCGAGGTGCGCCGCGAAGCTCAGCATGCCGTCGCAGACGTGCGCGCGGGGTTGCGCCGCGATGCGCTCGGTGCTGAACAGCCACTGATAGTCGCGCGCGCGCGCGCGGTCGAAGCCGACCCGGCGCTGCGCAGCAACCACGCTGCTGACCATGTTGGCGCGCAGCGAGGCGTGCATGTGCAGCAGTACCGGAAACCGGCGGCCCCGCAGCCGGCGCCGCAGCTCCCAAAGGCCGCGCCAGCCGGCGGCCTTGTCGAAGGTGATAAACTCGACGCCGTCCATTCCCGCGACCAGACGATACTCGGTTGCGCCGATAAGCCAGGTGATGGGCGCAGCGGGGAACGCCTTGCGGAGCGTGTGCAGCGCAGGCAGCACGTGGCAACAGTCGCCCAGTGCCGACAGGCGGATGATGCAGATACCAGCGGATGGCGACGAATCAGCGTGGGACATCAGTCAAGTGACAGCAAGTGAGCCCGAGGCCAGCGCCAGCGTATATGCCGACCCGATGAAGGTGCTGCGCGGCGAGCGGCTGGCCGGGCTTGCCATGGTCCTGTTCATTGTCATCAACCTCACGCTGATGGGGTTGCGGCTGGTCAACAAGCCGTTTAATCCGGATGAGATGCAGCACGCGCACATCGCCTGGACGATAGCCCAGGGTGAGATTCTGTATCGCGACTTCTGGGATCATCACGGGCCATTCTATAACCTGATGAATGGCGCGCTCATTTTTTTGACCGATCCGGCGCCATCGCTGCGGCTGTTGTTCGTTGCGCGCAGCGCGAGTTTCATCGCGATGCTGGCCGTGCTGGGCCTCACCTGGCGCATCGCCCGGGAACTGCAGCTGTCCAGGTTGACCAGCCTGCTGGCCGTGACGGTCTTTGCGTCGCTGTATTTTTTGCAGAACAAGGGCGTGGAGGCGCGCCCGGATGTGCTGCAAAGCCTGTTCTGGATTGCCGGCCTGTACCTGATGTTGCGCAATCAGCAGCGCGGCAGCTGGCGGCGCGCAGTGGCCGGTGGCGTGCTGTTTACGCTGGCTATCCTGACCAACGCCAAGGCCGGCATCGGGCCGTTTTTTGTCGTGGTCTACTATCTCATCGCGCCCGTCACGCTGGGCATGCCGGCGCGTGACTGGTGGCGCGACATGGCGGGTATGGCGCTGGGGCTGGCGCTAACCGCGACGCCGTTTCTGGCGTACTTTTACTTCACTGACAGTCTGGCCGACTTTTTCTACTACAACTTCCTGTTTGCCGTGCAGCTCACCTACTACTGGTCAGTCGGTGACCAGTCGGCCTATGCCATCCGGGAAGCCGGGCTGGCCGTTGAATACGCCGTGTTCTTCCTGCAGTACCAGCTGCCGTTTGTGCTGGCGACGCTGCTCGGTGTGGCGCTGTGGTGGCCGCGGGTGGCCGGTCAGGAACCGGGTTCGCGCCGGGCGGGGGCCTTGTTTCTGCTAGCGACGGTGGGCACATCGGCTGGCTGGGTCGCGAATTTGTTCTCGCAGTTTTTTCTGATATTCCTGCCGCTGCTGTCAGTGTTCGCCGCGGTGGGCCTGACTGCCGCGGCCGGCTGGCTCACCCGGCGGTTGCAGGGTGCCGGCGCCGTAGTGACCGGGTTGGGCGCCGCGGCCGCGGCCGCGGCCATGCTGTGGTACCCGCTTGCCAATGCGACGTTTACCCCCACGCGCCTGCTCACGGAGCAGCTTGCATTCACCGAGAAATTTGTCGGCCTTACCGATCGCGACGAGGCAGTGGGCGTGATCTGGTCGACCTGCGGGGGCTATGTGTTCAATCGCAATATCGGGTTTTACTGGGTCGCGATGCCCGGCATCAGTGAGCTGCTGGAGGTCATTACGGGCGAGCATCCGTTTGGTGAAGCGTTCATCCAGCAGCTGGAACAGCAACAGGTGCGCTATGTGATCGGGCGTCAGGACTGGATGACCGAAGGCCTTACGCCGGCGGCGCTCGACTACCTGAACAGCCGGTTCAGCTATACCCATTGCCTCTGGACCCGGCGGCCGTAGTCCGTTGCGGTGGTAGCGTAGTTACGCGGATAATCCAGTGGGCCGCCACAACAGCGCTAACCCGCAGAAGACAGGAACCCAGTGAGAGCAGAACGCGAAGCCGGCACCAGTTTCATTGTTTATGACGCCGCCAGAGTCAGCGAGATAGGTCCCGAGTGGTTCGCCGCGGCCCACTGGCCCGCGGCCCAGCGCTCGCAGCCTGCAGCCACAGGCGGCCGCGCCCCGGTGTTGTTCGTGCAGCACGGTGCTGACCACTGGGCCATCCGTCACTATTACCGCGGCGGCCTCGCAGGTGCCGTCCTCACCGACCAGTATGTGTATACCGGCATGCGCCGCACCCGCTCGGTGCGTGAATGGGATCTGCTGTGGTACATGCGCGAACTCGGCTTACCGGTGCCCGCGCCGGTGGCTGCGCACGTCGTCCGGGGCAAGGTGTTCTATCGTGCCGATCTGATCACCGAGCGGCTGCCCAATGTGACCTCGCTGGCCGAAAGATTTATAGCCGGTGACCTGAGCGATGCCGACTGGGCCGCCGTCGGGGCCTGTATCGGACGCTTTCATGCCCATGCCTTTCTGCACGCCGATTTAAATGCCTTCAACATTCAGCTGAACGACGCGGGTGACGTATTTGTGTTGGACTGGGACCGGGGTGGCACCACCGGGCTGGGCGGGCCGCTGCTGGGCAATCTCAAGCGCCTGCAGCGCTCCCTTTACAAGCTGAGTGCCCGGACGGGGGCGGCCCTTACCGGTGAGCAATGGCAGCTATTGCTGCAGAGCCACGCGGCCAACCTGCAGCGACCGGCGCCCCGGCCGCCCGGCTAACCCGGCTGCTTGTACGGGTCCGGGTACGGCGCCGGGCGCCCCTTGAAGCGCCGATGCACCCAATAGTACTGCGCCGGTGCCAGGCGAATCTGCTCCTCCAGCAGCTGATTCAGGCGCTCGGCATCGGCCGCTTCATCGCCGCTGGGAAAATCCTCAAGCGCCGGCCAGAAGCGGATGCGGTAACCCGAAGCGTCCGGCAGGCGCATGGAGTGAAATGGCACTATGGCGGCCTTGCTGACCCGCGCGATCTGACTGACCGAGGTATTGGTTGTGGCGGGTTCGCCGAAAAACGGCACCACCACGGTGCCCTTGCGGTTGTAGGCCTGATCCGCTGCGTACCATACCATGCGGTTCTGCCTGAGCACGCGCAGCAGTTGCTTGATGCCGGTCTTGGCGATCAGTTGCGGCACTGAGCGGCCGCGGCAACGCCGCATGATCTGATCATTCAGCGTGTTTTTGCTGGGGCGGTACATAGCCGCCATCGGCGGGACCAGCGGCGCGATGACCACCCCGGATACTTCGATGGCCGCAAAGTGCCCGCTGTGCACCAGCACGCCGCGCTCCCGCGCCAGCCCCGCCTGGACATGCTCAAAACCGTCGATCTGCGTTAGCGCAGCGAGTTCGGCAGCACTGCACCACCACGCCATGCCAAGTTCGATGACTCCCATGCCCAACGACTCGAAATGCTCACGCACCCGTTGCGCCTGCTCCGCGGCGTCCAGCTCCGGGAAGCACAGGCCGATATTGGTGGCGACGATCTTGCGCCGGCTGTCGAGGAGTGCGCAGGCGCGCCGCCCCAGCCAGCGTCCGGTTGCCATGCGCGCGCGCTGCGGCAGCATGACCAGCAGCCGCAGCATGCCCAGCCCCAGCCAGGTCAGCCAGTGGCGGGGGTGCCAGAAATGCGTCAACGGAATCAGGCCGGGTTGCATATCGTAGAGGCTACAGTGAATGACGGCCGCACATACTGGCCAAATGGTAGACACTTGGCCACTGAATGTCGCGCATGGTCTGCCTGCGCCCAACTGTGCGCAGCTTCACTTCCGCCGGCCGTGTATCTGGGATAGGCTACATAACCTGACGCAACAGCATGACCGAACGGATTCGGAGTATGGTTTGGCTCAACTAAAGGTATGGCTGCGGGGCCTCGCGGCCGGTCTGCTGACCGCAGCCCTGTTCGCTGCGCCGGCCGGCGCGGGCGAGCCGTTCGACCGGCCGGCCGA